>JBGQHF010000060.1:0-20465 GCA_041497835.1 Terriglobia bacterium
TGGCTTCCGCGCCCCGTACGTGCCCGGATGGGATTGCCATGGACTGCCCATCGAGACCCAGGTCGAAAAGGAACTTGGCGGCAAGGGCAAAGTCCCTCCCGCGGAGTTTCGCCGCCTGTGCCGCGAATTCGCCTCGCGTTATGTGGACCAGCACCGCCGCGATTTCAAGCGGCTCGGCATCTTCGGCCGCTGGGACGATCCTTACCTCACCATGAGCAATCCGTACGAGGCCACCATCGCCGGCACCTTCCTCGATTTCATGGAAAAGGGTTACGTCTATCGCGGCCGCAAGCCTGTCTATTGGTGCATCCACGACAGCACCGCGCTCGCCGAGGCCGAAGTCGAATACGAAGATCACACCAGCCCCTCCATCTGGGTGAAGTTTCCCCTCACGGCCGAGTCCGCGAAAAAAGTCGGCGCCGGCGTCAGCGCCGTCATCTGGACCACGACCCCCTGGACGCTTCCGCACAACCGCGCCCTCGCGTTTCATCCGGATTTCGAATACTCCGTCGTCGAAACCGAGCGCGGGGTTCTCTTGCTCGCCGGGGAGCGCGTTGCCGCGCTTCAATCGGAATGCGGCATCCAGGAAGCGAAGGTTCGCGCGAAATTCAAGGGCAGCGAGTTCGAAGGAATGAAGTTCCGCCACCCGTTCCTGCCCCTTGAAGTCCCCGGGGTCCTCGCCGGCTACGTCACGCTCGATCAGGGCAGCGGTATCGTGCACACGGCGCCCGGCCACGGCGCGGACGATTTCTCCACCGGACAGAAATACGGCCTCGAGACCTATGCCCCGCTCGACGACAAGGGCGTTTTCATCGAGGGCCTGCCCGAATACAAGGGGAAGGACGTTTTCAAATCGAACCCCATCATCGTCAAGCTTCTTGGCGAGCGCGGCGCGCTGCTGGGCGAAGGAAAGCTGCAGCACAGCTACCCGCACTGCTGGCGCTGCCACAACCCGGTTATCTTCCGAGCCACGGAGCAGTGGTTCATCAAGATGGACCAGGCCGCCCGCGATCATTCAAAAACGATTCGCCAGGAAGCGCTTGAGGAAATCCACAACGTGAAATGGTTTCCCGCCTGGGGCGAAGACCGCATGTCTTCGATGATCGCCGAGCGCCCCGACTGGTGCGTCTCCCGCCAGCGCTTCTGGGGCGTCCCCATCATCGTTTTCTTCTGCGAGGGCTGCGGCAAGCAGCTCGAGGATTTCCGCGCGCTTCGCAATGTCGTGAAGTGGTTCGAGAAGGAAGGCGCGGATGCCTGGTACCGCCACTCGTCCGAAGAATTGCTCCCGGAGGGCACGAAGTGCCCATGCGGCGCGGCCCGGTGGCGCAAGGAAAACGACATTCTCGACGTGTGGTTTGATTCCGGCTCCTCGCACCTCGCCGTCTTGACCGGACCGGGCGAGTGGCCCGCCGACATCTATCTCGAAGGGCCGGACCAGTTTCGTGGCTGGTTCCACAGTTCGCTGCTGATCTCCGTGGGCGTGCGCGACCGCGCTCCGTACCGCCAGGTCATGACGTACGGATGGGCGCTCGACGAGCACGGCCGGCCCATGTCGAAGTCGCTGGGCAACGTCATCGAGCCCGCCGAAATCTGCGAAAAATGGGGCGCCGATCTGTTCCGCCTGTGGGTGGCGTCGCAGGACTATTTCGCCGACGTGCGCATGTCCGAGCGCGTCATGACCCAGCTCTCCGAAGCCTACCGCAAGATCCGCAACACCTTCCGCTTCGCCCTCGGCAATCTCGGGGATTTCGATCCCCCGCGCGACGCGATTCCCAACGGCCAGCTCGAGGAGATGGACCGCTGGATGCTCGAGCGCACCGCCGACCTGGTCAAAAAGTGCCGCGAGTGGCACGAGGCCTACGAATTCAACCGCGTCTATCACGCTATCCACGATTTTTGCGTCGTGGATCTGAGCGCTTTTTATTTCGATGTCTTGAAGGACCGCCTCTATACCAAGGCAGCAAAGAGTTCTTCGCGCCGCTCCGCGCAAACAGCCGTGTACAAAATCACGAGCGCGCTCGTGCGATTGCTCACACCCATCTTGGTTTTTACCTCCGAGGAAATCTGGAAGTATCTGCCCAAGACGAAAGACGAACCCGACAGCGTCCACAAGGCTCTTTTTCCGGAGGTATCGGAACTGACTCAAGAACTTGATTCCGGAACACGGGGACAATGGGAATGGCTTTCGACGGATGGGCGATCCGTGGTCCTTGCTGCACTTGAGCAGGCACGGAACAACAAGACAATTTCCAGCTCGCTCGAAGCGAAGGTGACGCTAAAGGGTGAGACACCTGAGGCCCAAGGCATTCTTCTTCGCTACCGTGCTGAGCTGCGTTATCTGTTTATTGTTTCTCAGGTTGAACTTGCGAAAGATGGCCTGGCAGATGGGTTTCGCTTGGATACTGTCAAGGGACTGGTGGTCAAGGTGGAGCGCGCCGCTGGCCAGAAATGCGAGCGTTGCTGGAACTACTCGACCCACGTCGGCGAAAACAAGCGCTACCCTGCCATCTGCGAACGCTGCACCGATGCCCTCGCAGAAATCGAACAGACCGTGGCGGTGGATTGATGCAACTTCCGGCGCGTTTGCGTTGGCTTTGGCTGACGTTGGCCGTGGTGCTCCTCGACCGCGCCACGAAGGCCTGGTTCGAGACGCAGACGCCCGAAGGCTTCCGCCGCGAGCTGCTTCACAACTTCGCCTATCTCGTCCACAGCCGCAATCCCGGCATCGCCTTCGGCCTGCTGTCGGATTCCTCGACACCCTGGCTTCGTATCGTCCTTGTCATCGGCTCCGTCATTGTGATTGGCGCGCTCGCCTGGCTCTTCGTCGCCAGCCGGAGCGGTGGCCGCCTCTCTGCTGCAGGCCTGGCCCTGCTTCTCGGGGGCGCCACCGGCAATTTGACCGACCGCATCCTGCACGGCTCTGTCACCGACTTCTTCGAAGTCTGGCTCGGCAGCTACCACTGGCCCGCCTTCAACGTGGCGGATTCCGCCATCTCCATCGGCGCCGCGCTCGTTATTCTCGAAATGCTCTTCGGCGCGAAAGACTCCGCGCCCGAACCTTCCAGGCACTCCTCGCAGAGCTAGCCATGAGGAATTTTCCGTCATTTCGTCTCTTCGCTGCTCCCTCCAAGAAAATCCGCAATGAGCCGTCTCGCTCTCCAAGGGACTGCTCGCCGAATCAAGCCGCATGAAACACGAATTTATTTCCGGCGCGGAAGACGCCGGCCTGCGGCTCGACCGCTATCTCACTGCGCGCCTGCCGGAACTGAGCCGCACCCGCGTCCAGGAGCTGATCGTCGCCGGCCACGTTCAGGTGGACGGCCGCGCAGCCAAAGGCTCCCGGAAGCTCCGCAGCGGCGAACGCATTGAAATCCATCTCCAGGCGAGGCCTCCCCTCCAGGCACAGCCGGAAGCGATTTCGCTCGATATTCTCTATGAGGACGAGGACCTGCTCGTCGTCAACAAGCCCGCCGGCATGACTGTCCACGCCGGCGCAGGCCAGTCCACCGGAACCCTCGTCAACGCGCTTCTCGGCCGCAGGCAACCGCTCTCGCAGGGCGGCGACGCCCTCCGCCCGGGCATCGTCCACCGCCTCGACAAGCAAACCTCCGGCGTCATTGTCGTGGCCAAGGACGATCTCACCCACGCCCGGCTCAGCGAAGCATTCCAACAGCGCCAAGTTTCAAAGACCTACATCGCGCTCGTCGAGGGAAAACTCGCCCAGGAAAGCGGCCGCATCGAGCTCGCCATCGGCCGCGACCCCAAGCGCCGGATTCGCATGACCACGCGGCAGAAGGCCGCGGGCCGGGCCCGCGAAGCCCGCACCGACTGGCGCGTTCTCTCGCGTCTCGATGGTTTCACTCTCGTCGAGGTCCAACTGCACACCGGCCGCACGCATCAAATCCGCGTGCACTTCTCCGCGTTGCGGCACCCCGTCGTAGGCGACACGCTCTACGGAGCGGCGCGCCGGGAGCACATCGGCAAGACCCCGTTACCCGAGCTCAGCCGCAATTTTCTCCATGCCGCGCGGCTCGTTTTCGCGCATCCACGCATGGGATCAGCCATCGACGTGCGCGCGCCCCTGCCGGCTGACTTGCGCGCCTATCTCCGGCAGCTCGCCGCGGCTGCCGGTGAGCAAGAAGTGCGCATTGACGCGTTGCTAGGCGCGTCCCTATAATTTTCCATCATGCGACGCACACCCATCGTCGTCCTGCTGGCCGCCGCGCTCCTCCTCATCGCCGTGAACGATCGGGCGCAACAGCAGCCTGCCCCGAGCGGCTCGGCGTCCGCGCCGCCCCATCAGCAGCAGCCCGCTGCCCCGCAGCGCTCTCCCCAGACCATCGTCCGGGAGATCAACCTTGTGGACGTACTCTTCACCGTCCTCAACCGCCGCAACAAGCTCGTCGCGGATCTAGATAAAGACAGCTTCAGGGTCGTGGACGACGGCGCCCAACAGGACATACGCTACTTCAGCCGCCAGACCGATCTCCCCTTGCGGATCGGCATGCTCCTGGACACCTCCAACAGCATCCGCGATCGCATTCAGTTTGAGAAGGACGCCGCCGTCGGATTCCTCTACAACGTCCTCCGCCGCGGCAAAGATCAATCCTTCGTCATGACCTTTGATGACCGTCCCTACGTCCAGCAAGCCTTCACCGACGATGCCGGCCGCCTGCGCGACGAGATCGTGAAGATGAAGGCCGGGGGCGGCACGGCCGTTTATGACGCCATTTATGACGCCTGCAAGAATCAGCTCAGCCATCCGCCGCGCCCGCCCGGGGACCAGCCCGACGTAGTCCGCCGCGTCATGATTCTTATCAGCGACGGCGAGGACAATCTCTCCGAGCGCACCCGCTCCGAAGCCATCGAGATGGCGCAGCGCACCAGCGTGGTCATTTACACCATCAGCACCAGCACGCAGTGGGTCTCCCTCTCCGAAACCAACAAGGAAAAGATTGCCGACCGCAAGATTCACAAGAACGAGGGTGACAAGATTCTCGAGGACATCGCCGAGGAGACCGGCGGCCGCGCGTTTTTCCCCTATCACGTGGACGATCTCGACCAGTCTTTTCAGGACATCGGCGACGAGCTGCGCAGCCAGTATTCCATTGCCTACAATCCGACGAACTACGTCGCCAACGGGAAATACCACAAGATCAAGATTGAAGTGCTGGACCGCAAGGGCCTGCAAGTCCGCGCCCGACGCGGTTACTTCGCCCGCAACGTGGACACCACTCCCGCCAAGCCCAGCGGTAATTAGGAATCCCCCGAACTGACGCGGAGCAAATCTATGCAGCGCCGCCCGGAACTTGTCCCGACCCGATCGGGAGGGCGGCATTCTGGTTATGTGGGAAGACCGTGTAGCAGCCCAGGCGGCTGTCCCCGCTTTGCCGGGAGGTTGGCATCCCGGCCGGCTCGTTCCCGAGAGCTCAGCTCTTCGGCGCGTAATATCCGCGCCGCGCGAGAACCTTTAGGTCTTTATTCGCCATTTCGATCTTGAATTTGCGGTAGCCGCCATCGTGTTTCGGGTTGCTCGGGTAGTAGCCCAGCGTGTACTGGCTGCGCAGCTCATCCGAAATCTGATCGAATGCCTCTTCGAGCCGCTTTTCACTGGAAACTTCGATCATGCGCCCGCCGGTCTCCTCCGCGATTTTCTTCGCGATGTCGGGCCGCGAACCCTGCCCCGGATCGCGCACCAAGAGGATATGGACCACCGTATCCGTTCGCTGCGCGGCCTCGATCGCCTCTTCCAATCGCAATTTGCTCCCGAAATCCTCGGCGTCGGTGATGATCACCAGCGCCTTCCGGCCCGCTTCGGAGACGAGTCTGTCCGTGCAAGCCAGGTAGATGGCGTCATAGAAATGCGTCCCGTTGGGTGCGGACGAGGAGGGAAGCGGCCCCGGGGTGACCGGGCCGCCGGATCCTACAGCGCCGATCCGCGCCCTGTGAATGGCTCGCTCAAGTTGCGCTCGGTCTTCCGTAAAATCCGACAGCAAATCCACGTCAAGGTCGAACGAAATCACCATCGCTTCGTCGCCCTTGCGCATCACCCGCCTCAGAAAGCGGGAAGCCGCCTCCTGCTCTGCCGGCAGGCGGTTCTGCTCGCTCCCGCTCGTATCAATCATCAACCCCAGCGTAATCGGCAGCGCCGATTCCCGGGAAAAAAACGCAATCTTTTCTTCCCGGTTGTCTTCGAAAACGCGGAAATCTTCCTGCTTCAAGTCAGTCACGATCCGCTTGCTCTTGTCCCGCACCGTCGCGAAGACGTTTACGAGGTTGACTTGCCGCCGGATCGTTGATTCCTGGCCGGCGGGCTCCTGCGGGTTTTGCGGCGGTGCGGGGTTCTGCGGCCGCGACCCGGCGGGCGCCGCCCATGCGATCGCCGCGGCCGCCAGCGTCAGCGTGCCTATCAACAACGGGTTCCTTGCCATTTGCATTGTATAATCGCCTCGAAAGGGAGCGTTTCTCCGGAGACAGCCCGCACTTCCGTCCCCGGCATCCTAAGATGCGGCGCCCACCGCGGAAGATGTGTCACGCGGCCCGCCCGGAACGTCTAACCTGACAAACATGAATTGTACACGGAAAATTCTGGCGGTGCTGTCCGCCCTCGCGCTCCTGGCTCCGGCGCGCGTAGTGTCCGCCGGGCAGCAGTCCTCGCGTCCTTCGCCGCCCGGCTCGCAGGAAGATGTCCAGGCGCGCATCCGCGTCACCACCAATCTCGTCGTCGTCCCCGTCACCGTGAAGGATCCCGCCGGACGTCTCGTTCCCGACATCGCCAAGGATGAGTTCCGTCTCTTCGAAGACAACGTCGAACAGCACGTGGACATCTTTTCCAGCGAACCCTTTCCCCTGTCGGTCGTCATCCTCATCGACAACGACCTCGAAACCCGCGTCGCCGAGCAGGTGGAGCCCACCCTCCCGGCTCTTGCGGCCGGCTTCAGCGCGAGTGACGAAGTCTATGTGGCGCGCTTCGACCAGACCTTCAAGGAAGGGAAGGGCTTCACCAAGGACGCCGACCAGCTCTTCACGCAATTGAAGCGCGTCAAGGTACAGAGTTCGCCTCCGCCCGCTCCCGGGGGAGGGACTCTGGACTCATCCCCTAAAATCAACGGAATTCCCGCACCCGGTGCTTCGCAAATTCCGCCCTCGGGAAAGATCCTGAAGGGTCAGCCGACAAAAAATGTGGATGACGCAGTTTTTGCCGCGGCGGAACTCCTCAAGGATCGCGGCCGCGACCGGCGGAAGATCATCATTCTCATTTCGGATGGTGTGAATTCACGCCACAACAGAGTGAGCTTCGACGATTCCGTGCGCGCTCTTCTGACCTCCGGAATCTCCGTCTACAGCGTTGGTGTCGGGAACGCTTATTTCAATCGCAAGCTCACCGTCTTGTCCAAGTACGCCCATGCCACCGCCGGCGACGTCTTCTACGCCGCCAAGCGCGATGAAATGGAGCAACTCTACGCCGCGGTTTTCGAGGAAGCCCGCACCCAGTACACCCTCGCCTATGCGCCCCGCGGCACCGACCGTGCTCTCGAGTATCACTCCATCGAGGTTCGCGTGAAGCGCCCGGGTCTTTCCATCCAGGCGCGCGACGGCTACTATTCCGGCGCGCAGTAGTTTCGGCCCCGCATTCTTCCGGAATACTCTTGACACCGCCGTGTCTTGCCCGTATAGAACGAGTGCGGCGGGCGCTGCGCTCGTCGCCGGATCACGGACTCAGTCGGAAGGAGTTTCGCGATGAAGAAAAAGGGAAAGAAGGACGACAAAAAAGGCCCCAAGAAAAAGGGTAAGTAATCCAAACTGCCGGAATCCTCGGGCGCTGTCGGCACCGCCGCCGGCGCCCTTTTTCTTTCTCCATCTCGGTCATCCCGAGCGGAGTCCCGGTCGAGGAGCGGGACGGGGTGGAGGGATCTCTCCTGAATCGTTGGATATCTTCCGGGAGATGGATTCCGGAATTCTCACAGCGCTTCCTCATGCGCCGGACAAATCGCCCGGTACGCGCAGTTCCGGCAGACGAATCCCGGCTTCGCCGGAAACTCACCGGCGCGGATATCCGCCGCCACTTCCTGCACGACCTTCACCGCTTCGTCGAGCTGTTTTGCATCCCGCGAAGTCACTTGCCTCTCGTTCGTCAGCAGGTAATGAAACACGAGGTCCACCGGATTCAGGTCCAGGACCTCCCGCGCCGCGAGCGCGTAGAGGCTGAGTTGCATATCCTTTCGTGCCGCGGCATCGGGCTTGGGCTTGCCTGTCTTGTAATCCACGATCTCCACGTCGCGCCTGCCGGGCGTCCCCAGGCGATTGATCTGGTCCATCCGCCCCGTGATGACGATGTTGTTTTCCAGCGGCAGCTCGAACGATTTCTCCTGCTCGGCCACCTCCGGCGGCTCCGTCAGCACCGACGCGTGAAACGCGCGGAGCTGCTCGATACCGTCTTTCTTGTATTCACCTTCCTGGTAGTCGTCTTCGAATCCGGCGCTCGTCCACTCGACCTCGAAAATTCGCGCCACTTCCTCGAATGCCAGCCGGCTTCCTTTGCGCAACTCCCCGATAAATCGCTTGATCGTCGTGTGCATCACGCTGCCGAAGCTCAGCGTCGCCCGCGGCCCTTCACGCAGCGACCACAGATAGCTGAACAGATACTGCTGCGGGCACTTGCGATAGTTCTCCACCGCCGAAGCGCTCAGCTTCAGCGGCTCCGGCGCTGGCGGGCGAAACGCTCCGGCCCACGCCGCAATCCGCGAATAGATCCGCGGCGGCGCGGACGAAGCAGGGAATAGCTGCGAATCCGCCGCCGCGGCTTTCGCATCCTTTCCGCCCGGCTCCGCCCACCGCGCCTTCGGAGCGATTTGCTGGACGTCGCGCCGCTTCACCGCCGGTTCCATCACCATGTCTTCGATGAACGTCGGCACCTTGCCCTTCTTCTCCGTCAGCGTGGTGATCGTCAACCGGTGCTTCGCGCGCGTCAGGGCCACGTAGAACAGCCGCCGCTCCTCCTGAATGTGAAATTCGCCCGCGGGCAGCTCTTCCTTCATCAACTGGATGGGGAATTCGAATAACGGCGAACGGTCCCGTGCCGGGAACGCCCCCTGATTCACGCGCAACAGAAACACGTGCGGAAATTCCAGTCCCTTGGCCCCGTGCACCGTCATGAGCTGTACGGCGTCGCCCGGCGCTTCGTCTTCCAGACTCAGCGTCCCGCGGGCCTGCTCGAAATAACCCAGATATTCGAGAAATTCCGTGAGCCCGCGCGTTTCGCTCTTCGGCTCCCAGACCTTCACGAACTCCGCTAGTTGCCCTACGTATTTGCGGTCCTGCGGGCCGGCTCGCTGCGGAATCTCCAGCCACTCCATCAGGTCGCCCAGGATTTCCCCGGCCGTGCGCCGTTTGAAAGTCCTCCGTTGCGCCGAGAGAAACTCCAGGAGCTCCGGAACGCTCGTGCGCGAGGCGTCGAACGGCAGTTCCGCCTGCGGCTCCTGCAGCACATCGTAGAGTGCCGTGCCGCGCTTCCGTGCCGCGCGCTCGGCCAGCCGCACCACATCGGCCGCTTCCAGGCGCCACGCCGGCGCTGCCAGGACGCGCGCGCAGGCGATGTCGTCGTAGGGCGCAGCGATCAGCCGCAGGTATGCCAGGACGTCGCGCACCAGCGGATGCTCCAGAATGGAAAGTTTCGCGATGACGAACGGAATCTTCCGCCGCGAGAGCTCCTCGACTAACTGGTCGCGGTGCGCGTGTTGTCGGTACAGCACCGCAAACTCTTTCCAGGGGTTTCCCGCGCCGTGCAGCCGTTCGATCTCGTCAGCCACCCACCGCGCCTCGTCCTCCGGCGTGGCCAGTTCGGCGATGCGGATCCGTTCGCCCTCCGGCTTTGTCGCCGTCAGTACCTTCTTCGGAAAATCGGCGCTGACCTCGTTTTGCGCGATGACCTGCGTCGCCACGCGCAGGATGTTCGGCGTCGAGCGGTAGTTCTCCGTCAGCGTGACGCGGAATCTCGAAGAATCCTGGCCCGCCCGCCAGCCCGCAAGGCGTTCCAGGAACAGCTTGAAGCTGCCGAAGGACGCGCCGCGGAACCGGTAGATGGCCTGGTCGTTGTCGCCCACCACCACGATGTTCCGCGGTTCGGCGGAGAGCAGGTGCAGCAGCTCGAGCTGCGCGATGTTGGTGTCCTGAAATTCGTCCACCAGGATGTGCTCGTAGCGTTCCTGAAGCTTTGCTCGCATCCCGGCGTTTTCGCGCAGCAGCGCGACCGCCTCGGCGATCAGCCCGTTCAGCGCCACCGCGCGCTTCTCCCGCAGCAGTTCTTCGCTCCCGCGGTAAGCCCGCGCAATTTCCTGCTGCAGCGCCGCCTGCTCGGCGCGCTCTTTGTACGTATCCTCGTCCAGCGCGCCCCGCTCCGCCTCAAGCTGTGCCGCCAGAGCGTCCGCAAACCCCTGGTAATCCCCGCTGGAAACCAGCTCGTCCTGGCACCGGGAGAAAAAGGCGATGAAATCGCTCAAGAACTGGCCGGGTTCCGCCAGCCGCCGGTACTTTTCGAGCCGCAGCCGCGCCAGGTTTCGCCGCAACAGAATCCAGTGGTCCACGGCCTCGAGCGCGATGCGGCCCGGCTGGGCCTCCTGCAGCAGCGTTTCGCAGAAGGAGTGAAACGTAGCCAGCGTCACGTCCTTCCCGCGCTCGCCCGCCGACTTCACCACGCGCGACTTCATCTCGCCCGCGGCTTTTTTCGTAAACGTAAGCCCCAGGATGCTTTCGCCGGAGCGCGCCAGGTCGCTTGCGAGAAGATAGCGAATTCGCTCCGTGATGACTTTCGTCTTGCCCGTGCCCGCCCCGGCAATCACCAGCAGCGGCCCCTCGCCGTGCGTCACCGCGCGGCGTTGCGCGTCATTCAGCCCGGAGAGTGAATCATCCTGCGGCGCGAGGGGAAAGAGCGTGGCCATGCCTAATCATCGTAGCGGATATTGCGGGCCGCGGGACAGGCATTCCTGCCTGTCACCTCTGGCTTATCGCTGCGAAATCTTCCCCGCCGCGACGTTGGCCGTAAATTCCGCCGATTTGTTGCGCGGCACGCTCAGTGTCTTCCATCCTGGCCCCGCAAAATGCTTCGCAAGAAACACGATCTGTCCCACGTGGTGCGCGTAGTGCGCCATCTGCCGGTTGATTGCCTGCATCACGGAATGCGGCTCCGTCCGGATCGTCACCGTCCGCGTTAGGTCGGCATCCGTCAGTGGTTCCAGCGCCGCGAAGACGTGACTCCAGCCCGCTTCCCACAGCGCCAGCAACTCCCCGCGCGTCTTCGGAGGCGCCTCGAATTCCGTATCCCGGTTCCGGTCCGCCTTCTCGCCGTCCGTCGTCAGAAAATCCCTCCACCGCGACCTCATGTTGCCTGCCATGTGCTTCACCAGGATCGCGATCGAATTCGACTCCGGGTCCAACGCGGCGAACAGCGCCTCGTCCGTACACTGTTCCACCGCGCGGTCGCCCAGCTTTTTGTAATACCGGAACAAATCGATCGAATCTTTCAAATACGAGGTCGTGAATTGGTGTGCCATGCGGCGATTCTCCCGCTAGCCGAGCTTCCAAGCAAGCCCCCCTCCTTGCATCCGCGGCCGTAAATACTCGTTCCCAGTCCTCGGTTTTCGGTGTCACCAATTCTCCTGTCCGCGCAACTAAGTAGTTTGAGGCGTGCTCAAACCGGCCGTCTCACCGATAGGCCAGCGAGGAACTGCGCTCTTGACAATTCGCTTTTTCTTCGCCTAATATCGGCCCCACGGTATCAACTCTCGGCAAGGAGACCAACATGACCATTGGGCAGAGCATGCTCGGCGAATACGACCAGGAAATGCAAAACACACGCAAGACTCTGGAGCGGGTTCCAGACGAGAAGTGGGACTGGAAGCCGCACGAGAAGTCCGGCACGGTTGGCTGGCTGACCAGCCACCTTGCAACCATGCCGGAATGGGCCCCGATGACCCTGCAGACCGAAGAGTTGGATTACGCGCCCGTGGGCGGCCCGGCATACCAGCCTCCCAAGATCGCCAATCGCAGGGAGGCTCTCGCCGCTTTCGACAAAGGCTGCGCCGCAGCCCGCGCTGCCATTGCCGGCGCCAGCGACCAGGAGATGGTGAAGAATTGGTCGCTCCTGGCGGGAGGCAAGAACGTTTTCACACTGCCTCGCGTTGGCGTGCTCCGCACCATGATCATGAACCACATGATCCACCATCGTGCCCAGCTTACGGTTTATTTCCGGCTGCTTGGCATCCCGGTGCCGGCGCTTTACGGACCCTCTGCCGACGAAGGCAATCCCACTTCCTCGGAAGCCGCCGCCGGAAACTAATGACGCTCGCGTCGAGGGCGGGCGCGAGTCCGTCCTCCGCGAGTCTCGCAGCGGACTCGCCTCCGCTATCTCTTGTATAATGGAGTTTGTCGCTTTCTGGAGGCGCCGCCATGGAAACTCCCGTCATCCTCTCTGCCGTCCGCACCCCCATCGGAAAATTCCAGGGTGGCCTGAGCAGTTTTTCCGCCACCGAGCTTGGCGCAAAGGCCGTCGCCGAAGCCATCCGCCGCGCCGGCATCGACGCCGGCCAAGTCGACGAAGTCATTCTCGGTAACGTTGTCCAGGCCGGCCTCGGTCAAAACCCGGCCCGCCAGGCCGCTCTCAAAGGCGGCTGCAATCCTCGCGTCGCCGCCATGACCATCAACAAGGTCTGCGGCTCCGGCCTCAAAGCCGTGGCGCTCGCCGCGCAAGCCATCCAGACCGGCGAAACGGAACTCCTCGTCGCGGGCGGCATGGAGAGCATGTCCAACTGCCCCTACCTCCTCACGCAGGCCCGCACCGGCTATCGCCTCGGCGACGGCAAGATCATCGATTCCATGATCAGCGACGGCCTCTGGGACGTTTACGAAAACTTTCACATGGGCAACACCGGCGAGCTCGTCGCCGAAAAATACGGCATCACGCGCGAGGAGCAGGACCACTTCGCCGTCGAAAGCCACCAGAAAGCCGTCCGCGCGCGCAAGTCGTGCTTCTTCGAATCGCAGATTCTTCCCGTCGAAGTCCCGCTGAAAAAAGGCGATCCCCTCGTCGTCAAGTACGACGAATCGCCCCGCGAGGACACCACCATGGAAGCCCTCGCCAGGCTCAAGCCCGCTTTCAAGAAAGACGGCACCGTCACCGCCGGCAATGCTCCCGGCACCAACGACGGCGCAGCAGCCCTCGTCGTCACCAGCGACCGCAATGCCGCTCGGCTCGGCAAGCAGCCCATGGCGCGAATCGTGGCGCAGGCTGTCAGCGGCCTCGAGCCCAAGTGGGTCATGATGGCTCCCGTGGACGCCGTCGAAAAACTTCTCCAGAAAACCGGCTGGGACCGCGACAAAGATGTGGACCTCGTCGAGCTGAACGAAGCCTTCGCGGTCGCCGCCATCGCCGTCATGCGCCAGCTCCGCCTCAATCCCGAAAAGGTCAACGTGAACGGCGGCGCCGTCGCCCTCGGCCATCCCATCGGCGCTTCCGGCGCGCGCATTCTCGTCACGCTGCTCTACGAGCTCCACCGCCGCAATCTGAAGCGCGGCATTGCCGCGCTTTGTCTCGGCGGAGGCAACGCTGTCGCCCTCGCCGTCGAACGCTACTGACGACATTTTCTAAGCGAGGCCCAGAAGGCTCTCTCTGTCATTTCGAGCGGAGGGCCGATCTTCTTCATCGGCCCGGAGTCGAGGAATCATGGCTTGGCCCCAGCATTGCAACCGACATCATGTGAGGGCGCGTGCTCTAAGATGTCGAGTCCGAATTCGATGAGTTTGGCGAAACCATGAAGTTCTGTCCGCTCTGCAACGCTGAATACACTTCCACGCACGATCGCTGCACAGTGTGTGGAATCGAACTCGTCCCGGAAGAACTCCGCGGCCGCCCCCTCAATGTTAAAGAGCGAAGTGAGCCCATTGACATGGTCTGGAAGAGCGGCGACCCCGTTGCCGTCAGCCAGGCCATTGCCGCGCTGCGCGAAGCCGGCATCCAGCACCACGTGAAAACCACCAACGATCACTTCGTCTTCGAGCTCGGCATTCCGCGGCCCAAATACGAAGTCCGCGTCTTCCGTTCCGATGTCGCCCGCGCCCACTCGCTGCTCGATCCCATCTATCAGTCTGCACCCTTTGCCGTCGAAGAACCCACGTTCCCCGACGAACCGGCCGGACCAGACATCACGCGCTCAGCGGATTGGAATCCGGCCCACGCCACCGTCGAGGTCTGGAGCGGTGAAGACGCCGCCTTCGCGCAAATCCTCGAAGACTGCCTCCGCGAAAACCGCATCGGCGCCCGCCGCCAAGGCGCCGAACCCGGAACGTTGCGCCTCTTCGTCATGCCTCCCGACGCCGATGCGGCCCGAGAAATCCTCCGCGAACTCCGCGAAGCCACGCCACCCGTCTGACTCTGTTCAAACGCAGCCGCCCGCATTAAAATGCTGCGCCATGCAAGCCACCGCGGTTGGTTTTCGCGCGCACTCCGGCTGGACTGCCCTCGTCGCGCTCTCGCTCACCAAAGGGTCGCCCACGGTCCTCGACCGCCGCAGGATCGAGCTCGTTAAGACGTTCACCTACACCTATCGCCAGCCGTATCACACGGCAAAAGGAATGTCCCTGAAGGAAGCGGAGAACTTCATCGCCTGCTGCCAGGATGAAGCCAGGGGACTCGCCTCATCCGCCATTCGGACGCTGCAAAAAGAACTGGATCGAGTGGATTGCAAGCTAGTGCGGTGTGGGCTCCTCCTTGCTTCGGGTCGCCCGCTTCCCGGCCTCGAGCAGATACTCGCATCCCACGCTCTGATCCACACGGCGGACGGCGAGCTTTTTCGAAATGCCATCGTGCACGCCTCCAAGCGCTGCCGCATTCACGTGCAGGCCGTCAAAGAACGCGAGCTTCTCGATCGCGCCTCAAAATCTCTTGGTATGCGCCCCGATGCCTTGAAGAACCGCATCGCCGAGCTTGGCAGGTCCTTCGGCCCTCCCTGGGGCCAGGACGAAAAGTTTTCCGCCCTCGCCGCCTGGCTTGCTCTGGTCGCTTGACCTTCCGCCACCTCCCGTGCATCCTTTATTTCCGTTGCATCCTCAACCTCCTCAGCCTCGGAGGAAATAGCTTTGGCTCTCAACTCCATCCACACCGTCGCCGTCTTCGGCGCGGGCACCATGGGCAACGGCATCGCCCACGTCTTCGCGAAAGCCGGCTACACCGTCCTCCTGCGCGATGTCGAGCAGCCCTTCCTCGACCATGCCCTCGACACCATCACCAAGAATCTCGACCGTGAAGTCAAAAAAGGCAAAGTCCCCGAAGCCGACCGCGCGCCAATCCTCGCCCGCATCAAGCCCGTCACCGGCATGAAGGCCATCGCCGCCGCCGATTTCGCCGTCGAAGCCGTCCCCGAAAAGCTCGAAATCAAGCGCGCCGTCCTCCAAGAAGCCGACGCCATCCTCCGTCCCGAAGTCATCCTCGCCAGCAACACCTCTTCCATCTCCATAACCACCCTCGCCGCGCTCACCCAGCGCCCCGACCGTTTCGTCGGCATGCACTTCATGAATCCCGTCCCCGTCATGGTGCTTGTCGAAGTCATCCGCGCCCTCCAAACCAGCGACTCCACCTTCGACACCACCTTGCGCCTCTCTGAAAAGCTCGGCAAACATCCCGTCGCCGTCAACGATGCCCCCGGCTTCGTTTCCAACCGCGTCCTCATGCCCCTCATCAACGAAGCCGCCTACTGCGTCTTGGAAGGCGTCGCCAGCATCGAATCCGTGGATGCCGTCGTGAAAATGGGCATGAACCATCCCATGGGCCCGCTCGAACTCGCCGACTTCATCGGCCTCGACGTTTGCGTGGATGTCATGCACGTCCTCCTGGAGGGCCTCGGCGATCCCAAATACCGCGCCTGCCCGCTGCTCAAAAAATACGTTGCCGCCGGCTGGCTCGGCCGCAAATCCGGCCGCGGCTTTTACAAGTATGCTTGACACGCGTTTTACAATTTACGCGTTCCGGTAGGAGGAGAAAATGAAGCTTGTCGAAGTATTGTTGGCATCGATCCTGGCGAGCGCCCCGCTGGCGTCTCCGCCGCCAGTTCCGCGCGACGTGGACCTGAAGGCAAGCGATGGAGTCTTGCTCAAGAGCACGTTTTATCCGGCAGCAAAGCCGGGGCCGGCGATCTTGCTTCTCCATCAGTGCAACCGCGACCGCAAGACCTGGACAACTCTCGCCACAACCCTGGCGGACCGCGGATTTCATGTCCTCACGCTCGATTATCGCGGCTACGGCGAAAGCGGTGGCGACCGATTCCTCGATTTACCTCCCGAGAAGCGCGCCGCCGAGCAGGCCAAGTGGTCCGGCGATATTGACGTTGCCCTCGCCTATCTCCGCGCACAGCCCGGAGTGGAGAAGAACCGCATCGGCGCGGCCGGTGCCAGTTGTGGCGTAAACCAATCCATCCAGCTTGCCCTTCGCCATCCGGACGTGGTGAGCCTCGCCCTCCTCTCCGGCGCGAGCGACGAACCGGGCCGCCAATATCTGCGGCGCTCTGCATGGCTGCCGATTTTTGCCGCGGCCAGCGACGACGACGGAGAAGCCGTTCCCGTCTTGCGCTGGATCCAGGGATTTTCCCGCAATCCAGGAAACCGTTTCGTGGAGTACAAAGCCGCCGGCCACGGCACGGAAATGTTTGCCGTGGAGAAGGGGCTCCAGCCGCTGCTCGTCGAATGGTTCGACAGGACGCTGCGCGGCTCTCGCGCCGCTGCGTCTGACGGCAGCGCCACGGCGGCGAAGCCGTCGGCGTTCGAGGAGTTCTGGACCGTGCTGACGGCGCCCGGCGGCGCAACCCGCGCGCGGCAGCTCTTCGCCGAAGCGAAGAAGCGCGACCCGAACGTCTTCCTCTTTCCCGAGTTCGCGGTAAACCTGCTTGGCTACGAGCGATTGCAAGGCGGCGCCGCGCAGGAAGCCATTGAAATCTTCCAATTGAACGTGGACGCCTATCCGAACTCCGCCAACGTGTACGATAGTCTTGCCGATGCCCATGTCGCTGCGGCCCAACCCGAGCCGGCCATCCAGTATTCCGAGAAGGCCCTCGAGATCCTGCGCGCGAATCCACCCGCGGACGCTGACCGCGCTAAGGCCATCCGCCAGAGCGCCGAGCAGAAGCTCCGGCAGTTGCGCGGCAATGGCAAGCCGAATCCACCGAATTGATTGCATCCCCGAATTCCGGATAACATGCCATCGAGGGCGCGCTCTTGCTGCGCATGGATTTCGCCGGCCGTACGGCAATCGATGGAGGAGAAAACATGACTCTTTCGCCCGCGTGCGCACCCCGTTCTCTCACCCGCCCCATGGCGGCGCCCATTGCCGGAATTCTCTTTCTTGCCGTGACCTTCGGAATCCTCTGCATCGTCCCCGCCGCGACGGACATCCCCCCGGCCGGCGCCGAACTAGTCTATTCCCGCCCCGGCCATCGCTGGTTTGAAGACGCCACCATCTTCACCGGCATTTCCAGCGACGCCAAATGGGCGCTCATTGGCCGCCGCGCCGACCTCGAGCTCATCTCGCTCGCCTCCAAAAAAGCCGATCCCGCCCGGCTCCATTCCGCCATGGACACCGTGGACCAGGCTGTTTTCTGCGGCGGCGCCGACCTCCTCCGCCTAGGCAAGCGCGGCACCGAAGAGGGTTGGTATGTACACCTCGAAGACAAAGGCCTCACCCTGGTCACCTTTCGTCCCGATGCCGTTCCCGTCTGTTCGAGCGACCCAACAGTCTCCGTCTATTTCCGGGCCGGAGTCGCCGATGGAGGTCTCTCCCTCGGCAACTGGAAGGAGCGCAAAAGAATCGCCGTCCCCGGCATTATCACCGGCGCCGCCTTTTCACCCGACGCCAAATATGTCTACGCCGTCTCCCGCCAGCCCAACGCCGGCTCTTCGCTCGTCCGCGTCGAGGTAGCCACCAGCCGCGTCCTCACCCTCGCGCGCGATCTGGACGCCGCCCCCGGCCGCAGTCCGCTCAGCGTCTCTCCCGATGGAACGCGTCTCTATCTCTCTCTCGCCAGTCAGAAACTCCCCGACCCTGCGGAGCGCCAAAAACCCGTTGCCGCTCGCTTCCTCGACATCTACGAATTCAGCCTTGCCGCGAAGCGCCTCAGAAAATTGGTTTCCTCCAGCGTGGATAAAACCAATCCCGTTGAAATCGCCGGCTACCTCTATTGGGGACAAAGCACCATCAACGAGTCCATCGCGGTCATTCCGTCGGAAGGCGGGGTAGCGCGTGAGCTCGTTCCCAACGCTGCCGTCCCCTCCTGGCGCCGCGATGGCGGCCAGATTGGCTTCGAGTTCGGCGACTGGCGTCACGCCGACTGGGGCCTCAATCTCGACGCCGGGGCCATCGCTGTGGACGCCGAAGCCCGCCCCACCGCCTCACCCACCGTCGTCATCTCCGGCAATCACGAAGACTTTCCTCCCGAATGGTCGCCCGACGGCAAGTGGATCGCCTTCCACTCCCACCGCGCACCCGCTGCGGTCGCCGCCTACGACGCTCCTGGCGCTTCCGACGACATCTGGCTCCGCCGCGCTGACGATCCCGCCGCCCCCGAAGTTCGCCTCACCAATTTCGGATGGGAAGTCGGCTCGCCCAGTTGGTCTCCCGACGGCCGCAAGCTCCTCTTCAGCTCATGGGAAAAGGGTGGCAAGCCCGGCGTCTATGGCCTCTGGGTGACGACCATCGATCCCGAAACCGGCCGCGCCCTCAGCAGAGAAAAACTGCCTCTCCCGCCGGAAATTCACAGCACGGAATGGGCGGTCTGGTCTCCCGCAGGCGACGAAATCGCCGTCGAAGACGAATCGGGGCCCAGCGAGCGCACCCTCTGGATCCTCAGCGCCGAGAAAATTGATCGCCTCATCTCCTACAAGAGCGACACCTACGGCGGCCTCGACTGGATGCCCGGCGGCAAGACTCTCGTCTACAGCGCGCTTCAGGACGGCCGCATGCAGATCCTCGCCATCCCGCGCGCCGGCGGCACGCCCGTGAAACTCAGCAGCGACTTGGCAGGCCTCATGCACCCGCGCGTCTCTCCCGACGGCCGCTGGATCGCCTGCACGCGCCACGACGCCCGCCAGGAAATCTGGCGCAAGAAACTCTAGGTGCTTACGGAAACATTTCATGAGCCCGTCATTCCGAGGAGCGAAGCGACGAGGAATCTCTCTTTGGTGGCGCGGGGGCAAGTATCGAGCATGGAAGCTGGGGTAGACCCCGGAGCCGCAGGGGAGCGCATATGGCGAACAAAGAGCGAAAATAATATTTGCCTTTTCTTCGCCTTTGCGCTAGCTTGTGGCTCGCAACGAGGCGGGCTTCGCCCGGGAATACGCAAAAAGGTTGCTGCAGTCCCATGAACCGAGTGGTAAGCTGCACAAACCGCAACGTCCCCGGCGCGAGACCTTTATTGACGGCCTCGAATCCTGAATCCTCTTCCGAGGTGTGACATGGCAGACGAGAAATCGAAGTTGCTGGACGCGGCAATCGCGCAAATCGAGAAAAGCTATGGCAAGGGCTCGATCATGCGCCTGGGCAGCCGCGACGTGCTGGTGCCCGTCAGTGTGATTCCCACGGGGTGTCTCTCTCTCGATGCCGCGCTGGGTGTGGGTGGTTTCCCCCGCGGTCGTGTCGTTGAGGTGTACGGTCCGGAGTCCGGCGGCAAGACGACCATGTCGCTCCACGTGATTGCCGAAGCGCAAAAGCTCGGCGGCCAGGCGGCCTTCATTGACGCCGAGCACGCGCTCGACCCCGTCTATGCCCGCAAGCTCGGCGTGGACGTGGACAATCTCCTCGTTTCGCAGCCCGACAACGGCGAACAGGCCCTCGAAATCGCCGAAACCCTGATTCGCTCCGGCGCTGTGGACGTCGTCGTGGTGGACTCCGTCGCCGCTCTCGTTCCCAAGGCCGAGCTCGAAGGTGAGATGGGCGAGCCCCAGATGGGCCTCCAGGCGCGCCTCATGTCCCAGGCGCTGCGCAAGCTCACCGGCATCGTCTCCAAATCCAATACCTGCCTGATCTTCATCAATCAGATCCGCGAAAAGATCGGCGTCATGTTCGGCAACCCGGAAACCACCACCGGTGGCCGCGCGCTCAAATTCTATGCTTCCATCCGCCTGGACATCCGCCGCATCCAGTCCATCAAGGAAGGCGACCGGGTGGTCGGCTCCCGCACCCGCGGCAAAGTCGTCAAGAACAAAGTCGCCGCGCCCTTCCGCGAAGCCGAATTCGACATCCTCTACGGTGAGGGTATCTCCCGCGAAGGCGACCTCATCGACCTCGGCGTGGACAAGGGCCTCATCGAGAAGTCCGGCACGTGGCTCAGCTTTGGCGGCGAGCGCATGGGCCAGGGCCGCGAGAATGCTCGCATCTTCCTCAAGGAGAATACGGACATCCGCGATAAGCTCGAAGCGGCCCTCCGCAAGAA
>JBGQHF010000061.1:0-19782 GCA_041497835.1 Terriglobia bacterium
ACTCGTAATCCCTTCCCATACTCGATGTACCCTTGCTTCTTGAACTTATTCATAAAATAACAGACCCGGCCTCGCGTTGAGCGAATCAATCCCCCGAGCGTCTCTTGACTGATCTTCGGGATGACCGTGGTTGGCTTGCGAATCTTGTCGTAGCGGGCGATTAGCAATAGTGCGCGAGCCAACCGTTCCTCGCAGGAGCTTAAGTGTTGGTCGATTAAATCCTCTTCGATCCGGATGTTCCGTCCAAGCAAGCAGGCGATGAAATGGTCTGAGAACTCATGGCCATTGTGGAGAGCGCGCATCATCTCCTTCTTTTCGATGACCAGGACTCTGCATCGCGTGAGTGCGGTAGCGGTCGCCGTGCGAAACGCTTGACCCGTCATGCATCCCGCACCCAGGTAATCTCCACCATGCAGAATCCCGAGGACCGTCTCCTTACCCCGCTTCGACTTGACTGTGAGTTTCACTTGCCCTTTCTCGATGTAGAACACTTCCTTGCCGGCATCGCCCTGTGAACAGATGGCCTGGCCCTCACGAAATAAGACGATTATGGTTTTCGCGCCAATTTTTGTTAGAAAAATTGTTGGGTAAAAAGACTTCTTGTGTCGACGAGTCATCGTGGTCTCAGAGACCCTGCTTTTGATCTTGGTGGAGTGCCATTTTCAAGGACAAATGAATAGCACACTTGGCCTGGCAGTGTGTGTGCTGTTGTGCACAGTTTGTCTTGTCGCAGATTATTGCCGGGAAATCATCTCATCATCAGTAATCGTCCTTGGCAGCGGTGGCTACTCCAGATAAGTCGGCTAACTGGAAACGGACCCACCACCAGCGACGGAGCCCGCTTGACCGGACTTTCCGGTGCCTCTACAATGAATGTTCCAACGGTGATGCATTTTGTCCATCGTGAAAAGAGGTGACGGCCCAGCGGACACCCGCTGGGCTGCGCTGTTTTCGGCGAGATCCGTGGGGGCGAAAGAGGAATGATGGAGAGTCCGATTGTCGAAGGTTTGACGTTTGACGATGTTTTGCTGCTGCCGGGCAAGTCTTCGGTACTGCCCACCGAAGTGGATACGCGAACGTTTTTCACGAGGAAAACGCCGCTGAACGTGCCGCTGGCCTCGGCGGCGATGGATACGGTGACGGAATCGCGCCTGGCGATTGCCATCGCCCGGCAGGGCGGCATCGGCCTGATTCACCGCAATATGCCGATCGACCGCCAGGCCGAAGAGGTGGACCGCGTCAAGCGCTCCGAGAGCGGGATGATCGTGGATCCGGTGACGATTTCGCCGGACATCACGCTGCGCCAGGCGCTCGAGATCATGACCAAATACCGCATCTCGGGCCTGCCCGTGACGCGCGGCTCGCGGCTGACGGGCATCCTGACGAACCGCGACCTGCGCTTCGAAAAAAATCACGCCCAGCCGGTCAGCGCGGTGATGACCAAAGACAATCTCGTCACCGTGCCCGTGGGAACGACGCTCGAAGAAGCCGAACGCATTCTGCAGAAACACCGCATCGAGAAGCTGCTTGTGGTGGACAAGGACTTCAACCTGAAGGGCTTGATCACCGTCAAGGACATCCAGAAAAAACTCGAATTCCCGGGCGCTACAAAGGACGACCACGGCCGGCTGCGCGTGGGCGCCGCGGTGGGGGCAACGGGTGACTACCTGGAACGCGCCGTGGAGATGGCGAAGTCCAAGGCCGACGTCCTGGCGATTGACACCGCGCACGGGCACTCCGAGCGCGTCATGAGCGCGATTGCCGAGATCCGCAAGCGGCTGCCGGAGATGCAGTTGGTGGCGGGAAATGTGGCCACGTACGAAGGGGCGAAGGAATTGATCGCGCTCGGAATCGACGGGCTCAAGGTCGGCATCGGGCCCGGCTCGATCTGCACGACGCGCGTTGTCACCGGCGCGGGCGTGCCGCAGCTCACCGCAATTATGGAAGCAGCGCGCGCGGCCAAAGGAACCGGCGTACCGGTGATCGCGGACGGCGGCATCAAGTACTCGGGCGATATTTCGAAAGCGATCGCCGCGGGTGCGTCGTGCGTGATGATCGGAAGCCTATTCGCCGGCACCGAGGAATCCCCGGGCGAAACGATTCTCTACCAGGGCCGGACGTTCAAGTCGTATCGCGGGATGGGGTCATTCGGCGCCATGGAAGCTGGCTCCGCCGACCGCTATGCGCAGGAAGGCGCGGAGCGCGGCAAGTCCGTTCCGGAAGGCGTCGAAGGCCGGGTACCCTACAAGGGCCAGCTCTCGGCGCTGGCGGAGCAGCTTGTGGGCGGCCTGAAAAGCGGCATGGGCTATTGCGGCGCTGCAAATTTGAAAGAATTGGCGGAAAAGGCGCGCTTCGTGCGCATCACGGCTGCGGGGCTGCGCGAGAGTCACGTGCACGACGTCATCATCACCCGCGAAGCTCCGAATTACCAGATGGAGTGATGCGGGCCTGCTGGAATCTGGCGTTCTACTCGAAGGCTGCCTTTCCGGTGCGGGCCTGAGATGCCGACGACGCGCTGGCTGCGATCGTGGCTGCCTGCCCTCTGCTGGGCCGGCGTGATCTGGGCGCTCTCCACGAGCAGTTTTTCCGCGGAACACACCGCTTCATTCCTTGCGCTGGGCCTCCGTTGGTTGTACCCGGCGATTACGCCCGAACAGATCGCAACGATCCACTTCCTGATCCGCAAGACCGCGCACTTCACCGAGTATTTTGTCTTCTCCCTCCTGCTCTTCCGCGGCCGGCGCGGCGAAGAAGAAGGCTGGCGCTGGACATGGGCGCTCTCTGCGTTCGCCCTCGCCGCTGTATCTGCAATGCTGGATGAAGTTCACCAGTCGTTTGTCGAAGGACGTACGGCGAGCGTCTCCGACGCAGTCCTCGATTCGGCCGGGGCGCTGGCCGCCATGATCTGCTCCTGGATGTGGATGCGCTTGCGGCCACGGCCCGCGCCGCACGCTTGAGGGGGCGCAAAGGCCTGTGGCGTACGATACCGAACTATCCCCGGCTGTTCACTCCCCAAACAAAAAAGCCCGCGTCGGATATCCAGCGCGGGCCTTTTTCTATCTGAGAAACAACGTCAGTTCTTGCCGGAGGCTTCCTTTTCGGCCGTCTCTTCCTTGCGCGACTTTTCCTTCTTTTCTTTTTTCTTCAGCTCGTAGCCGATGAATTCGAGGATGGCGACCTTGGCGCCGTCACCGACACGAATCCCCGCAGGAATGATGCGCGTGTAGCCGCCGGCGCGGTCGGCGAACTTCGGCGCGACGTCGCTGAAGAGCTTCTGCGTCGCGCCCGGCGTCATCAAGAAAGCCGCCGCCTGCCGCCGCGATTGCAGCGTGTCTCTCTTGCCGAGCGTGACCATGCGCTCCGCCACGGGACGCGCTGCCTTCGCGCGCGTCAGCGTGGTGGTGATTCGCCCGTGTTCGATTAGGTTGGTGACCAGATTCCGCAGCGTGGCGCGGCGATGCCACGGATTCCGGCCGAGTTTCGATCCCGATTTCAGGTGTCTCATCGCTGTTCCCTTGGCGCCTTACAGTCCCATCGACTCTTCGGACGGAGGCGGCGCCGTCTGGCTCGGCAACGGCGGCCAGATGATCCGGCCGTGCTCGTCAAACTTCATGCCCAGGCTCAAGCCCATCTTGTGGAGAATATCCTTGATCTCGTTGAGCGATTTGCGGCCGAAGTTCTTCGTCTTCAGCATTTCGTTTTCGCTTTTCTGCACGAGCTCGCGGATGCTCTGGATATTGGCGTTCTTCAGGCAGTTGTAGGAGCGGACGGAAAGCTCGAGCTCCTCGACGGAGCGGTCCAGATGTTCCAGCCGCGGGTCGTTGACCATCTCGATCGGAGCATCGGGAAGGTCCGGCTGCTCTTCGAAATTGATGAAGATGCTCATGTGGTCTTTGACGAGCTTGGCAGCGAGACCGATGGCGTCCTGCGGCGTGATGGCACCGTTGGTCCACACTTCGAGCATCAGCTTCTCGTAGTCCGTCATCTGGCCGAGGCGCGCCGATTCGACCGAGTAGTTGACCTTGCGCACCGGAGAGTGGATGGAGTCCACGGGGATGTAGCCGATGGGCAGATCCTCATCGAAGTTGCGGTCGGCGGCCATGTAGCCGCGGCCGTTCTTCACGCGCATCTCGATTTGCAGCTTGCCGCCCTCGCTGACCGTCGCGATGTACACGCTCTTGTCGAGCACGGCGAAGTCGGCATCCTCTTCGACCATCGCGGAAGTCACGGGGCCTGGGTTCTCTACGTTCAGATAAATCGTCTTGGGCAGGTCGGTGTTCAATTTGATCGGCACCTGCTTCAGGTTGAGGATGATGTCGGTCGCGTCTTCCACAACGCCCGGGATCGAGGAGAATTCGTGCAGCACGCCCTCGATCTTCATGGCCGTAATCGCCGCGCCCTCGATCGAACTCAATAGCGCGCGCCGCAGTCCGTTTCCGACGGTCGTCCCCCAGCCGCGCTCAAATGGCTGCGCGGAGAAACGGCCGTACTTCTCGGTGAGTGACTCCAGTTCGGCCGCAAGACGCTTCGGCTTCTGAAAACCCTTCCACATCGTTTCCTTCCTTCCGTCCGGCTAGGCCGGACCCAACTCTGTGGCGCACCGCGCCGGTTATCTGAATCCGTTACTTCGAATACAGCTCAACGATGAGCTGCTCGTTGATCGGAGGCGTCTGGACGTCTTCGCGCTTCGGCAGGGCCACGACCTTGGCTTTGAAGTGCTCGCGGTCCAGCTCCAGCCAGGGCACGGCGTTCTGGCTTTGCGCGACGTTGCGCGCCTCCAGAATCATCGCGTTCTGGTGCATATTTTCCTTAAGCGTGATCTCCTCGCCCACACTCACCAGATACGAGGGGATGTTGACCTTGCGGCCGCCGACACGCACATGACCATGGAGCACGATCTGCCGCGCCTGTGACCGCGACGACGCCAGCCCTGCGCGCCACACCGCATTGTCCAGCCGCCGCTCCAGCATGACGATCAGGTTTTCGCCCGTCGGACCCTTGGCGCGCTCCGCTTTCTCGAAATAGTTGCGGAACTGCCGCTCCAGCAGGCCGTAGGTGCGCTTCACTTTTTGTTTTTCGCGCAATTGGAGGCCATAGCCGGCCACCTTTGGGCGCCGCGACTGCCCGTGCTGCCCCGGAACGAAGTTGCGCTTCTCGATCGCGCACTTCTCGGTGAAGCACCGCAGTCCTTTCAAAAACAGCTTCTGCCCTTCCCGGCGGCACAGGCGGCAGACCGCATCACGATGTCTCGCCAACTTCTATTCTCCTTCCCAAAATCTTTCAGAACTCGATCAAACGCGCCGGCGCTTCGGCGGACGGCAGCCGTTGTGCGGGATCGGCGTCACATCGCGAATGACGATGATGTGCAGCCCCGCGGCGGCCAGCGCGCGCACTGCGGACTCGCGGCCGGAGCCCGGCCCCTTGACGCGGACTTCCACGCTCTTCATTCCATACTGGTCGCGCGCCACGCCCGCGGCCGCCAGCGAAGCCTGTTGCGCGGCATAAGGCGTGCCCTTGCGCGAGCCCTTGAAGCCGATGGCGCCCGAGGACGACCAGCAGAGAACGCGGCCATCCGGATCGGTGATGGCGATCTGCGTGTTGTTGAACGTCGCCTGGACGTGCACCAGGCCGTGCGGCACCACGCGGCGCTCGCGCTTCTTCTTGAACTCTTTTTTGCGCTTTGTCGGTTTTGCCGGTGCTGCCGTATCCGGCGTCGCGCCCTTCTGTTCCTTTGCCACGTGTGACTCCGTTTCCGTCTTTCTCTACATTCGGCCGCTTAGCGCAGCCACGCTGGCCCCAGGCGCCAGCTTGCCGCTGCCGCTGAACCCTTAACCCTTCTTGCCGACGACCTTCTTCTTCGCCGCCACCGCGCCGCGCCGCGGGCCCTTCCGCGTGCGGGCGTTGGTGTGCGTCCGCTGGCCGTGCACAGGCAGGTTGCGCCGGTGACGAATTCCGCGGTAGCACTGAATTTCGATCAGCCGGCGGATGTTCATCTGAATCTCTTTGCGGAGATCGCCTTCCACGCGGCCTTCCTGCTCGATCGCCTGGCGGAGGTGGTTCACTTCCTCCTCGGTCAGGTCATGCACCTTTTTCGTATGCTCCACTTTCGCCTTGGCGCAGAGATCCTTGGCGCGGTGCTGCCCGATCCCGTAAATGGCGGTCAGCCCGACCCAAATCCGCTTCTGCGGCGGCAGATCCACACCTGCAATGCGTGCCATGCCTTCTCCTTACCCCTGGCGCTGCTTGTGCTTGGGGTTGACGCAGATCACCCGCACCACTCCGCGCCGGTGAATCACCTTGCACTTGTCACAAATCTTTTTTACCGACGACCGCACTTTCATTCGTCCTCGCTCCCCGCCACCGCTCTACTTGTATCGGTAGACGATCCGGCCGCGCGTCAAATCATAAGGCGATAATTCCACGGCGACCTTGTCACCGGCCAGAATGCGGATGAAATTCTTGCGCATCTTGCCGGAGACGTGCGCCAAAACCCGGTGCTTGTTCTCCAGTTCGACGCGGAACATGGCGTTCGGCAGCGGCTCAATGACCGTGGCCATGACCTCGATGGCGTCCTCTTTGGAATTCCCCGAGTCGCCCTTCTTCTTCTCGTCGTCGCGCCTGTTCGCCATACGCTCCCGTTCAACCTACCAAGCCGGCCCGGTCACACCCCGCGGCCGCGTCAGGATCCAGGGGCCGTTTGCCGTCACCGCCACGGTGTGCTCGAAGTGCGCTGAGGGGCTGCCATCAGCCGTTTCGGCCGTCCACTCATCCCGCATGCGCACGTCCGGACCGCCCGCGTTCACCATCGGCTCGACCGCAATGACCATGCCTTCCTGCAACCGCGCGCCGCATCCCGGCTCACCGTAGTTCGGAAGGTTCGGCTCGTCGTGCATTTTCGTGCCGATGCCGTGCCCGACAAATTCCCGCACCACCGAAAAACCGTTCTGCTCGACCCAGCTCTGGACGGCGTGCCCGACGTCACCCAGCCGATTTCCCGCGCGCATTTTGTCGATGGCCCGGTCCAGCCCTTCGCGCGTCACGTCGAGCAGCTTCCTCACCTCCGGCCGGACTTCCCCGACCGGTACGGTCACCGCTGAATCCGCGTAATAGCCATCCACCAACATCCCGAAATCGATCGAGATGATGTCTCCCTCGCGCAGCTTCCGCTTCGCCGACGGAATGCCATGCACGATCTCGCCGTTGATCGACGTGCACAGCACGCAGGGATATCCGCGGTACCCCTTGAACGCCGGCTTCCCGGGCTTGCCGGCGATGCGCTCCTCGGCCAGTTTCTCGAGGTCCATCGTCGTGATCCCGGGCCGGACCGCCTGCCGCAGAGCCGTCAGCACATCCCAGACGATCAATCCGGCGCGGTGCATCTTGTCCAGCTCGTCCGCACTCCGGAGGTGAATCGCCATCCGCTCACCGCGCCTTCCGCAAGATCTCCATCATGCGCTGCGTCACGTCGCCGATGCCCGCGGTCCCATCCACATCCTGCAGAACACCCTGTGCCCGGTAATACTGAACCAGAGGCGCCGTCTGCGTTTCATACGCCTTCAGCCGCGGGCCAATCACTTCTTCGCGGTCGTCGGGCCGCTGCATCAATTCGCCGCCGTCGTTGTCGCAGCGGTCGGGCACCTTCGGCGGGCGTTCGTAAACGTTGTAAATCTCCCCGCCCACCTTGCAAGTCCGCCGCCCGGTCAGCCGCCGCAGCAGCAGTCCGGAATCCATGACGAAGTGGACGACGAGGGGCTCGCGAAAACCGTGCTGCCGGAGCAGCCTGCCTAGCCCGTCCGCCTGCGCTTCCGTTCGCGGAAAACCATCCAGTACAAATCCGTGCGCGCAATCCGGGCGCGCGATTCGTTCTTCAACCATGCCGAGCACGATCGAATCCGGGACGAGTCCGCCGCGCTCCATGATCGGCTGGGCCTCGCGCCCGAGCGGCGTTCCCTTCCCGACGTGCTCGCGAAACATGTCGCCCGTCGAGAGGTGCGGGACACCGTAGTGCCGCGCCACTTCTTTCGCCTGCGTCCCCTTGCCGGCGCCAGGCGGGCCGACAAAAATCACCGCGCGGTTTAGCCCCTCCTCGGGGCGATCGCTGGATTGCCCGGATCGCGCCAACCCGCTTCCCCCGGGCATTATCGCCGCCCTCGCACGCGGCCCTTCCGTGCAAAGCCTTCGTAATTCCGCATCACGAGCTGCGCTTCAAGCTGCTGCACCGTGTCCATCGCCACGCCGACCACGATCAGCAACGAAGTGCCGCCGAAGTAAAACTGCACGCCGAGCCCTTCCAGGATCCAGCGCGGGAAGTGCGCGTCAAACCAGGGTCCGATCATCCACAAGTGGTGCAGCTTAATGCCCGCGATCATCCATTCCGGCAGGAGGCAGACGATGGCCAGGTACACCGCGCCGATGAACGTCAGCCGCTTCAAAATCCGGCTGATGTGCTCGGAGGTGTTGCGCCCCGGACGGATGCCGGGAATGAACCCGCCGTTCTTGCGCATATTGTCCGCGAGCTCGGTCGGATTGAAGACGATGCCCACGTAGAAGAACGCGAACAGAAGGATCAGCGAAACATAAATCGCCGTGTACAGCGGTTCGCCCCAGCGCAGCCAATCTCCAAAATCCTTGACGAACTTGTAGTGCGGAAAGACCAAAGCCAATGTCGCCGGAAAAGCAAGCAGGGAGCTCGCGAAAATCGGCGGAATCACGCCTCCGGAATTGACGCGCAGCGGCAGATAGGTCATCTGCCCTCCCAGCACCTTGCGGCCCACAACACGCTTCGCGTATTGCACCGGGATGCGCCGCTGGCCGCCTTCCACGAATACGATGAAGGCCACGACGGCAATCATCAGGACGAGGAGGAGGATCAGCGCGAGCGGTGTGAACGGCCCCCAGGCGGCCGACCTGGCCTTTTCATAGAGATCGACGATTGCACGCGGCAACCCGACTACAATTCCCACAAAGATGATCAGCGACATCCCGTTGCCGATGCCGCGCTCCGTGATCTGTTCGCCGAGCCACATGATGAACGCCGAGCCTGTCGTCAGTGTCAGGACGGTCATCAGTACGAACGGAATGCCCGGGTGATACACGAGCGACTGGCCGTTCTGGCTCTGCGCCTGCAGCGTGCCGGCGATGGAGAGCGACTGGATCACGCTGAGGACGATCGTCATATACCGCGTGTACTGCGTGATCTTCCGCCGGCCCAGCTCGCCTTCCTTCTGCAGCCGCTCGAGGTACGGGAAAACCACCGTGAGCAGCTGGAGAATGATGGACGAGGTGATGTACGGCATGATTCCCAGCGCGAAAATCGTCAGGCGCCGGAAATTGCCGCCGCTGAATAGATCGAAAAGCCCCAGCACGGAATTCTTGCCCTGCTCGAACATCTGCTGCAGAAGCGCCGTATTGATCCCCGGCGTGGGGATGTGCGCGCCGATGCGGTACACGGCCAGCAGCGCCAGCGTAAATAGCAGGCGTCTCCGCAGGTCTTCGATGCGGAAGAGATTCGCCAGTGCTTGAAAAAAACGGTTCATGCGTGACCTATGCTAGGACCTCAATCGTGCCGCCCGCGGCGGTGATCTTCTGTTTGGCCGAGTCGCTGAAAGCGTGCGCGTGCACGGCCAGCTTCGTCTTCAGCTCGCCGTCGCCGAGAACCTTGACGAGGTCGCGCACGCGGCGGACGAAGCCATGCGCGCGAAGCACATCGGGCGTCACCGTGTCGCCCGCGGAAAACGCATTGAGCTGCTCGACGTTGACGACGGAAAACGACTTCCCAAAGGGATTGTGAAATCCGCGCTTGGGAATCCGGCGATGCAACGGCATCTGGCCGCCCTCAAACCCGCGGCGCCGGGAATATCCCGTGCGCGACTTCTGCCCCTTGTTGCCCTTGCCGGCTGTCCTGCCGAGCTTCGAGCCCATGCCGCGGCCTACGCGGACTTTGCGTTTGCGCGAGCCTTTCGGCGGCTTCAGATTGGATAAGCTCACCGCTTTGCGGCCGCCCGATTCGTTGTTCGCCATCTCCAGCTCCCTACTCCACGACTTCCACAAGGTGGCGGACCTTGTGAATCATTCCGCGCACCGCCGGCGTATCCTGCCGCTCGACAACATGGTGCAATCGCCGCAGACCGAGGCCGCGGATCGTCTGCCGCATATCGTCGGTGCAGCTGATGAAGCTCTTCACCCACTTGATCTTCACGGTTCCGGCCGCTTTCTTCGCCGCCGTTTTCTTCTCCGCCGTCATTTCCCTTCACCCGCCGCTTTTTCTTTCTGCCGGCCCATCATCTCGTCCACGGACTTGGAGCGCGACTCGGCCACCTGACCCGCATCCTTCAAGCTGAGCAATGCGGCAAACGTCGCTTTGACCACGTTGTGCGGGTTGGACGTGCCGATGGATTTCGTCAGCACGTTGTGAATCCCGGCCACCTGCATCACCTTGCGCACGGGGCCGCCGGCGATGACGCCGGTGCCCTCGGACGCGGGCTTCAGCAGCACCTGCGCCGAGCCGTAGCGGCCGATGACCTGATGCGGGATTGTGGAACCCTTCATGTTCAGCTTGATCAGGTTTTTTTTCGCCTGTTCGATGCCTTTCTTGATGGCCATGGGCACTTCGCGCGCCTTGCCCATGCCGAACCCGGCGTGTCCCTGCTGGTCGCCCACCACGACGAGCGCGGAAAAGCTCAGGTTCTTGCCGCCCTTCACCACTTTCGTGACGCGGTTGATCGCGATCACATCGTCTTTGAGGTCGGAGGGATTCACATCGAGCAACCGCCGGACCGCCAGACTATCCCGCAAGATTTGCTTGGACATAAGCTAGAACTGTAACCCCGCTTCCCTTGCCGCGTCGGCCAGCGCTTTTACGCGGCCGTGATACTTGTATCCACCCCGGTCAAACACGACTTTTGCGATCTTGGCAGCCTTGGCGCGCTCGGCGATCACCTTGCCGACCACCTTTGCGGCGGCAATGTTTCCACCGCCCTTGAGCTGCTTTTTCATTTCTTTGTCAATCGAGCTCGCGGAGACCAGCGTCGTCCCGCTGCGATCGTCCACGACCTGCGCGTAGATGTGCCCGAGCGAGCGATAGACGCAAAGGCGCGGACGCTCCGGCGTGCCTTCGACCCTGGTGCGCACGCGCTCGTGTACCCGCCGGCGATGCTCGTCCCGCGAAACCCTGCGAACCGATACCCTGGCCACTGTCGCTTCTCCTTACGCCGCTCCGGCCTTCGCGCCAGCCTTGCCGGCCTTCTTCTTCAGGCGCTCGCCGGTAATGCGGATGCCCTTCTGCTTGTAGGGATCCGGCGGACGCAGCGAGCGAATGTTTGCGGTCACCTGTCCCACCTTCGCCTTGTCTGCGCCGCTCACTACAATGTGCGTCTGCTTCTCCACCGTGACCGAGATGCCCTCCGGAATCGGAAACTCCACCGGGTGCGAATAGCCCAGCGCGAAGTTCACTGCTTTGCCCTTCAATTCGGCGCGGTAGCCGACGCCCACAATGTCGAGTTCCTTCTTGAACCCCTCGGTGACCCCGCGAACAGCGTTGGCCACGAGGGCCCGCGCCAGGCCGTGCAGAGCGCGGTGTTCTTCCGTGGCGCGCGTCGCGGTCAGCGTGCCGTCTTTCTGCTCAAACTGGATGCCCGCCGGAAGCGGCACCGCAAGCTTGCCTTTCGGCCCCTGCACTTCGACGCGGCTGCCCTGCAACGCAACCTTTACGCCGCCTGGCACCACAATCGGTTTTCGCCCGATCCGTGACATCGTTTCGTCCTCGCCTCTTGCTACCAGATTTCGCAGAGCAATTCGCCGCCGACGCGCGCCCGGCGCGCGGAACGCCCGCTCATCAAGCCCTTGGGCGTGGTCACAATGCTGATTCCCAGCCCGCCGACGACCGGCTTGATCTCCGACGCGCCGACGTAGCGCCGCGCGCCTGGCCTCGAGATCCGCCGCAGCCCAGTGATCACGCTGCGCCGGTCCGGCGTGTACTTCAGGAAGACGCGCAGCGTCTTCCGCACTTTGTTCTCGTCCACCATTTTGTAGGTGGCGATGTAGCCTTCGTCCTTCAGGATGCGCGCGATCTCGATCTTCAGCTTGGAGGCCGGCACATCGAGACGCGCGTGCTTGGCTGCAACGGCGTTGCGGATGCGCGTCAGAAAATCGGCAATGGGGTCGGTTTGCATCGTTTCGTCCTTACCAGCTCGCCTTCATGACTCCCGGGATTTCTCCCCGCAGCGCCATGCCGCGGAAGCAGATGCGGCACAGCTCGAACTTGCGGATGTATCCCCGGCCGCGCCCGCACAGGCGGCAACGGTTGCGGATGCGCACCTTGAATTTCATTTTCTTTCGCATCTTTGCCATCTTGGCCGTCGTCGCCATTCGCTTCCTTCCTCTCCAACTGTTATGCGCGCAGCGGCACGCCGAGCATCTTGAGCAGCTCGCGGCCCTCTTCGTCGTTCTTTGCCGTCGTGGTGAGCGTGATGTTCATGCCCCTGATTTTGTCCACGCGGGTGTAGTCGATCTCCGGAAACACGAGCTGGTCTTTCAGGCCCAGCGTGTAATTCCCGCGGCCGTCAAAGGCGTTCGACGGCAGGCCCTTGAAGTCGCGCACTCGTGGCAGCACGACGTTGCACAGGCGGTCCAGGAACTCGTACATGCGGACGCCGCGCAGGGTTACGGCGCAGCCAATGGGCATGCCCTTGCGGATCTTGAAATTCGCGATGGACTTCTTCGCGCGGGTCACGATGGCTTTTTGGCCGGTGATCTGCCCGAGCTCGACCACGGCCGTGTCCAGCAGCTTCACGTTCTGGCTGGCTTCGCCGAGACCGATATTGAGCGTGATCTTCTGCACCCGCGGCACGGCCATGGGATTTTTCCACCCGAAGCGCTTCATCAGCGCGGGCACCGTCTCTTTGCGGTAGCGTTCCTGCAATCGGCTCATCATAAATTCTTCCGCCCCGTCCCTACTTATCGAGCGTCGTGCTGCAGCGGCGGCACGCGCGCGCGCGCGACCCGTCCGGCAGTTGTGTGTGGCCCACGCGCGTGTGTTTCCCGCACGACGGGCAGACCAGCATCACGTTGGAAACCTGGATGGGGCCTTCCTTCTCGACGATGCCCCCCTTGATGTTCTTCGCCGGATTCGGCCGCGTGTGCCGCTTGATGATGTTGGCGTGCTCGACCACGACCTGGTTCTTCTTCGGGTGCACCGACAGCACGCGCCCCGTCTTGCCGCGGTCGCGGCCGCTCATCACCTTCACCTGGTCGCCCTTGCGGACGCTGAAAACATGTCGCACTGCTTCCTGATTGCTCATTGCCTTTGCCTACCAGACCTCCGGAGCCAGCGAAACGATCTTGGTGAATTGCTTGTCGCGCAGCTCCCGCGCCACCGGCCCGAACACGCGCGTCCCGATGGGCTCGTTCGCTTCGTTGATCAGCACCGCGGCGTTGTCGTCAAATCGCACGTAGGTGCCGTCCTTGCGCCGGTGCTCCTTGCGCATCCGCACGATCACCGCTTTCACGACAGTTCCCTTTTTCACCTGGCTCTCGGGCGTCGCTTCCTTCACCGAGGCGGTCACGATGTCGCCGAGGCCCGCCTTCAGCCCCACATCGCCGCCCAGTGGCAGGATGCACGTCAGCTTGCGCGCGCCGGAATTGTCGGCCACCGTCAGCCAGGTGCGCATCATGATCATGGGTCTGCTCCCCTGCCTTCTCTTACTCCACCGACGTATTCCGCGTCAGCACTTCCGCGAGCCGCCAGCGCTTCAGCCGCGAGAGCGGACGCGACGCCCTGATTCGCACGGTGTCGCCCTGCCGCGCCTCGCGAGCCTCGTCGTGCGCATAGAATTTCTTGGAGATGCGCACCACGCGGCGATACTTCGCGTGCTGCACCAGCCGCGTTACCTCCACGACGATGGTCTTCTCCATCTTCGCGCTGGTCACTTTTCCCACAAGCTCCTGCCGTTCCCGGCGGCCTTGCGCCCCCGCGGGCGCCGTTTGTGTTCCGGTCGTCATTTCGAATCCCTCGATTTCGCGAGCTCGCGGCTGCGCAGCAGCGTCTTCACGCGCGCGAGATCTTTTTTCGCCTCGCGCAGCCGCTTGAGCGCTTCGGCCTGGCCGCCCGAAAGCTGAAACTTCAGCCGGAAGATCTGCTCGGCCAGCTCGCGCTGCCGCAACTCCAGTTCTTTCGGGTCCGCCTCGCGGAGTTTTTCAATATGCCGCGGCATCGCTAGAAACCTCCCGCGCGGGAGACAAATTTCGTCGGGATCGGCAGTTTGTGCGCCGCCAGGTCCAGTGCTTCCTTGGCCGTCGCTTCGTCAATCCCCGCCATCTCGAACATGATCCGCCCGGGCTTCACCACCGCCACCCAGCGCTCCGGAGCTCCCTTGCCCTTGCCCATGCGGGTTTCCGCCGGCTTCTTGGTGAACGGCTTGTCCGGAAAAATCCGTATCCACAGCTTGCCGCCGCGCTTGATGAACCGCGTGATGGCCACGCGCGACGCTTCGATCTGCCGGTCGGTGATCCACGCCGCCTCGAGCGCCTTCAATCCGTACTCGCCGAACGCCAGATCCCCGCCGCGCCACGCCTTGCCGGAGCGGCGCCCGCGCTGCTGCTTGCGGTACTTCACTTTCTTCGGCATCAACATCGTCGTTGTCCCGCTCCCTCAGTCCTTCCGCCGATTCCTACGCCGCCGCGCCGGCCGTCGCGTGCTCCCGATCTTTCTGCAGGCCGCGCTTGGGAATGTTTTCGCCCTGATAGACCCAGCACTTCACGCCGATCACGCCATAGGTCGTGTAAGCCTGCGCAAATCCAAAATCGATGTCCGCGCGGAGCGTCTGCAGCGGCAGGCGGCCCTGCAGGTACCACTCCTTGCGCGCGATTTCCGCGCCGTTCAGTCGGCCCGCCACGCGCACCTTGATTCCCTTGCAGCCGAATCGCAGCGCCGAATCCACCGCCTTGCGCATGGCGCGGCGGAAGGCCACGCGCTTTTCGAGCTGCAGCGCAATGGATTCCGCGACGAGCTGCGCATCCAGCTCCGGCCGGTGCACTTCCTGGATGTCGATGTGCACTTCGCGCTTGGTGCGCTTCTGCACCTCGTTCTTGAGCTTGTCGATCTCCGCGCCCTTTCGGCCGATGATGATGCCCGGCCGCGCGGTATAAATCCGGACAACGAGCTTGTTGGCGGCGCGCTCGATATCAATCGAGCTTACCCCGGCGGACTTGAGCCGCTCCTTCAGCTCCTTGCGAAGCTGCGTATCTTCGTAGAGAAGATCGGCGTAGTCGCGGTCGGCGTACCACCGCGACTTCCACGGCTTGTTGTAGCCCAGCCGAAACCCGTACGGGTGCGTTTTCTGTCCCACTCTTGAGCCTCCCTACTTCTTCTTGCCCTTCTTCGTCGGCGCGTTCTTTCCGGTCAGCGCCTTGCGCACGCGGCGCGCCGTTCCGCGAACGCCTTTCTGGGCTTCGGCTTCGGCAGCCGCCGCCGCTACGCGCTCCTGCGCGGCCACGTGATGCTCGCTGACGCCCACGAGCACGTGGCTGGTGCGCTTCTGGTAGCGAAACGCCCGGCCCATCGGCGCGGGACGCAGCCGCTTCCACCGCGGCCCTTCGTTCACCAAACACTCCGTAACGTACAGTTCGTCTTCATCGAGCGGTGTGCCGGCGTTTTCAGCCTTCACCTGGGCGTTGGCAATGGCGCTGTCGAGAACCTTTTCGATGTGCCTCGCCGCGCGCTTCGGCGTGAACTTCAGGATGCGCTTCGCTTCGTTGACGTTTCGCCCGCGGATCAGATCGATGACCAGCCGCGCCTTCTGCGGCGACAGCCGGATGTGGCGCGCCAGGGCGTGCGCTTCGATGGACGAAGATGGTGTCGTAACGTTGGCCATAGCTTATGCCTTCGGCGCAGCCGGAGTTGGTGCCGGAGCCGCTGCCGCCGGTGCGGCGCCTCCTGCGGGCGCCACTCCCGCCGCCCTCTCGAGCGCCGCTTTCACGGCGTGGCCCTTGAAGGTGCGCGTCGGCGAAAACTCCCCGAGCTTGTGCCCGATCATCTGCTCGGTCACATACACGGGGATGAATTTCTTTCCGTTGTGCACCGCGATGGTGTGGCCGATCATTTCCGGCACAATCGTCGAGCGGCGCGACCACGTCTTCACGACCTTTTTCTCATTCCGCGCGTTGAGTCCCTCGACCTTCTCGCGCAGGTGGCCGTCCACAAACGGCCCTTTTTTCAGTGAACGTGCCATCGTCCCTCTATTCCTCCACGCGGCGCAGCCGCCCCCACTGCGCGCGGCGAATTTTCTTGAATCCCCGCACGGGTCCCGGGACCCGGTGCGATTGCGGGCAGAACGGGCAGACAAACCGCGTACCCTGCGCATTCGGCATCCGCTCGACCACGACGGACCACCCCGGCTTGCACAACCGGTAGAGCACCGGCTCCGCCGCTTTCACCACCGGCTTTATCACCACCCGCGCCGGCTTGGCGGCGCGCTTCGCTGCCGCACGCTTGGCCGTACGGCCCGCGCGATTCGCCCGCCGCGCTGTGGAACGACTTGTCCGTGTCGCTCTCATTGTTTCTCTCTCATTGGGCGGCTCTCACTCCGCCGCCCGCTTTCTCCCTCAGCCCTTCTTACCCCTTGCGCCGCTGCACGATCATTTTGTCGGTGCGCTTGTTATGCCGCGTCTTCGCGCCCAGCGTCGGGAAACCCCACGGAGTCTGCGGATGGTTGCCCTTCACGCGGCCTTCCCCGCCGCCGTGCGGGTGATCCACCGGATTCATCGCCACGCCGCGGTTCGTCGGACGCTTGCCGCTCCACCTCGTGCGTCCCGCCTTGCCGTAGGTGACGTTCTCGTGATCCAGATTCCCTACCTGGCCGATTGTGGCCATGCACTCCACCGAAAACTTCCGTACTTCGCCGGACGGCAGCTTGACCAGCGCCAGGTCGCCTTCCTTGCTTAGAAGTTGCGCCGACCCGCCTGCCGAGCGCACCACTTGGCCGCCCCGGCCCGGGTACAACTCCAGGTTGTGCACCATCGTGCCCGGCGGAATGTGCCGGAACACCATGGCGTTCCCCGGGAGAATGTCCGCGCCCTCGCCGGTCTGCACCGTCATGCCCACCTCGAGCCCCACCGGGTGCAGGATGTAGCGCTTCTCGCCGTCGGCGTAGTGCAGCAGCGCAAGCCGCGCCGAACGGTTCGGGTCGTACTCGATGGACGCGACCTTCGCGGGGATTCCCGTTTTGTCGCGCTTGAAGTCGATCTTCCGGTACTGCTGCTTGTGCCCGCCACCGCGATGCCACGAGCTGATTTCGCCGTGGTTATTACGGCCGCCGGAGCGCTTCTTCGACTCCAGCAACGCCTTTTCCGGCTGCTCTTTCGTGATCTCGCTCTTGTCCAGGACGGTCATGAACCGCCGCGACGCCGTATATGGGTTAAAGCTCTTGATTCCCATGGTTGCCTCTTGCCTTCCGGACGCCCGTGTCCGGCTCGAAAAATCTCGTTACAGGTTTTCCGTGTACTCGATCATCTTCTCGCCTTCAGCGAGCTTGACGTAGGCCTTCTTCCAGTCGCGCCGGTAGCCGGAAGACTGGCCGCGCCGCCGCATCTTTCCAAGAAAATTCGCCGTGCGCACATCCGAGACCTTGACCTTGAAAATCTGCTGCACGGCTTCCTTGATCTGCGTCTTCGTGGCGTCCGCCGCGACCTCGAAGACCACCGTGTGCTGCGTTTCCTTCACGCCGAGCCCTTTTTCCGTGATGATCGGCCGGCGAATGATTTGATACTGCGTCGTCTCCATGGATTAGCCCTTGCCCTTCGGCTTGCCGGAAGACTTGGCCGGCTTGGCCGCCTTCTTCGCCGCGGGCTTTGCTTTCTTCGCCGCAGCCTTCGGTGCCGCAGCCTTCTTCGCGGCCGCCGGCGCGGGTGCAATCGTTTCGATCAGCGGCGCCGCGGAAATCTTTTCCGGATCCAGCGAGCGGCTCAGGCGCGACGCCGCGTCCTTCGAGCAGATCAGCCGGTCGTGCCGCAGCAGGTCGTACGGCTGCAAGACGTTCGGCGCAACCAGCTTGACGCCGTCCAGATTCCGGCTGGCGAGCTGCAGATTGCGGTTCTCGCCGATTTCGACCAGCAGAATTGTCTTTTCGCCGTTCAGCTTGTCCAGCGCCGAGCGCAGCGTTTTGGTCTTGTGCGTATCGAGCGACCACGCATCCACGATCGTGAGCTTCTGCGCGGCGAGCTTCTCCGAGAGCGCCGAGCGCAGCGCGCCCACCACCATCTTTTTCGGCAGCGCATAGCTATAATCCCGCGGCTGCGGCCCGTGCACCGTGCCGCCCTTGCGCCAGATGGACGACCGAATCGACCCCATGCGCGCGCGGCCCGTGCCCTTCTGCCGCCAGAGCTTTTTGCCCGAACCCTGCACCTCGGAACGCACTTTCGTCTTGTGCGTGCCTGCGCGCTCTCCGGCCAGATACCACCGCGAGGCTTCGTGCAGCAGGTGCGCATTGACCTTCGCGCCGAATACGCTGTCCGCCAGTTCGACCTGGCCGACTTTCTTCCCGCTCAGATTCACTACATCCACGACCGGCATATCGTTTCGCTTTCCTTTGCGCTCTTCCCGCTCCGGTCAGGAGCCAGGAGGAACAGTTACTTCGCCCGCTTCGCCTTGCGGATCAGGATGTACGCTCCGCTTGGCCCCGGCACCGACCCGCGCACCAGCAGCAGGTTTTCATCCGCATCCACTTTCACTACCTCGAGATTCTTCGCCGTTACCCGCGCGTTTCCCATATGACCGGGAAAGTGCTGGTTCTTCCACACGCGCGAAGGAAACGAGCTGCCGCCGATCCCTCCCGGCGCGCGGTGGAACATCGAGCCGTGCGTCGCGTCGCCCCCGCGGTAATGCCAGCGCTTCACGCCGCCCGCGAAGCCCTTGCCCTTGCTCACGCCGGTCACGTCGACGAGCTCGCCCGCCTGGAATCGGTCCACCAGGACGCGATCGCCCATCTTCGTCTCGTCGTTCGATTCCTCGATGCGCACTTCGCGCAGCACCTTCATCGGCGGAACATTGGCCTTCTTGTAGTGGCCGGTCATCGCCTTGTTCACGCGTTGCGGCTTGACGAATTCCACCAGGCCGAGCTGGACGGCGTCGTAACCGTCCCTTTCCTTCGTGCGCCGCTCGACAACCACGCACGGCCCCGCCTGGAGCACCGTGCACCCCACCAGCGTGCCGTCCGGCTGGAAAATCTGCGTCGTTCCCAGCTTGATCCCGATAATCCCGTTCACTCCCATTCTCGTTTCTCTCTTCTCCGTGAAAACAAACCGTGGCCAGAATCAGCAGCCTGAAAAACGCCTACTTCGCCGCGTGCCCGAACGCCTTGATTTCGACGTCCACGCCCGGCGGCAGATCCAGTTTCATCAGCGCGTCCACCGTGTCCGGCGTCGGTTCGAGAATGTCGATCAGCCGCTTGTGCGTGCGCATCTCGAACTGCTCGCGCGATTTCTTGTCCACGTGCGGCGACCGCAAAACCGTCCAGCGATTGATCGTCGTCGGCAAAGGAATCGGCCCGGCTACATCCGCGCCGGTGCGCTTTGCCGTCTCCACAATCTCCCGCGTGGACTGGTCCAGGATGCGGTGGTCGTACGCTTTCAAGCGAATTCGAATCTTGTCACCCTGTCTCATCATTGGTTTACTCGAGGATCTCGGTAACGGCGCCGGCGCCGACGGTGTGGCCGCCTTCGCGGATCGCGAAGCGCAGCCCCTTCTCCAAGGCCACCGGCGTGATCAGCGCGATCTCCGCCGAGATGTTG
>JBGQHF010000062.1:0-19213 GCA_041497835.1 Terriglobia bacterium
ACCCCGCGGAAACTGACGGGATCGTTTGCGCTCGACGCGGGGACGCCGGAGTGGTCCGCGGACGGGAAGACCATCTACTTCAACAGCAACTCGCGAGAGGCAATGGAGATCTTCGCCGCGGACGTGGCGGCGGGAACGGTAGAGCAGATCACTCATTTAGGAAGCGCGGCGTCCGTCTCCGGCCTGAGCCGAGACGGCAAGTTCGCCGTTGGGACATTTTCCGACTCGAAGCGGCCGTCGGAAATTGCGCGGTTTGAGCTGGCCAACGGCTCAGTGACGAAGCTTACGGATCACAACAATTGGCTGAATGAGTACGCGCTGGGTGGAGTCGAGGTCGTGAAGTGGAAGAGCAAGGACGGCACGGAAGTGGAGGGCGTCCTGACCAAGCCGGTGGACTACGACCCCGCGAAGAAATATCCGCTCCTTCTGAATCCACACGGAGGGCCGACGGGCGCGTCCCTGACGGGGTTTGATTCGACAGCGCAGGCGTACGCGGCGAATGGATACCAAGTGCTGCAGCCGAATTTCCGCGGTTCGACGGGGCAAGGAGAAGCGTTCAAACAGGCCAACCGGGACACCTGGGGCAAGGGCGACTACGAGGACTGCATCACGGGCGTGCAGGCGCTGGTGGATCGCGGCGTCGCGGACGGTAACCGCCTCGGCGCGGTGGGCTGGTCCTACGGCGGCTACATGACGATGTGGATCCTGACGCAGACAAACATGTTCAAAGCGGTTTCGCCGGGCGCGGGACTTTCGAATATCTACTCCATGTATTCGCAGAACGACATTCAGCGCTATCTGCGATGGTTCTACAGCGACAAGGCGCCGTGGGATAACGTGGATCTGTACTGGGACCGCTCCCCGATGAAGTACATCAAGAATGTGAAAACGCCGGCGATGATCGTTCACGGACAGGCGGATACGCGCGTGCCCATCGCCCAGGGGCAGGAGTTCTACCGCGGGCTGCTGGAAAACGGCGTGCCGGTCGAGTTTGTGGTTTATCCGCGCGAAAACCACGGCTTCACCGAGCCGCGCCACCGCATGGATCGCGTTCAGCGGTATCTCTACTTCTTTGGAAAATATTTGAACAATCCCCCGGTAACGGAACCCAAGCAGTAAGGAAGGCCTGCGAAGGGCGCACCCCTGCCGGAACCACCGCTCGCTGAGGCGTGAGACATCCCCTTGTGGCGGGAAATCACCCGACACTATAATGTTGGCTTGAGCGGGGCTGAGGGGCCGATTCGGCTTCTCGCCCCGCGAGACGTTTCTTGAAGAAGACCCATGGCTGACCCGCTAAGCAAGATCAAGAAAAAGTTGCAGGAAGAAATTGACGCGCTCGAGCACGAGCTGAGCGTCGAGCTGCCCAAGGAGATTGCCGTGGCGCGGGCGCACGGCGACCTGTCTGAAAACGCGGAGTACAAGTATGCCAAGGAGCGGCAGGGGTACGTCAGCGCGAAGATCGGTCAGCTCAAGAAGCGCATGGGCGACCTGGGGATGCTCAACCTGAGCAATCTTCCGAAAGACCGGGCGGGATATGGCTCCACGATCGTGGTGATAGACGTTCAACGCTCGGTCGAGGTGGAGTATCGGCTGGTGAGCAGCGAGGAAGCCGACGCGGAGAAGGGGATGATCTCGACGACTTCGCCGATCGGGAAGGCGCTGCTGAACCGGCGCGTCGGTGACGAAGTGCAGGTGGTGACGCCGGCCGGAAAGAAAGAGTTTGAGGTCGTTCGCCTCGTGACCATTCACGAGGAAATGTAAAGCACACCCAGCCCTGAAACCCGGAGACGCCGCGATGCGTCCAAGAAAATAGTGTGGGCCGCAAGAGGGAAACATGGGCTGGGGGTTGGGTCATTCGCTTGGTCTTCTCACCCTGCTGGGATACTTGCTGTTCGTCGCAGGCACCGCGATTCTGTGGCGCTTCCGGGACGACTTGAACTTGTGGGCGCAGGATGAATATGGCGCTTTGCGCCGCGGGGTCGCGCGCCACGTCGCGTGCGCCGGAGCACAGAGCCTTCGCGAGTACGAGCGCTTCAAGGTGTTTCCCGGGTATTTCTTGCCTTCGCTCGAAGAATCACGCCGTGAACGGATCACCCGCGGCGCGGTACTTCTCTTTGCCGGGCCGATTCTCTTCTTGCTCGATTACTTCGTCTGAAGCATCATCCCTAGCGTTTCGGACAACACACCACAGCACCACACGATGAAACCATCACTGATCGTCCATGGCGGCGCCTGGGATATTCCGGACGACGCCAAGGATTCCTGCGAAGACGGCTGCCGGCGGGCGCTGCAGGCGGGCTGGGCGGTTCTCTCGCGCGGGGGCTCGGCGCTTGACGCGGTCGAGGCCGCGATCGTCGTTCTGGAAGATGCGCCTGTTTTCGACGCAGGGACGGGCTCGCACCTGAATCTCGACGGGCGCGTCGAATGCGACGCCATCGTGATGGACGGCGAGACGCTGCGCGCCGGAGCCGTTGCGGCGGTGCAGCGGATTCACAACCCCATCCGGCTCGCAAGGACGCTGATGGAAAAAGGCCCGCACATGATGCTCGTCGGAGAGGGTGCGGAGCGCTACGCGAAGGAGCAGGGGATTGCCTGGTGCGATCCGGAAGAGCTGGTGACGGACACGGAGCGCGAGGCATGGAAACGCTGCCGAATGGACAAACACGCCGGGGCAAACCATCGTGGGCATGAACAGGGCACGGTCGGCGCGGTGGCGATCGATCGCGCGGGACGCTTGATTGCCGGCACGTCCACGGGAGGCACCTGCTGCAAATTGCCGGGCCGCGTGGGGGATTCGCCGCTGATCGGATGCGGCTGCTACGCGGATGCCGAGGCTGGCGGAGTCTCCTGCACGGGCTATGGCGAGGCCATTATGAAGGTCGTACTGGCCAAGGCGGCGACGGACCTCCTGCGCCAGCCCGTAAATTCCGGCGAGAACCCCTCGGAAATCGCGGATCGGGCGGCGCGCGAAGCCGTGAAGCTTCTTGCGCAGCGCGGGCGTGGCACGGGCGGGCTGATTCTGCTCGACCGCAACGGAAATCCCGGCTACGCGTTCAACACGCCGCACATGGCCTACGGATTCGTGAACGCAACCGGATCGTTGGTGACCGGCGTCTAAGCCGGGGATTGGCTCCTGGAGAAATTGCATGAAATTCCGCACCGCTCTGATCCTGTTTCTTGCCCTCGTGTCCGGCCTGCCCGCCACGGCACAAACCGCGGAAGAGGTGGTTGCCAAGTCGCTGGCGGCGCGCGGGGGCGTGGCCAGGCTGAAAGCCATGCAGGGGCAGCGCGTCACGGGGAAAATCTCCTTTGGCCCCGGCGCGGAAGGACCGTTCGTTGTTGAGTTCAAGCGCCCCGGGAAGTTTCATATGGAGATGACTTTCGACGGCAAGAAGATCGTGCGCTCTTTCGACGGAAAATCCTCGGGCTGGATCGTCAATCCGTTTGGGGGGAACCTCGAAGCCCAAGCCATGTCCGAAGCGGATGTCCAAAACATCCGTGAGGAGTCCGATTTCGACGGCCCTTTCCTTGACTACAAGGCCAAGGGGAACCAAATCGAGCTCGCCGGCAAGGAAGCTGTCGAGGGAAAAGACGCCTGGCGGATCAAACTCACCACGAAAAACGGTGATGTGCGCTTCTACTTCTTCGATGCCTCCACGTTCCTGCTCGTGAAATGGGAAGGCAAGCGCAAGGCGGACGGCAAGGAGTACGACGTGGAGTCGTTCTTCCACGACTACCGCGACGTCGGCGGATTCAAGTATGCCTTTGAAATTGTCTCGGACAGCCCCGGCACGGACCAGAGTCAGAAAATCCTGGTGGACAAGATTGAGGTCGATCCCGCGTTTGACGAAGCACACTTCGAAAAACCGTAAGAGTGCGCGGAGCTCAAAGCGATGCGCCTAATTCCCAAAGCTCTCCTCCGGTCACTTCTGTGCACAGTGCTTGTGTGCATCGGCGCATCCGGAGCCCGGAGGGGCGTCCCGCCCCATCGGTCTGCCCCCCGCACTCCCGTCGTGCTCATTTCCGTGGACGGGCTGAAACCCGAATACGTCCTCGAAGCCGATCGCCACGGCTTGCGCATCCCGAACCTCAGGCGCTTCCTTCAGGATGGCGCCTATTCGAGCGGGGTTCACGGCGTAGTGCCGACGGTGACCTATCCGAGCCACACCACGCTCCTCACCGGTATTACTCCTGCGCGCCACGGCATCTACGCCAACACGACGTTTGACCCGCTGCGGAAAAATCAAGGCGGCTGGTATTGGTATGCGGAAGACATTCGGGTGCCGACGCTCTGGGATGCGGCGGCGGATGCCAGCCTCGCCACGATGAACGTGCACTGGCCGGTCAGCGTGGAGGCGCGAATCAGTTACAACTTGCCGCAATACTGGCGCGCGGGGACGGCGGACGACCGCAAGCTGATGCGCGTGCTCGCAACGCCGGGACTATTGGATGAACTCGAGAAAGAGCTTGGCCCGTACGCCGACGGGGTTGCCGAAGATATCGCGAGCGATGAGGTCAGGGCGAAATTCGCCGCACGGCTGATCGAAACGAAGCGGCCGGATTTTTCCACGATTTACCTCACGGCGCTCGACCACGAGCAGCACGCGAGCGGCCCATTCAGCGCGCAGAGCATCGCGACACTTGAGCGGATTGACGCGGCCGTCGGCGGAATCCTCGATGCGGTGCAGCGCGCCTATAACGGACGCGCGGCCGTCTGCGTGGTCTCCGATCATGGATTCGTCCGCACGGAAAAAGCGCTCCATCTCGGCGTCGCTTTTCGCAAGGCAGGCTTGATCGAAGCCGACGACAAGGGGAAGATCCAATCGTGGTCCGCGACAATCTGGGGCGCAGGCGGCTCGGCGGCCATCGTCCTGCGCGAAAAGCATGACGGTGTCACGAAAGCCAAAGTGGCGGACCTGCTGGCAAAGCTCGCCGCTGATCCGGCGAACGGAATCGACCGCATTGTCTCCGAAGACAAGCTCCATGCGCGCGGAGGTTTTCCTGACGCTGCGCTCCTCGTCGCGCTTCGCCCGGGTTTTCTCACCGGCGAGAATCTCTCCGGCGACCTCGTCACATCGACCACGACGCAGGGGATGCACGGTTACTGGCCGGACGTGACGGAGATGAATTCGTCCTTTTTCCTGATGGGGCCTGGAATCCCATCGGGGCGTGCAGTTGGACCGATAGACATGCGCGACATTGCGCCCACGCTGGCGAAGCTCCTCGGCGTTCGCTTGCCCACTCCGGAGGGAAAACCGCTTTTCTAGGCGAGCAGCTCTGGTGCGCGACGCCACCGACTCCCTCGGCTGTGCCCGGGACAACTGCCATCTCTGCTTCTGATGCCTCGCGGAGCTATTTTCGGGTGGGCCTGTGCGCAGGGCGCCGGTGGTAGAGGTCGGCGATGGAATACGTGACCCCGGCAAAAAATGTCGCGCGCGGCAAATTTCCATACACCCTGAAGTTGATGCCGCCATCTAGGACGAGCTGCGGCTTCACGGTGGCCGTAGAATTCTGCATTTGAAGGTAGCACCGAAATCTGAGCGAATCATTGGCCCAGTAGAGCTCATTCTATTGGCAGTCTTCGATAGGGATGTTCAAAGCTAAGGTAAAGGAATACACCCTTTTCCCCGTTGCTGGGGCCCAACCCGAACGGTACAGCGATACCGGGAACAATTTGAAGCCCATTCTTGAAATTGTAGGCCCAGCGAATTCCAGGGCTTAGTAAAAGATCGCTCGTCCACTCTGTGGTCTTCGGCGCAGTCACTTGTTGACTGCGGTTGAAAACTGTCTCTAGCAATACATTGAAGCGGGGATGAGCCAGCCAAACAAAACTTTGGCCGAGGTTGTAACCGAAGGTTGTCCCTGTTTCTCCCGCAGTATTTCTGGCCCTCGGGATGATTGTGGCTCCAACATTCCAGTGAGTTACCAGTTTTCTGCTGAGCACTACGCTGAGCGGGAGTAATCCCTGTATGCCCGCGCCACCGGCCCCCCGCCCGAGGCGATAGTTGCCCGTGGGCAGCAGCACACTGAGCCTCGGCGCGAACGCTACCTTGGCCTTCCCGTTTCCCAATACTTGATATCGGTAATTCAGAAGCACATCGCCGAACCCGGCACCTGATCCGGGCTGCTCGCCTGAATGGAGTACAGTCAGTGTGTAACTAAGTTGGTGGCGGGGACTTGCGTCTACGGGCCACTCCTGGGTGAATGTGTAGATCCAATCCTTGCTGTTCCAGAACCGCTGAACACTCTGGATGTGCTGCACCACTCCAAATTCCTGATTGTAGGCTTCCTCGACTAGGAAACTGTTGTCTTGAATCTGAGGAGAGTCGATGCTCGAATCTTTGGGCCCTTTCGCCCTATCGGGAGATTTGTTTGCGGCAACCTCTTGTCCGCCCGTGTTCTGACCTAAGTCGTCAAGTTTTATGGGTGAAGCTGTCTGCGCCAGTGCTACCGGAGCAAGCAGTACCGCCAAAATCTGCGACCGAACGAAACGCACACGAAAACCTTTGCTGGAATTCCGGCGTAACATCAGGCGTGGTCCCTCCTCCGCTCTAGGGTTTTCTTGGCATGGCGTCCGCCGGTCCTACTCAGCGACGTTTCATAGGCTCCGTGCTGTGACGGCACTTTAGATGGCATATTCTAGTTAACTGTGGTGAATCCGTAGTCGAAACTATACTTAATGCGAATTTCTGTCAATGGAGCTCAGCTCAAACCTTGCGGCAGAACGAAAATGTCATTTTCGGGCGATGCAGACCGCTGTGCTTTTCGCAGGATGCCTTACTAACTCACCAGCCACTCGCCGCTCCGTTCTCCCGAACTGCCCGCTCCGATTGCCTCTCCACCGACCCCTGTGCTAGCATCCGCGGTTTCGGGAGGCGGCCCGGGCCAGAACAGGGCCGCGCTCTCCTGCCTCAGCCACAATCTCAGCGGCGGCGGCCTGCTGCCCGGTGGACCCCGCCCATAGGGGAGACGTATGAAAGTCTATTCCACGAAGGACATCCGAAACGTTGGCATTGTCGGCCACGGCGGCACCGGAAAGACGCAACTGGTGTCGTCGTTGCTCTTCACCGCGGGCGTCACGCCGCGTCTAGGGAAAGTGACGGAGGGAAGCACCACCACCGACTGGGACGAAGAAGAAATCGGACGAAAAATCAGCCTTCAGACCGGCCTCGCCTACGCCGAATGGGCGCCCACCGGCAAGGCCGACAAAGTCAAAATCAATCTCATCGACCTCCCCGGCTACAGCACCTTCATCAACGAAACGAAAGCCTCGCTCATCGCCGCCGACGCCGCGCTCATCGTCGTGGACGCGCACACCGGCGCGCAGGTCACCACCGAAAAGGTCTGGGACTACGCCACCGAATACGACATCCCCCGCATCTTCGTCCTCAATTGGATGGACCGCGAGCTCGCCAGCTTCGCTCGCTCGATGCAGTCGCTCGAACAAGTCTTCGGCCGCGCCGTGGTGGCCGTACAGTTGCCCATCGGTGAAGAAAAGAATTTTCGCGGCGTGATTGATCTCATCGCCATGAAGGCGCACGTCTACAAACCCGGCGGCGACGGCAAGCCGTCCATCGAAGAAATTCCCGCCGACCTCGGCGCCGCCGCGCAGGAAGCCCACGAAAAGCTCGTCGAGATGGTCGCCGAAGGCGACGACGCGCTCCTGGCGGAGTTTTTCGAAAAAGGCACGCTCCCCGTCGAGGATCTGCTCCCCGGCCTGCGCGCTGGTGTTCGCGCCGGGCGCATCGTGCCCGTGCTCCTCACTTCCGCGCTGCAGAACATCGGCGGCGCGAGCCTCCTCGATTTCGTAGCCGATATTCTTCCGCATCCCGGCGAACGCCTCGCTGTCGGCACGAAGGAGCCCGCCGGCAAGGGCGACCGCGTCGAGCGCAAAGTGGACGACGCGCAGCCGCTCTCGCTTTTCGTTTTCAAGACCCTCGCCGACCCCTTCGCCGGCCGCATCAACTATTTCAAAGTCATGAGCGGCGTCCTCAAGAACGACGCCACGCTCACCAATTTCAACCGCTCCGCGCCGGAGCGCTTCCAGCACACCCAGGTCGTCCAGGGCAAGCAGCTCTCCGAAGTCGCCGAGCTCCGCGCGGGCGACATCGGCGCCATCGCCAAGCTGAAAGAGACCACCACCGGTGAAACGCTCGGCGACCGAGCCGCCACAATCTTCTACAAGCCCGCTCACCTCCCCGAGCCTTCCATCACCTTCGCCATCGAACCAAAAACGCGCGCCGACGAAGACCGCATCGGCGTGGCCATCCACAAAATCATCGAGGAAGACACGGCGCTGCGCTTTTCGCGCGACCCGCAAACCAAGGAATTCCTCCTCTCCGGAGCCGGCCAGCAGCACATCGAAGTCGTCGTCGCCAAACTCCACAAGCGCTATCACGTGGACCTGACCCTGAAGCCGCCCAAGGTGCCCTACCGCGAAACGATTCGAGGCAAGGCCGACGCCGAAGGAAAGCACAAGAAACAGACCGGCGGCCACGGCCAGTTCGGCGTCTGCCGCATCAAGATGGAGCCCATCGAGCGCGGCAAGGGCGTCGAGTTTGTGGACGACGTCTTCGGCGGAGCCATCCCCAACAACTGGATTCCCTCGGTCGAAAAAGGCATTCGCGACGCCGCCGCGCGCGGCTTTCTCGCCGGTTTTCCCGTCGTGGATTTCCGCGCCGTGCTCTATGACGGCAAATACCACGATGTGGATTCGTCGGACATGGCCTTCAAGATCGCCGGCTCGCTCGCCTTCAAGGAAGCCATGAAGCAGGCGCGCCCCGCGCTGCTCGAGCCGGTGATGATCGTCGAGGTCTGTGCGCCGGACCAGTATTCCGGCGACCTGATGGGCGACCTCAGCTCGCGCCGCGGACGCATCAGCGGCAGCGAGGCCCGCGGCCACAACGTCGTCATCAAGGCGCAGGTGCCCCTCGCGGAGATGCTCAGCTACGCCACCGACCTCACCTCCAGGACGCAGGGCCGCGCCAGCTACTCGATGGAGTTTTCGCACTACGATTACGTGCCCAGCGAAATTGCCGAAAAAGTCATCGCCGCTCACAAGCCTCACGCCGCCGCGGAAGAAGAAGAAGCCTGACGTTGCCTTCGTGACGGTTTTTTTGGAGTGCGGCGGCTCAACGCCGCTCTGCCCTCAGCGCCGGGGGCGGGGCGAGAATTTGCAGTTGTCACAGGCGCCGGGGATAGATATAGTCGCCCGCGGTTGCCCGCTTCCACTCGCACCAATTTAGACCCCACTTGCTCACGGGCGGAGGCGCGTTCATGGCGGGCGGCTCGTTCACAGGCCCGGACAATTCCTTCCGAAGGAGGAAAAGAATGCGAAAGATGTTGCTCTTAGCGGGACTCTTGCTCTTCGTCACTTCCCTGGCGGGCGCCCAGACAAAAATGTCCGGTGTCGCCTCGTGCGGTGCGCTGAACCCCGTCCATTCCATTCCAGTAGGGGACACGCCCGGGCACTCCTATGCCGTCGCGCAGGGGTCGTGCACCTGGACAACGCCCTGGGAAATCGCCGGCGTCAAGAACGCCAAGGGAATCGGAACGCAAATGCACGACGTCCGGGGCGGCACCTCGAAAGTGCACGGCACTTTTGTGGACACCATGGCCAACGGGGACGTTGCCGTCTACAGTTTTTCGTTCACGCTCGTCACCAAGGGGGACACCCAAAAGGTAATGAACCACAAATGGGAGCTGCTCAGCGGCACCGGAAAGATCAAGGGCGTGAAAGCCAAGGGCTCCTGCAAGGCCACACCGGTAGCCGGGTCCCCCGGAAGTTGGGACTACGCTTGCGAGGGCGAATACTCGCTCCCGAAGTCCTAACGCTCACCCATCACAAGAACGAGCGGGAAAGCGGTCTGCAGGAGGCAGCGGCCGCCCTTCGCGCTGGGCGTCTACCTGGACGCTCTATGTCAGGGCGTCCCGGCGTCTCTCCTTGTAGCGCCGGCCGGAATTTATCCCGACTCCTGTCGGGAGGCCGGCACTCTTTCCTTGCGCCTTCGGCAAGCGATAAATCTCTTTTCGCCACAAGTGGCACGGACTTCAGTCTGTGCTCATCGCCAAACGGTGAATCCACTTCACTCAAGCGCTTTTTGTAGAGGCACGGCACCTGCGGTGACCCGCAGCCGAACCACGCCGCCGCGGAGAAAGAAGAAGCCTGACGTTGCCGTCGCGGCGGTTTTTTTGGAGTGTGGCGGCTTGACGCCGCTTTGCGCGTTTATCGGGAGCTATCGAGATCAGATGGCGTTGGGGCTAACGAATCGCGTTTTTTTGCTATTTCGAAATCGAAGTATGTCGAGCGGCGGCCATCTCCGGCCGTCTCCAAGATAAATCTTTGGATTACTTCCAGGCTTCCGTAATGGGCGCCGCGTTCGCATCGCCGGAATTCAGTGGAAGCAAACCAAAGTTATCCTCAATCGTTCTTAGCACGCTGTAGTGATTGTATTCTTTGGCTACCGTCTGCTTTTTGACCATATCTCCGAGGAAGACGGTATAGATCCGTTCGGTGTTCTCATCCTCTTCGGTTTCGTCGAAGGTTACGATCACCAAAGTCCCCTTCATCTCTTTCTGATCCCAGGGAAACCATGTCCGGAAGAAAGTTTCCAGCCAGCGCGAAGCCTTTTGCAGTCCCTTGCTGGAGTAATAGAAAGGATCGTGTCCATCGTCGTCGAGGTTGGGCGAATAAAACATATAGCGAGGCAGGGGGAATTTCTTCGGGTCTTTTCTGAACATTTCGACTTCCGTCACGAACGCATTATGGATATCTTTCGTGTCCACCGAAACTACGTTGCCATAGCTTTCCTTTTGAATTTTCACAAAACTCAAGAACGGTACATGTTTGCGGGCATATTTCCCTTCATCCGCTTCAAGATAAGGTTGTACGTCGGTGGGATAGTTTTCCGCATAGTTCTTCCAATCGAGTAAATCGGCGATTGTTCGATGCTGCGCGTCGTCGGGGAAGTTAACTTGGCGGTCGCTGTGCCGGCCAAAAGAACTGCCGGCAATCATTGCGAGGTAATTCGGGTACGACGGGTGATAGAGATTTTTGAAATTCGTGAAGCTGGTTCCCCTGGCTGCCAGTTTCGCTAAAAACTCATTCTTCATCGCGGAAGAGTAGTCTTGGTTTTCCAAGACGATAATCAGTACGCGCTCAAAATGCTTACCGGGAGCCACGACCGGAGCCTTGCCGTTTTCCGTTTGCAGGCCGCCGCTGGTAAAGGCCGCCCCGCAGATTACGAGGACTGCCAATACCAGAATTTTCGCTAATCCGGAGAATCGCTTACTTTTCATGTAAAGGCCCCCTATTCGGAGCGGACGACCGTTTCTGATACCTTAATTCTAAGCAGCCGGCCAAGAAGTTTACTGCGCAAAAGTGAACACTCGCCCTTCCCTAAATTCCATAACGTTCCCGCGATTTGTTCTACCCTCCTTCCTAATTCATTCTGCCTGACTCTCCACAAGCTTGAGGAGAAAGGTATGCTGGCACCCGAGCGTCGTCTCGCACCCCCGCTTCTGCCGTAAAACCGGCACGCAGGCAGTATCCCGGGGCGGGCGGCGATTGATCTCATCTTCTCGCAATTGAGGACACCAAAATTGGACGCCGGAGACGTCTCCAAGTGGTAGGATGGTTGGAGACCGCCGGAGTCAGGACGGTGTCGCCACGATGACCGCACGACACAACAGGCTTTATGAGGAGCCTGCCTACGGTTTGCCGGAGGCTGCGGTCTACCTGAAAGTTCCGCCTCAAACGCTGCGTTATTGGTTGACAGGTTTCGGCAAAAGGCCTGCGATCATTCAGCCCGTAGAATCCGGTCCCGTTCGGCTTTCCTTTTACAACCTGCTGGAGTGCCACGTCCTCGCGGCTATGCGGAAGATGTATGACCTGAAGCTCCCCAAGGTCCGTGCCGCACTGAGAAAGATCGGCAAAGATTATCCGCAACCGCACCCTCTCATCGATGAAGTCTTCCTTACGGATCGAAAGGATCTATTCATCGAACGGGTGGGGGAAATCATTAATGTTTCGAGGCCGTATGATCAGCTGAGCTTGGACTTTTACAACCTGTATCTCCAAAGGGTCGAAATCGACGCCAAAGGCCTTTTCCGCTTTTTCCCCTTTGTCGTTGAACCGAAATCATCCGAGCCCAAGACCATCGAAATCAATCCCATGATCGGGTTTGGAAAGCCCATTATCTCCGGGACAGGTATCTCAACTGCTATAATCGCGTCGCGTTTCAACGCCCGGGAGTCTATTGCGGACTTAGCAGAAGAATATGGCTGCGCGCAAAAGCAGATCGAAGAGGCCATCCGCTGGGAACGCGCCCTCCCCCTCCCCGTCGCAGCCTGAACAATTTGTTCTCTACCTCGACGAGAATCTCTGTAACTCTCGATCAATCCTTGAAACCCTGGGCAAGCTTGGCGTTCGCCTCGAGCGGCAACTCGATCGTTTTCCCCGAGGAACGCCCGACGAGACCTGGTTGCCATTGGTGGGAAGCAATAAATGGGTATTGCTCACCTCTGACAAGCGAATCCGCTACAACTTACTCGAAAAGCGCGCGCTACAGCGGCATGCGGTTCGTGAATTCGCCTTCACATCAGGAAATATGTCCGGCCAGGAGATGGCCACCGCACTCGAAACCGCTCTGCCCAAAATGAGGCGCCTCTGCCGCGAGCTCGATCCACCCTTCGTCGCTTCCATCACGCGCACCGGCGAAGTCCACCTTCGCTGGCCGAAGCCATGATGTCCGAAAGCGGCGTCGATAAGGAACACTTGCTGTATCCGGTCCTGATTCTCAGCGATCGGCTTCCAAGGGCGCTGGTTACTCAGCTGTGAGAGCAGGAGGCCACGGAGGTGGTCGCGGAGTGTAAACTCCCGACCACTCTCACGTGCTTTCGAAGCTCCGACCTGACCGAGGTCTTTGATTGTCCGTTCGTAGTCGACACCGCGTGCTCTAAGAGTGTTCTGCAACCCAAGCAAGAGGTCACGAGCTGAAGGGGACGGCATAACTAATCACTCTTATACCATGCCATGTAGCGGGTACACCCGAACAAGCTTGGCCGGCAAGGCCCTACCTCTGTCAGTGGACAAGTAAACGGCGTCCTGGAAACTACGACTGGTACCAAAGATTTTTTCTTACTACTTCTCAGTTGGATGTTTCTTATATATATGAGGGGAGTTCCCGCCGAATTCTCCTCCTGAACTTAGCGATCCTGATCCTCAACTGTGACCTGCCAAGCGTCGCGGACGGTTGACAGACGACGAGTCGGGCGCGAAGGCAGACACCTTCTGGTAGGAGCATGTGCCCCACGTATGCCTTTTTTTCTTGACAACTGTTTACTACTGTGGTAACGTATTGTAACTTTAATGGTTATGGCCCTCGCGCGGCACCCCGGCACGCAATCCAATCCCCCGGCTCCGAAGCTCAGCCAAAACCCATTTGCCGCTAACCCCCGCAGAATCTGCAGTTACAAAACAAAGGACTTAAACCCGTTTAGATTCTGCACTTACAAAAAACACCGGGGGGGTACCCACCCCGTTACCTTCTTACATCCTGGTTCCTTACTTTCTTATATCCCTGCTTTCTCAATCTATTCTACTTCCTCCATCTTCCCGCCGCGCCAAAATGGACGTTGGCCCGCGCCCTCCATCGGGCGCAGAATCTCAGCTTATGAAGAAACACTCTGCCCCGGCCTGGGGCCCGCAAACCAAAGCCATCCATTCCGGCGAACCCAAGCGCCACGGCATCGGCGCGCCCGTCGGCACAGAGATTTGCCGCACGTCCACGTTCACCTTCTCCTCGACCGGGGAGATGAAGCGCTGGGCCGAGGGCAAGAGCAAGGCGTACATCTACACGCGCTACGGCAACCCCACGCTCGCCGTCGCCGAAGAAAAGATCGCCGCGCTCGAGGGCGCCGAAGCCGCCGTCGTCACCGCTTCGGGAATGGCGGCGATCTCGTCGGCGCTGCTGGGCGTGCTGAACGCCGGGGACGAACTGATCTCCACAGCGCAACTCTACGGAGGAACTTACCGCCTGATGCGCGATGTCCTTCCGGACATGGGCATCCAGGTGCACCACGTCGAAACCGGCCTTGCCGGCATGGAGGATCTCGTCACGCCGCGGACCAAGGCGCTGTACGTGGAAACGCCGACGAATCCCACGCTGCGGCTGGTGGACCTCCACAAGGCCGTGGCTTTCGCGAAAAAACATAAGTTGGTCTCGCTGATCGACAACACCTTTGCCACGCCGGTTTTTCAGCGGCCCATCGAGATGGGCTTCGACATCGTGCTGCACAGCGCTACAAAGTATTTTGCCGGGCATTCCGACTTGATCGCGGGCGCCGCCGCGGGCAGCCGCCACTGGATGGAGCGCATCCGCCACATGGTCATCTATCTCGGCGGCTCCATGGACCCCCAGGCGGCGTTCTTGCTGATTCGGGGAATGAAGACACTGGAGCTGCGTGTGAGAAAGCAGGAACAGAACGCGCGGGCCGTGGCGAAGTTTCTCGAAAAGCATCCCAAGGTCGCGCGCGTCCACTATCCTGGACTTCCCTCGCATCCCGATCACGCCCTGGCCAAGCGGCAGATGGACGGCTTCGGTTCGATGCTGGCGTTCGATTTGAAGGGTGGATTGCCGGCGGCGCGGCGGTTTTGCGACCGCGTGCAGCTTTTCCTGCTCGCGGCGAGCCTCGGCGGGGTGGAATCGCTCGTGGTCTTGCCGATTTACACGTCGCATTACCGCATGAGCAGCGCGGAGCTTGTCCGGGCGGGCGTCACGCCGGGCACGGTGCGCGTCTCGGTCGGCCTCGAAGACGCGGACGACCTCATCGCCGATCTGAAACAAGCGCTTCGGTAGCTCCGCATTGGGCCCTCCCAAGGAAGGGTTTTTTCAATGGATTAGGCGAAAAATCAAGTTGTGGTTGTTTCCGCAAGCCAGGGCTGGTTTTCGGGCACCAGAGACGTGACCGCCTCGTCCAATTCGTGTTCGCTCTGCATCTGGTCCGGATAGTTGTAGACGTGAAATTCCGAAGAAAATCCGTTCGTCGCCCCGACCGCACCGAGTACGTCTTTCAGCCGGAGCGACAACCCTCTCGCCTGGGTTGTGTCCGTGGCCGGCAACACCAGCCCGAAGAGTCCCGGACCAAACAGGTAGATGGAATCCGTTGTCCGGAGTTTCTTGGACATCGCCCGGGCGGCTTCGCCGAGTGCGGCTCTTCCTTCCTTGGATTCCGGCTGGCTGTTCTGGAGCGCGACCTTGACCACCAGAAGCGACAGCGTGCCTTGCATGGAAGCGGCCCGGCGGAACTCCATGGCTAGACGGTCCTGCAGTTGGTTCAAATCCGGAATGGTGTGGAGCAGGTCCGCATTGCCCTGGTCGCGCAACTCAAGATTCCGCGCAAGCTCCTCGAGGAGGCTTTGCTTCAGCTTCCGGAATGTCCGGTGCCGGTCGAGCAGATAACCAGCAAAGAGCACCGACAACACGCAGAAACCGATGAAGCCGAAGCGGGGATTCCATCTGTTTCCCGGGTCGGGGTGCAGGAAGACCAGCGGATACATCAGGAGCGCAACGCCGCCCGCCAGAACGAGGACGATGACGGCGGAAAGAATCGCCAACTGAAGCTCGTGGCGTTCCAGTTTGTCGAGTTCGGCGCGATTGAGCTTCATGGTCTTCCCACCTCCGCCAGCGGAAACCGCGCTGGCAGCCGGCCTGTTCCGGCAATCTGGTACAGGGGCCCCAATTCATTCTTTGCGGTTGATCTGCCGGGTACAAGAGGCCGTTCGTACTATGTGACTTGGTTGCCACCGGGGTCCCCTGCGCGGCGGGTCCCCAAAAAAACAAAACGGGCGGGACGCCGAAGCGACCCGCCCGTTGGATTCGGAATGTGGTCTAGAGAGGCTGAACGTTCGAGGCCTGCAGGCCCTTGGGGCCCTTGGTGACTTCGAATTCAACCGCCTGGCCTTCATTGAGGGACTTGTACCCCTCCGCGACGATCGCGGAGAAGTGCACGAAAACATCCTCGCCACTCTGGCGCTGGATGAATCCGAAGCCCTTGCCGGCGTTGAACCACTTCACTGTTCCTTGTTCTTTACTCACTGCTTTTTCTCTTTTCTTAATTAAGCTATCTGATGCCTCGTGTTCCGAACCTCTCTCGAGACTTCGGTATCTCTGAAACAAAAAAGACCGCGAGTTAGAGCCTCGCAGCCTTTTCACGAATCCAAAGGTTATACAAGAGCAACAAACGCAGCGCTAGAGTAGCACGGTTTCCCCCGCCGCACCAAATAAATTCTTATCTCCTTTGTCTTGCGTCGCTTCGGGAGATTGTTTTGGCCCTTTGCCTCAGTGTCCGCTGGTAGGAACTCAGAAGCCCTTCCAGATCGGCGCGCACCCAGGAAGCCAGGCTTCCCTTGCGGCAGATGGCCCAGGCGAGCATGGAGCCGTTGTAAGCGGACTGGATCAGGCGCGCGAGCCCGGAAGTATTGCACGAAATGAGCTCGCGCGCGGCGACGGCCTCGTCGAGGAGCTTGCGGATTTCGTCCCGGATGGCAACGAACTGGCCAAGCGTAAGGGCGCGGAACTCGGGGTCGGTGAGGTCTATCTGGAGGTAGGCGAGGCCATTGGCCATGGCTTCCGGGGTGGCCGCGAAGCCGGTGCATTCAACAAGGAGCTCGACGAGGGCGTTCATAGGCGAGCGGTATCTGGCGCGCGCCGCGGCAAATTGGGAGGAAACATCCTGAGGAGCGGTTTTCGCCAGGGCCAGGAGGAGTCCACGTTTGGTGCCGAAGCGCTGGATGATCGTGGCGGGGACGACACCGGCTTCCTTGGCGACGTCAGCGAGGGTGAGCTGCGCGGGGCTGCGGCGTTGCATGACGCGGGCAGTGGCAGCGAGGATTTGCTGGTCGGAGGTTTGGCGGGGGCGGGGGCTCATGGTTTCGTGGCCGCACTATACCTGAATGGCCGTTCACTTTCCACTTGACATTAATAAATGACCATTCATAATCGCGGCATTCCCTGGCCGGAGGTTTCCATGAGCGAGCCTGCAAACTACGTTCCGCCCGATCTGCGCGGAAGAACCGCTTTGGTGGCCGGAGCCACGCGCGGGGTGGGGCGCGGGATCGCGCTGGCGCTGGGCGAAGCGGGCGCGACCGTCTATTGCACGGGACGCAGCACGCGGAAAAACCGCAAGAAGCGCGCCGGAAAGAAATTTTCTCCGTTCGATCACGCGCGGCGGCCGGAGACGGTGGAAGAGACGGCGAAACTCGTAACGGCGCGCGGCGGAACGGGCATCGCCGCGGTGCTGGACCTCACCGACATCGCGCAGGTGGAAAAGCTCCTGGCGAAGATCCGCAAGGAACAGGGAGCGCTGCACATCCTGGTAAACGACATTGCCGAGCTGTGGCCGCACGAACTGGGGAAGACCTTCTGGCAACTCGATCTGGAGCAGGGCTTTGCAAATTTCCGGAACGCGGTGCACACGCACATCATCACGTGCCATTTCGCGGCGCCGCTGCTGATGGAGACGGCGAAGAAGTCTGCCCAGCCCGGGCTGATCGTGGAGATCGGGGACGGCGATTCCTACACCTATCGCGGCAATCTCTTCTACGATCTGGTGAAGACAACCGTGATCCGGCTGGCGTTTGCGATGGCGCGTGAGCTGCGGCGGAAAAACGTAGCGGCCGTAGCGTTGACACCCGGTTTTCTCCGTTCGGAGGCGATGCTCGAGCACTTCGGGGTGACGGAGGCGAACTGGCAGGATGTCCAAAAGAAAGATCCGAATTATCTCGCCTCGGAGACGCCGCTCTTCGCCGGGCGTGCCGTTGCCGCGCTCGCCGCTGATCCACACATCACGAAAAAGTCAGGAAGGGTGTTTAGTTCGTGGGGTCTCTCGGACGAGTATGGTTTCGTGGATGCCGACGGCCGCCGCCCGCATTGGGGAAAGCATTTCGTCGCAAAGTATGGCGACTGCATGAAATCCTGCGATGAGCGTTTCTACGAATCCTGGTTTGGCGGCCCCATCGATGCGATCTACGCGAATTGGCCGTAGCGCCACCTCGCGGGCCCACCCGTCCAAGAAATAGGAGTGTATCGGGACTGACAACCCACCCCGTGGGAAACGGTTGACCGGGGTTCCGGCGACTCTCTACCATGTTGAGGTGAACCAAGGAACATACATCGCCGGCGGGGTCGTGCTGCTGGCTTTGGGGATGGCCGCCTGCGAGGAGTCGGCGAAGCGCCCGGTGCAGGCGAAGGGTTCAGCGAAGGCGCCGGCGCACGTTCCGCCGATCTCCGCGGCGGCGCAAGGCATACCGGTAACCCTTCCGCCGCTGCCGTTGGCCAGCCCGAGCGTTTCGCGTCTGGCCGCGCTCACTCCGCAGGCGGTAAACGGGAAAGAGTTCCTCATTGCACGGGTGCAGGCAAAGTTCGCCGCCGGTGAACAGGAATACAAGGCCGGGCACCTGGCCGCGGCGCGGCGCGACTTTGACGACGCCGTGGACTGGCTGCTCGAGAGCGGCTATGACTTGGATACCGACCCGCGGCTGGCGGAGCTCTTCCACCGGATTGTGGACACCGTCTACGGCTACGAGCTGCAGGCGTTCCGCGCGGGCGACGGCTTCGCGGAAGCGCCGGCGGTGGCGGCGCCCATCGATGAACTCGCGGAGATGACGTTTCCCGTGGACCCGCGGCTGAAAGACCGCGCGGAAGAGGCCGCGAAAAACGTATCGCACGACCTGCCGCTGACGGTCAACGACACTGTTCTTTCGTTTTTGAATTTTTTCCAAACGACGCGGGGCCGCGTGATTGTCGAAACCGGGCTGCGCCGGGCAGGCCGTTACCGGGAGATGATTTCCCGCGTGCTTCGCGAGGAGGGCATGCCGCAGGACCTGATCTATCTGGCGCAGGCGGAAAGCGCGTTTCAGCCGCTGGCCCTGTCGCGAGCGGGGGCGCGCGGAATCTGGCAATTCGTGGCCTGGCGGGGAAACGAATACGGGCTGCGGCACACCTGGTGGGTGGACGAACGGCAGGATCCGGAAAAGGCCACGCGAGCGGCGGCGCGGCATCTGCGGGATCTCTATGGCCAGTTCGGCGACTGGTATCTGGCGATAGCCGCCTACAACTGCGGGCCGGGAAACGTCCAGAAAGGGGTCGAGCGCACGGGGTACGCCGATTTTTGGGAGTTGTACAAGCGCGACGCCCTGCCGCGGGAGACGAAG
>JBGQHF010000063.1:0-19141 GCA_041497835.1 Terriglobia bacterium
GCGGCGAGGATTGAGCCGCCGGCCGCAAGCCAGAATGCCTCTACCATCTCCGGCGAGTACGGGATTTCGAGTTTCATCTCCTCGGAAAGCGTGAGTGTGCCGCTCTTCAGCTTCCACACCCAGTCTTTTGTGTGCACGAGCAAGATATTTTCGTCGGATGCGGGTTCGGGTTGCAAGAAATCTTCCTGCCCCGCAAGTTTCTCGCGGAGCAACAGCTCGGCGATGAGCCGGAATTTGTGGGAAGGGAAAACGTGCGCTCCCAGGTTGAGGTCGTAGCGTGGGTGATAGACCAGCTTGAAAGGCAGCATGGAGGGCCGGATGTAATTTCTAGTTTTCCCGTTCGAGAATGAAATCCGGTACGGCGAGGAGCGCGCGGCCGTATTCCGTCTCCCCGCGGCCGTTCAAACAAGCCTTTGCGCGCCGCGCATACTCATGGGCGAGATTCCGCGCGCGGTCGAGCGCGCCGGAATCGCGGACCAGGGCCACAATCGTCTCCGGCCGGACGCTCCGGAACTCCTTTTCGGCTAGCACGCGCCGAACCAGCTCACTGGCCTCGTGATTGCCATTCTCCATGGCATAAATCAACGGGAGCGTGACTTTGCCTTCCTTCAGATCGCTCAGGACCGGCTTCCCGAGTTGTTCCGCGGACGCCGTGAAGTCCAGAAGGTCATCCACAAGCTGGAAGGCCAGACCTGCGCAGCGGCCGTACTCCGCCAGGCTCTCTTCTTCCTCTTCGTTCATGCCGCCAAGAACGGCGCCGAGCCTTGCGCAGCCACTGAACAGGCACGCCGTTTTGTATGCTGCTAGTTCCAGCGCATCGCGCTCGGTCACGTCCAGGTGGCCGATTTTTGCAAGCTGGATCAATTCCCCTTCTACCATCTTCTGTGTCAGCTCGATCAGAATGTCCAGAATACGGAAGTTGCGCTCGGCGAGCGCCATCTGAAACGCCTGCATGTAAAGCCAGTCTCCGGCCAGTACGCTGCGGTGATTTCCCCACCGCGAGTTGACGGAAGGCCGGCCGCGCCGTGTATCTGCACTGTCGATGACGTCGTCGTGGATGAGCGTGGCGGTGTGTATCAACTCAACGACGGCCGCAAGACGGATCACGCCGCGCCCGCGGTAGCCCGAATATCCCGCGGCGAGCAGCATGAGTGCGGGCCGCAAGCGTTTCCCGCCTCCGCCGAGGAGGTAGCCGCTGATCTCCGAAACGGGCTCGAACGCCGAGGCGCTCTCCTGCGCGAGCTCCCGCTCAACGAGCATCAGGTCGTCCCGGACGAGGTCAAAGATCTCCTTGGCTGTCAGCAGCGCGATGGCCGTCTCCTCTTATCCCGATGGCGTTTGTTGGCCGCTGGCTGCGGCCTTTCCCGGCTGGCCGCGCGACGCGCCCAGACCGAACAAGCGCCGGAAGTTCCCTGCCGTGGCCGCGGCGACCTCTTCGACAGGCAAGTCTCTCACACTCGCGAGCGTGCGCGCCACTTCGGCTACATAGGCGGGCTCGTTGCGCTTGCCCCGGTACGCCTGGGGCGCCAGATACGGAGCATCCGTCTCGATGAGCATCCGGTCCAGCGGCAGCGCCTTTGCCACGTCACGCAAGTTCTGTGCCTTCGGATATGTCATGTTCCCGGCAAAGGAAATGTAGAAGCCCATGTCTAGGCCGCGCTGCGCTTCCTCGTGTGTGCCGCTGAAGCAATGAAAAATTCCGCCGAGCCCCGCCGGGCGCCATTTTTTCTCGAGAAGCTCCAGACAATCCGTCCAGGCTTCGCGGCAGTGGATGATGACGGGCAGCTTCGATTCTCTCGCCAGCGAGAGCTGATCGCGGAAGACAAGCTGCTGCATGTCCCGCGGCGAGAAATCATAGTGGTAGTCGAGACCGATTTCTCCCCAGGCGATAACCTTGCGATGCCGCGCGAGCGCCGCGAGTATGCTGAAGTGCTCGACCGTGGCTCCTTTCGCTTCGTGCGGATGGATGCCCACGCTGGTGTAGATCCACTCGTGTGCTTCGGCAAACGGCAGGGCGGCGTCCAACTTCTCCGGGCCGGGGCCCGTGCCGACCGCGAGAAGTGTGGTGATCCCCGCCGCGCGCGCCCGGTCCAGCATCGCGGCGCGGTCTTCATCGAACTGCGGAAAATCAATGTGCGCGTGCGAATCGATCAGTTCCATTCAGTTTGAGAACCGCTACTTCAACCGCGCTCCGACTTCCACTTCTTCGTGGAAGCCAGCCAGTACGGGACGCCCTTCCGGCCCGACCGATGCGGCGACGATCATGCCGTTTGATTCCACGCCCCTCAATTTGCGGGGAGCCAGATTCACGACCACGACGACCTTGCGCCCAATGAGCGATTCCGGCTCGTAGTACTGCGCGATGCCGGCGCAGATCTGGCGGATTTCCGTGCCGATGTCCACGGTGACCTTGAGCAGCCTGTCGGCGCCGGCGATGCGCTCCGCGGTTTTGATCTGGCCCACGCGCATTTCGACTTTCGTGAAGTCCTCGATGGCGATCTTGTCGTTCGCGGGTTGCGGCGCGGGTGCCGGTCCCGCGGGCGAGTTGCTCGCCGCGGGGGTTGCTGGTTTTTGCAGTTCGTTCTCCATTGCTTCGATCCTCTCCATCGTTTCTGTTTTTTCGACACGCGGGAATAGCGCTTCCGGCTTGCCAAGGCGCGTGCCGGGAACGAGTTGTCCCCAGCGCAGAGCGTCCAAATCTTGGGCCCCCGCGCTTCCGCTCTGGCCGAGGAGTGCCCAGACTCTTGCGCTGCTCTCCGGCAAGACGGCTTGCACAAGAAGAGAAACGATCCTCAATACCTCAGCCGATGTCCAGAGAATCGTTCCGCGCCGCGCCTGATCGAGCGGGGTGGTCCCAAGAGCCCAGGGTTGCTCCGAGGTCAGATATTTGTCCGCCACCGAAATCAGGCCCCAGATTGCTTCCAGGCACCGAGAAAAAGCAAACGCATCGTACTGCTTGAGGGACTCTTGAATGGCGGCCTGAGCTTCCGCGGCAACTTTTTGCTCTACGGGCGTCTCTGCGTCCGGCTTCGGCACACGGCCTTCAAAATGCTTCTCGATCAGGGCCACCGTACGGCTGGTGAGGTTGCCCAAGCCGTTTGCGAGATCGCTGTTGTAGCGCGCTATCAATGCCTCGCGGCTGAAGTTTCCGTCCTGCCCAAAAACGATCTCGCGGAGCAGGAAGTATCGCAACGCATCGGCTCCCATAACCCGGGCGATGGGCTGCGCGGATTGAATGTTGCCGCGCGACTTGGACATCTTCTCTTCCTGAAAGAGCAAATGCCCGTGCGCGAAGATTTTCTTGGGCAGCGGCAATCCCGCCGCCATCAAGAATGCCGGCCAATAAACCGCATGGAAGCGGATGATTTCCTTGCCGACGAGATGTACGTCCGCGGGCCAGAGCCGCTCGAATTCATCCTTCTTCTGCGGATAACCCACGGCAGTGATGTAGTTCGTCAGCGCATCGGACCACACGTAGAAAACGTGCTTCTCATCGCCGGGCCACGGGATACCCCACTTCAGTGTTGTCCGGCTGATGGATAGGTCGCGCAATCCGCCGCGTACAAAGGAGATGACTTCGTTGCGCCGGGCTTCAGGTTCGATGAACTCCGGATGTTGTTGATAGTAATTCAACAGCGGCTTTTCAAAAGCCGACAGTTTGAAAAAGTAATTCTCCTCCTTCACCGGTTCCGTCAGCCGGCCGCAATCGGGACACGGCGCGCCCGGCGTCGGATCTTCCACGTACATTTCGTCATAAACGCAATAGTTGCCTTCATAATGCCCTTTTTCGATGTAGCCGTTGCGCTCGATTTCCCGGAATAGGTGCTGCACGGCGTGAGCGTGGCGTGTCTCCGTTGTGCGAATAAAACGATCCACGCGGAAGCCGAGTTCATTCCACAACGCGAAGTATTCCGCCGCCACTCGGTCCACAAATTCAATCGGCGAGATGCCTGCTTTCATGGCCGAACGCTCCACCTTCTGCCCGTGCTCGTCCGTTCCGGTGAGAAACACGACATCGTAGCCGCGCATCTGTTTGTAGCGCGCGATCACGTCCGCCGCGAGCGTCGTATACGTGTGCCCGATGTGGGGCCGTGCGTTCACGTAGTAGATCGGCGTCGTGATGTAGTATTTTGGCCTGTTTGCTGGCATCTGCTCGTCAGGGATTCTATAGGAATTCCCTACTCCGTCTTTCCGCCGGCTTCATAGGCACGCAGTGCTTCAGAAATCACGCGCTGCAGCGGCACATCGCGCTCTGCCGCGAGCTTGCGGCAATCTTCATATTCCGGCGCGACGTGCAGAATCCTCCCATTCGCGCGCGAAACCTTCACACGTACCTCTCCTAGGCTTGTCTGCACGCGGACCCACTCCCGCGGCAGGACATGCCGTTCGGCGCGGTACGTGCGGGCGCCAAACGTCGTCGTTTCCGCGAAGATCAGCTTCATCAGCGAGTCCGTATTCTCCGGTTTGCAGAGCACGGTCAGGAGCGTGCCCGGACGGTTTTTCTTCATCTGGACCGGTGTCGTATAGACGTCCAGCGCCCCCACACCCAAAGCCTTTTCCAAAAAGTAGCCGTAGATCTGCGGATTCATGTCGTCGAGGTTCGCCTCGATCACAGCCACTTGTTCGGTTGCGCCGGCCGGAACGCCTGTTTCCGCAGCTTCCCCGACCAGGAGGCGCACGACGTTCGGCTGTCCCGGCAAATCGGCGGTCCCCGCGCCGTACCCGACCTCGTTGACTTTCATCTCCGGCTGCGCGCCGAATTCGCTGCAGAGTGTTGCAACGATGGCAGCGCCCGTCGGCGTCACCAGTTCGCATTCGACTCCTGACGAATAGGTGGGCTTGCCGAGCAATAATTCCGCCGTCGCGGGCGCGGGCACCGGAAGCAACCCGTGTGCCGTCTTCACAGTTCCGCTGCCCACGTTGAGCGGTGAACAGACAAACCTCGAAATGCCCAGCGCCTCGAAGCCGATTGCCGCTCCGGCGATATCCACGATGGCATCCAGCGCGCCCACTTCGTGGAAGTGAATCTTTTCGAGCGGCGCGTCGTGAACCTTGGCTTCCGCTTCGCCCAGACGCCGGAAAATTGCGGCGGCGCGCTCGCGCACCGCCGGCTCGAGAGCGGATTTCTCGAAAATCTCCAGAATCGTGCTCAAGGACCTGTGCTTCTGCTGATCTTCCGTGTGGACCCGGACATAGGTCGCGGCCATGCCGTTCTTCCAGACTTTCTCCGCCGAAATCCGCCAACTGGGCAGATTCAAGCTGGCCAGTCCCTCGCGCAGACGGCCGAGCGGACAGCCCGCGTCCAGCAGGGCGCCTAGGATCATGTCGCCGCTAATCCCGGAAAAACAGTCGAAATAAGCCAATTTCATGGAGATACGCCGCCGGCGTCACCTGCCATTGCCGCACGATGTGCTGCACTCGATTCGTTTCGATACTATCGGCGCCGCGAAGGGGTGTCAAATGACGACAAGCTTTTGCCACCCGCGACTTTACCCTCTCCCGTAAGTCCCCTATACTTGCTCATCTTCAAGGCATCCCGTTCTTGATACCGAGGCACCGTGTACCGGACATTTGCGAATCGCTTGCGTAGCACCCTGGCTCGCCACATCGAGCAGAGTTACGGCGTGGCGATCGATATCGTCCTGGAGAAGCCTCCCAAAATCGAAATGGGCGAGGCCGCCTCGCCCGTTTGCTTCGAGCTCGCCAAGCGTCTGAAGCGCGCCCCGCGGCAGATCGCGCAGGAAATCGTTGCGAAGCTTGGCCCCGTCGAAGGAATCGCCCGCGTGGAAATCGCGGGCGGCGGCTATCTGAACGCATTCTTCGATCGCGCGGCGTTCTGGCGCGACGCGCTCGCCGAAACTGCGGCGGGCGGCGCGGCTGAGAAGCCGGGAAAGATCATCGTCGAGCACACCAGTATCAATCCCAACAAGGCGGCCCACATCGGACACGTCCGCAACGCCGTCCTGGGAGACACCTTCGCGCGCATCCTGAAGCACGCCGGAAATCGCGTGCAGATACAAAACTATATTGACAACACCGGAGTGCAAGTGGCGGACGTGGTGATCGGATTCCTCCACATGGAGCGCCGCACGCCGGTGAGCGTGAAGATGCTCGCCATCGAGCCGAAGTTCGATCACTACTGCTGGGATCTGTATGCGAAGGCGACGCATTTCTTCGAGGACGACAAGGAGCGCGCGGCGAAGCTGCGCGGCGAGACGCTGAAGGCCATTGAGGAGGGGCGCGGAGAAGAAGCCGAAGTCGGGCGCGTGGTTGGGGACGCGATTGTCGGATTGCACCTGCGAACGATGGCGCGGCTGGGAATTTACTACGAGCTGCTGGCGCGGGAAAGTGAAATCTTGCATCTGCATTTCTGGGACGCGGCGTTTGCGATGTTAAGAGAGTCGGGCGCGATCCAACTCGCGTCGAGCGGAAAGATGGCGGGCTGCTGGATCATGCCGTGGAAACAGGGAGAGGGAGCGGCCGCAGAAAACACCGAAGAAGACGAAACGCAGGCAAAGATCATCGTTCGTTCCAACGGGACCGTCACCTACGTTGGAAAAGATATTGCCTATCAACTGTGGAAATTTGGGCTGCTGGGCAAGGATTTTCAGTACGCGAAGTGGCCCAACGCTCCTCAAGGAGAGACTGTCTGGTTCACCACCAGTGGAAAGGGCGATCCCTCGGCGCCGCATTTCGGCGAAGCCGCTTCACGAGTCTACAACGTAATTGACACGCGGCAGTCGTACCTGCAAGACGTGGTCGCGGCGGGTCTCGCGGCGCTCGGACACAACGTGCAGGCGGAAAACTCCATTCACCTCTCCTACGAGATTGTCGCCCTCACGCCGCGCTGCGCCCGCGAGATGGGCTACGAGCTTTCACCCGAGGAAGTTAGGAAGTCCTACGTGGAAGTCAGCGGCCGCAAGGGTCTAGGCGTGAAGGCCGATGATCTCCTCGACCGGCTCGAAGCCGCCACGCTTGCCGAAGTCCGCGAGCGTCATCCCGAAATGTCCGCGGCGGAACAACAGCAAACCTCACGAGCGATTGCCGTCGGAGCTCTGCGATTTTTTCTCCTGAAGTTCACGCGCAACGCCATCATCGCCTTCGATTTCAAGGACGCGCTTAGCTTTGAAGGTGAGACCGGACCGTATTGCCAATACGCGGTGGTCCGCATTCGCGGTATCCGCCGCAAAGGCACGGAGGCTGCGCCTGCAAACGCTGAACTGACCGATGCTTTTCTCTCGCAGATTTTTTCCGGAAACGACGGCCAGGGATTCTGGGAATTGCTCCTCGCGAGCGGCTCTCTCGATTCCGCGGTGGATGCGGCGATCGGCGCGCAGGAGCCGGCTTTCGTCGCAAAACACGCCTTCCAGCTCGCGCAGGCTTTCAACAATTTCTACCACAAACATCACATTCTCTCGGAAGCCGACCCGCGGAAGCACGCATTCCTGCTGCGCCTGACAGAATTGGTCGAAACTCAGCTCGTTGCCGCTCTTTCGCTGATGGGGATTGACGCCCCTGAAAAAATGTAGGGGCCTGGACCTCCGCGTCCAGCAGGCCGCTGCTCGGGATGCCGGCGAAGAAGCTACAGCTTTGTCAGCAGATCAATCAACGTGCGCACGGCCACCCCGCTGGCCCCCTTCGCGGCCCATGGTTTCCCATCATCGAGCCATGCTGTTCCCGCGATGTCCAGGTGAATCCACGGCGTGTCGCCGGTAAACTCCTTCAGAAACATCGCCGCGGTGATCGCTCCTCCGCCCTTTCCGCTCCCGATGTTCTGAATATCAGCGGTGGTACCCTTGATGAACTCCCGGTAATCGTCATCCACCGGCATCTGCCACATCTTCTCGCCGCACGCCTTGGCGCTTGCCAGCAATTGGTCCGTGAACGCCTGATCCGATCCGAAGACGCCCACATTTATGCTTGCGAGCGCAACGACGATCGCTCCCGTGAGCGTTGCGGCATCAATCAAGTGCGTGCAGCCAAGCTGCTTGGCATAGGTTATGCCATCGGCGAGAATCAGGCGGCCCTCCGCATCGGTATTCAAGACTTCAATCGTCTTGCCGGACATCGAGACCTGCACGTCTCCCGGCTTTTGCGCGCGCCCGCCCGGCATGTTCTCCGTCGAAGGTACAACCGCGATGACTTTTACGCTGGGCTTCAAAACCGCCAGCGCACGCATGACACCGAGCATCGTTGCGCCGCCTGTCATGTCGTATTTCATCTTCTCCATACCCTCGGCCGGCTTGATGGAGATCCCACCGGTATCAAAGGTGACGGCCTTGCCCACCAACCCGATCACCGGCGCGCCCGGCTTGGGATTCTGCGGTGTATAGGTGACCACCATCAAACGTGGCGGCTCGGCGCTCCCCTGCGCCACGCCGAGCAACGCTCCCATTTTCAGCTCGGCCATGCGCTTCTCGTCCAGGATTTCACATTGCAGCCCGGCCTCTTTTGCCATTTGGGCCGCTCGGTTTGCCAGGAGGCTCGGGGTAAGCCGGTTCGAAGGCTCGTTTACAAGATCCCTCGTGAAATTCTGCGATTCTGCGATGATTCGCCCGCGCTGGAGCCCCTTTGCTCCGGCGGAAAGCCCGCCCGCATCCCAGCCCGAGAGCACTGCCGCGTCAACTTCCTTTCCATTTTTCTTCTCGCTCTTGTATTTGTCCGACTCGAAATTGCCGAGGAGGAGCCCTTCGGTCACGGCCTGGGCAGAATCCGCCGTCGCATCGCTTTCCTGGCCAAGAAATGCGACTTGCTTTACGGACCTCGCCTTAAGGAATCGCAACGCGGCCCCCGCCAGCTTTCGCAGCGCCGCCGTCCCGAATTGTTCGCGCTTCCCCGCACCGACAACGAGCAGCCGTTGTGCCTTTAGCCCGGCCGGCGCGTGTACGAGCGTCATCTCCAGCATCTTGCCGGTCAGTTCCCCACTCTGGACCAGCCTGCGCAGCAAGCCGCCGGTTTTCTGATCCAGCTCTGCGACGCGTCCCTGGATCGGATCTGTCTCCTCGAACACATAACTTACCAGCGCGTCCGCTTCGATTTGCGCATACGGCCGGGCTTCCAATGTGATCTGCATAGGTCTCCTATCGCCTCCGGGAACGGTACATGGCTTCTTCCGCCTCCCTGCGCGCTTCTTTATCGCGGGCATCCTGGCGCCGGTCGTAATCCTTCTTTCCCTTGGCCAGGGCGATTTCGCACTTGGCGATGCCGTTGCGGAAGTAGATTCGCAAGGGAATGAGGGTCAGTCCTTTCATCTGGGTGCGGCCCGCCAGTTTCTGCACTTCGCGCTTGTGGAGAAGCAGCTTCCGGGAACCGAGCGGCTCGTGATTCCAGGGCCCGCCGGGCAGATACTGGGCGATGTGGGCGTTTACCAGCCAGGCCCCGTTCGACTTGACTTCGACGTAGGCGTCGCGGATATTCGCTTTTCCTTCGCGCAGAGCCTTTACCTCGGTCCCATGCAACACCATCCCCGCCTCGAACTTCTCCAGCAGGTGATAATTATAGGAGGCGGCGCGGTTCTGCGCGACAATCTGGTCGCCGCTCTTCTCTGACTTCTTCGCTGCCTTAGCCACAAGGATTCATCTTAGCGGTCACCGGTTATTTAATGCAAGACAGCCAACCCCCGATTGCTTGCCCGTCCTCTAATCCGATGCTAGACTGGCTTGGATTTTAGCCACGTCGAGGCCTCGGAGAATTCATGCGTCGCTGCGGAAGTCTCATTCTGTGTGTCGCTTGTGCCTTGCTGGCAGCTGGGTGCCCCAAAGGCACCGACGATTACAAGCAGGGTCGCCAGGCAGAGGCCCTGAAGGACTACGACACCGCCCTCGAGCATTATCAGAAGGCTCTGAAAGCCGACCCTTTCAACGCGGATTATAGGATCAAGGCGAACCAGTTTCGGTTTGAGGCCAGCCAGTACCACGTTCGTCAGGGGCAGAAACTTCGCGAAAAGGGCGAGCTCCAGCTAGCCCTCGCCGAGTTTCAAAAGGCCTTCGCGATGGATCCCTCGAGCCCCATCGCCGAGCAGGAAATCAAGGCAACGCTCGTACAGATCGCCGTAAAAAGCAAGGAAAGCGAGCCGAGTGCCGCCCCGCCGGGCCAGGCGAATGAGTCTCGCTTGGCTGAGGAGCCGCCCCAGCTCATTCCGCTGTCCCATGCGCCGATTAATTTGAAGATGTCCAACGATGCCAAGATCGTCTATGAAACGATCGGCAAGCTGGCCGGGCTGACGGTGATCTTCGACCCCGACTTCCCTGCCCGCCGCATCACGACGGAACTCAGCAACGTCACGCTGGAACAGGCACTGGACATCGTATCGCTGCAGAGTAAGTCCTTTTGGAAACCGGTAACGCAGAACATCATCTTCATCGTTCCGGACCAGCCACAGAAGCGCCGGGACTACGAAGAGCAAGTTGTTCGCACGTTCTATCTTTCGAACACAATCCAGCCGCAGGATCTGACCGAAATCGTCACGGGACTCCGGCAGATCCTCGACCTCAAGCGCATCCAGCAATTGAACGCGCAGAATGCGATTATCGTCCGCGACACGCCGGACCGCCTCGCCATCGCCGAAAAACTCATCAACGATATCGACCGGGCCAAGCCCGAGGTCATCATTCAGGTGGAAGTCCTGCAGGCGCGCGTGGATCGGCTCCGGGACCTCGGCATCCTGCCCGGTCAGGGTGCCACGCTGGCCTTTACGCCCAAGGGCACCACAGGACTTGCGCTCGATCAGCTCAAGCACCTGTCAACCAAGGACTACAGCATCACTCTTCCTGGAGCGACAGCAACCGCCATCCTCACCGACACTTCGACCAGGATCATTCAGAACCCGGAGATTCGGTCCGTGGACGGGCAACCGGCCAAACTCAAGATCGGCGACCGCATACCCGTTGCGACCGGCAGCTTCCAGGCGGGAGTCGGCGTTGGCGCCACGGGCGCGACCGGAATCGTCAATCCGCTCGTCAATACGCAATTTCAGTACATCGACACCGGCGTGAACATCGACGTCACGCCGCGTGTTCACCCCAATCGCGAGGTCAGCCTGAAGATCACCGTGGACGTGTCCTCGGTAACAGGCAAGCAGACGATCGGCGGCATCGAGCAGCCGATTATCAGCCAGCGAAAGATCGAGCATGAAATTCGCCTCAAGGAAGGCGAAGTCAATGTTCTGGGCGGCTTGATCGACCGCACGGAATCAAGAACTCTCAATGGCTGGCCCGGCTTCTCGAAAATCCCTTTCCTGCGCTACTTCACTTCTGACGAGAAGAAAGAAATTCAGGAAAACGAGGTATTAATCGTCTTGATTCCCCGCATCGTCCGGCTCCCCGAGTGGACCCGGGCAAATCTGCGCCCGCTCAGCTCGGGGTCCGAATCCACAATCCAAGTGCGCCGCGAATCGAGTATCGAGACACCGAAGCTGCCCGCCCCTGCGCCGCAGACCGCGCCACCCGCAAACCCGCCCGCAGCCGCTGCCACCCCTCCGGCTCCGGGTGTTACGCAGTCGGCACGCATCCGTTTTGAACCGCATTCCCTGACACTGAAAGCGGGGCAAGCGACAACGTTGGGTGTCGTCGTCGAAAATGTTCAGGATCTTTTTTCGATTCCCATGCTGTTGCAATACAATCCGGCGGTCCTCAGCATTGAGGAAGTCCGCCACGGTGATTTCCTCTCTGGCGGCACGCAGGAGATTGCCATCGTGCAGAGAGTGGACAAAGAGCGCGGCCAGGCGATTATTTCTGCCACGCGCCAGCCCAACACTCCCGGCGTGAGCGGCAACGGCACGCTGATGGGCATTGTCATCCGGGCGATCGCACCGGGGTCTTCGACGATCTCCATTGTTCAGGTAAATGCCAAGGACTCCCAGCAGAAATCGATTCCGCTCGTGAGCGGCGAGGCCGCGGTTCAAGTCGTGCCTTGATCTTTCGCAGGTAGCTGTATGTCGCGCCCGAAACGCAGAATCCGGTCCGGCAACCCCCAGGCGGGATTCACCCTGCTCGAGCTGATCATCGCCTGTTCTATTTTGCTGATTCTCTCTTCCGCAGCCTTGCCCATTGCGCGCTTCAACATCGCCCGGCAGCGGGAAGCGGAGCTTCATCGCGACTTGCGCGAAATCCGTGACGCCGTCGATCGGTACAAAGACACTTGCGACAAGAATTTGATCCGCTCCGAAGTCGGCAGCGAATGCTATCCGCCTGATCTCGATACGCTGGTGAAGGGCGTTCAGCTCGGCGCGGGCAATGACCGCAGAATCCGCTTCCTCCGCCGTGTTCCGGTTGACCCCATGACCGGCCGGACCGAATGGGGCCTGCGTGCCGTGCAGGATGACCCGGATTCCACGGCCTGGGGCGGCAAAAACGTCTTCGACGTATACTCGAAGTCCCTCGGTACCGCCCTCGACGGAACCCGTTATGCGGATTGGTGAATCGTCGATGATATGTGCGCTGCGCCTCCCCTCGCTTCGTAACGCTCGCCGAAATGCGCGCGCGGCCGAAATCGTGCGCAGCGCGGGATTCACGCTGCTCGAATTGATGATCGTGCTCGCAATCATTTTCATTCTGGTTGGATTGGCCGCCGGGCGCTACGAGCAATCGGTGCAACGCGCTCGGGAAGCCGCGCTGAAATCCGACCTGAAAGTGATGCGTGAAGCGATCGAACAATACACGCTCGACAAACAGGCGCCTCCGCAAGCCCTTGAAGATCTGGTGAGCGGACAATTCAAGTACCTGCGCGAGATTCCGACAGATCCCATGACGAGAAGAAAAGACTGGCAGCCGGTTTTCGAGGACGTCGTCCTCGGTTCAGACCAGACCACCACCGGTATGACTGATGTTCGATCCAGTTCGGAACGGGTTTCCCCCTTCGAGGGCACCCCCTACAACACCTGGTAGCCGTGCTCTCATCCTCGGTCCTGCCTTCACCACTCGACAGCCCAATTTGACGGAATGTCTACACTCCGCTATAGTCGTTTCGCGGGGTGGAGCAGCCTGGTAGCTCGTCGGGCTCATAACCCGAAGGTCGTTGGTTCAAATCCAACCCCCGCAACCACTTGCTACTGTAGATACAACGGCTTAGAAGACTCCACTTCTGAGCCGTTTTTCTTTTCCGTCCAACTGGCGTCCAGAGCCCCCATACTGCGTCGCAACACGCTTTCCGTGTGTTGCAGGCTGAAGTTTCCTTCGGATGAGCGTGGGTGCGAGGGTGTGTTGACTCTTCGATGGATGAATTCTCTCTCACTTCCGCTGGTGCAAAAATCTCCGGTCAGGTCACCTTGTCCAGTAGCGCTGGCTCTACGCCGGCACGGTTCGTCTCAGCGTCTCACCATCTGCCATTCCGCTTGCCCTCAGCGTTTTGTGAAGGGAGCGTAGCCGCAGGTCTGGGACACAGGTGCCCGGCTCAGAATGAAGGGAATCCCTCTGCGTTCCGCCCTCTCGGAGAGCAAACCCCGTCTGCTAATCTTTTGAGGCTTGCGCGATTGGATGTGCGAATGGCTTGTTCCACAGGGCTTGGCTAACCAGGCGCAGAAGCATGTCGCGAGAGAATGGTTTCTGAAGGTAGAGTGATTCTTCCAAGAGTTTTCTACATTCCTCGTTTTGTTCGATGTAGCCGGACATATAGACAATCTTAAGGTCGGGCAGGAGAGGATTCAGCCGTTTGACGAGTTCCGGCCCGCTCATTTTCGGCATGACGACATCCGTGACCAGGACATCAATCGTCTTGCCCATGCGTTCCACAATCTTCAGCCCTTCGGCCCCGTCCTGAGCAACGAACACTCTGTAACCCGCAGCCCTCAGGAACTCGGAGGCCAGCGTTCGAACTTCCTCTTCGTCTTCCACGAGCAGCACGGTCTCAGATCTGCGAGCGGACCCGCCAATCGCGTTCTCGATCGTGGAGTGGTCTAAGTGCTCGCGCACTCGCGGTAGGTAGATCTCGAATCGGGATCCATTACCTGGTTCAGTGTCCACCCAGATGAAACCATCACTTTGCATGACCACGCCATACACGCTCGCAAGGCCAAGCCCCGTTCCTTTCCCTGATTCCTTCGTGGTGAAAAACGGCTCAAAAATCCTTGCCTTGGTGGCTGCATCCATCCCGTGCCCCGTATCGCTGACAGCCAGCATCACATAGTGACCCGGTTGGATCGAGGGACGACTTTGCGCGTATTCCTCATCCACTACCACGTTTTGCGTCTCGATGGTCAACCTGCCCCCCTGCGCCATCGCATCGCAGGCATTGACGGTCAAGTTTAAGAGCACCTGCTCGATCTGTCCCGGGTCCGCTTTCACCCGGCCAAGCGATTCGCCAAGTCGGAGCAGGAACTCGATATCTTCGCGAATCAGCCGGCTTAACAGTTTACCCATCTCGACGATGAGTGCATTCACGTCGAGGATCTTCGGCTGCAGCACTTGCCTTCGGCTGAAGGCTAGTAATTGCCGGGTGAGTGAAGCCGCACGGTCGGCCGTTTTTCGGATCTGTTCGCTGCTGCCGTACGCAGGGTCTCCGCGTTCAAGCCGCGTCAGCAGCAAATCGGAATGTCCCTTGATCACCGTCAACAGATTGTTGAAATCGTGAGCCACACCGCCGGCCAGCCGCCCAAGCGCATCCATTTTTTGGGCTTGGCGGAGCTGGTCCTCGAGCTGCTGCCTCTGCGCGTCATTACTCTGCAAAGTTCGGCGCATCTTTTCGAAGGCCCGGGTCACCTGCGCTACTTCATCTCTCCCCGGAGTGTCCAAAGGATAAGCGAAATCACCCTGCTCAACCGCGCGCACTCCTTTAACCAGGTTGGCAAGCGGGCGCGTGAAAGCGTCCGAGACTGCGAACACCAAAGCTCCTCCCGCGAGCACGGCAATTAGACCCAGCCCCTGCAGCACATGGTTCAATCTCTCGAGGGATGCCGTTGCTTCGTCGTAAGACTTCAGGACCGTGAGGCTTATACCTGGGTGCACGCCCGGCGTTAGTTCGGCCGAACTTGCGAAGAACTTCTTGTTGCCAATGTGAACCTGCCCATGCACAGCCTGGGCTCCAAGCTGGGACGTCAGCTCGAGTTCATTGATAAGCGGAAGCGTGTTGACCACGATATCGTCGCCACTGCGGAAGACCAGATCAGTCGATGAAATTCGCCCCAGGTCTTTGGCTCGTTTGGCATCGACCTCGCGACCCACAACCACTGTGCCCAAGAGATGATTCTTCAGTCGCTCGTCTTCGTAGAACGGTTGCAGCACCACTTGATAAAGATGCCTGTCGCTGAGCCACCACCCTGCTCCGCTACCCTCCTTGCGAGAGCGCCGAAGCATTTCTTCGGCGCTGGCAGCAGAGAGGTTCGGAATCGTGGTGTGCAGGGCGGTAATCTTGCCTTTATGGTCCGCGAGCACAAACAGGTCGCACTCATCCGATTGCCACGGATCCTGGCTGACCTCTTGGATCGTTGTGGCATCTCCGTTTCTCATAAAGGCCAACATGGCCAACAAATCCGCCTTGCGGCTTAGCAACGCCTGATTCTGGTTCTCTACCACCTGAAACGTCAGCAGGGCGTTGCGGGCATCCTGTTCGATTTGCCGTTCGGCCTGCAATTCGGCCGTGTGGCGCACGACAAGCAGTGTGGCAAAAGTGAGCCCGGCAGTGATTAGGACAAGGGACAACAGAAGCTTTGTGCGGAATTGCAGGTTAGCCTGCTTCTCGAGCAGGAGTCTGGTAACCCAATTAATTCGCTTTTGAACGAGTGAATTAGCTTGCGGGATTCGGAGGATTGGGCGAGCTTGGGGCATGTGTCTGGGGCAGCTCCAGTACAGTGGATCTTGGCTCGAGTTTCTCGATAACCCTCGTCCGCACTTAAACTTGACAGTCGCAACGGGTAACCCAAATGGACCTCTAGTACCACTAGGTAGGGACTCTAGACCTAGACGGGAATGGGCACTCAGAGCGCATTAATCTTCTGTGCGGCATCTTCGTGCAACTTCGCCGCTTCCTCTCGAGTAATCTTTAGCTGACCCTGAGTGAAACGAAGCTTCTTGATGACGACATTTAGGTCGCTCTGCAAACCGGGGTTGGCCCTCCGAGGGTCCGCCACCTGGCTCTTCATGGCCGCCAAGTCCGGGTCCACCCTGAGGCCGGTGACTTGACTCCAATATTCAGATCTTCTGGCATAGTCTTTATTTGCCTCTGTTTGCGGAAAGGACCCACCGTACATTGAGCATGCTTCCAGCCAAAGGCAGGGAGAGCTCAAGACCGGGATTTTGTTGATAAATAAGAAGCTCCAGGACGGCTGGACAAGCCGTCTGGGACAGTCTTAGTACTAGACCGAGGAATCTTTACCCAACTTCGGCGTTTTGACCCTATACATTAAGAGTTGCCTTCGATCAAGGAATATGGACGGGGATTACGGAAAACGCATCATTGACGGGAGTCTCTGGCAGGGGCCGCTCAAGTGCATTCATGTATTCTCCTCAGGCTCAAATTCGGCCCGTTCCGGCGTCCAACTGGCGTCCAAAACTCCCTGTCGAGACCTTCTTTGGCGGGTCCGTGAACAATAAAGCCAATTCAATCATAGAGACAAAGCGTGTGTCCTTTTGGCTCATGACACGAACGTCGTTGGTTCAAATCCAACCCCCGCAACCATCCGAATTTGTAGCGGGGCCGTATTATGAGACGGCCCCGTTTCTTTTCCGAGCAGGTTCCAAGCTCCTTCTGCCAAGTAGTGCGGTCTCCCCTCACCGTATTGGGGCGTCATGCGAATCTCTTCTACGTGCTTTTTCAGTTCTGTCCTGGCCAGCGTGGTTTCCCCAGCCAAGAGTCCCTGAAGGTCGGATAGTCTCTTTGTGACAAACTCTCTTATGCCGACGAGATGCGATTCGACCGATCCGGGTCCCGCCGATAGTAGTCTTTCCGTGATATCTCGCAACTGCTGTTCTCGGTCGTTTATCGCTTCTATAAGAAAGGGCGACGGACCGGTCTGCGCTGCTGTAGCGGTCAAGCGTCGGAGTTCTGCCTCTATTGTTTCCTTGCGCTCCCGCATCTGCGCCAGTTCACCAGACAGATTCTCTAGCGCCACCTTAAGCTGGCGACCGAACTCTCCGATTACGTACTCAATCGCCTCCGGCTTCAGAACCTCACCCTGTAGCTCGGCCAAGAGTCGCTTCTCGAGCCAATCTTGCCGTTCAAGCAAATTGTTTGAGCACGCCCCTCGATAAAAGTGCTGCGAGCACCCATACTTGCGGTACTGGCCGGGTCCCTTGTTCCCCGTAACGATTACAAGATTGCCTCCGCATTTGCCGCATTTCAGAAGACCACTAAAGAGATAACTGCTGGTTGCGGAACGTTGCAAGAGTCCAGGCTTTCGACGACCGACATAGAAATCCTTCAGGCGAGTAAGCCGGTCGGAGACTCGCTGCCAAAGCTCCTGATCAATGATTCTAAGTTCCTCGCGCTGCACGATGCGCCATTCGTTCTCTGGCCGCGCTCGCCGGACGCGTCTGTTTGTTCCAGGGACCTTCACAAACTTCGAACTGTTCCAAACGAGGCGACCCATGTACAGGTTGCGGTACAGCATTTCACGAATAGCGGTCGGACACCATGTTGGGTGTTGCTTGCCCGCCCTTGGGCGTGGAGGCTGAATGCATTCCCGATTGAGCGTCGTTGCGATCTTCTTGAGCGACAAGCCGTTGGCTGACATTTGAAAGATACGGCGAACTATCGCGGCCTCAATCTCGTTAACGACGAGAGTTTTGCCCCTGCCATCGTCAGCGGGGACGGTGTTGTACCCAAAGGTGCGCCCACCCGCGTGCCGACCCTTCAAAACCAAACCTTCTAACCCTCGATGTGTCTTCTTGGCGAGCTCCTTGACATAAAGGCTGTCTACCATCCCGTGAACGGTCACAAGCACCTGGGCCTGTTCATTCTGAGAATCGATGCCTTGACTAACGGCAATGAGCCGGATTCCAGAAAAGTTCAAACGTTCGAAGATGCTGAGGGCGTCTTTTGTATCGCGCGAGAGGCGGCTGCTATCGTCCACCAAAATCACATCGAAAGGTCGCGCCTGCGAAACTGCAGCTGCCATAAGGTTGCGTAGGCCCGGTCGGTCAGCTCCAACGCCGCTGATAGCCTGATCCACATAGATGTGCTCCTCCATGAATTGGAAGCCGTGCAGCGCGGCACATTCGCGGCACTTCCTGAGTTGATCTTCGATTGAAGAGGGACTCTGCAAATCGCTGGAGTAGCGAGCGTATGCGGCACATCGAGGAGTCATTCAACGGCCTCTTTGCATTCGGTTATTTCTAAAACCGACACTACTCCAGAGTTTGAATTCAAAGCAACCTGTTTTTCATTCTCAGTCGGCAATTGGCGCAGGTATTCTCGCAGCAAAGCGGGGATGATTACATCGTCCAACCAGCTTTTTAAGGCTACGTCGAGTTTTATGGTTAGCTTCATTACGAAATGTGACTGAGTTCAGCAACGGACTCGCCCGTGCCTAACTAGCGGCCATGCACTCCGATGCTTCAGCTTTTGTCATTGTTCGCGGCTGGGTTCGCTCGTAGGAACTGGAGCATTCTCTCCGAGCTGTTGGCTGAGCTTCCCCGAGTGCAATTCAGCCTGCGCCTTCGTTACCGTATGGCGGGCGTAATTCGCATGCTTCTGATCGCCCCGATAATCGGCTATTCGCCGAATGACTTCTTCCGGGTCATCGCCTCGTGCCAGGGCGCGTTTGGCAAAAGCCCAGTCTCGTTCTGACTGGCTGAGATCTCCAGGAGAATTTCCTTGTCCTCCTCCGTGTGGAGCTTCGCGGTCCAGGTGACCGTCCTCAGGGTCCGTCCTCAGCCTGAAGTCTTCGTGGTGGTAGGTTTGCGTCGCTTTGGCACGCGCCTTTACAAGGTGGTCCGTTTCATACTTTCGGTTCACAAAATTGGGTAAACGTAAGACCCGAGTGGAATCTGTGGCGGCTGGATCGCCGCCAAATTCTCTCACCATCGCCCTCTGAAGTACTTCAGCTTGTTCTTGAACAATCCCTTCCACTTTCCAAACGACCTGATACTTTTCGGGAGAAGTCTCAAGGACATAATTGGGCCTTGGCACGAGGCCGGAATTCTCCGTCGCTTCCAGGGCCATCGGCCCGTTGCGGTCAATGTCAAGATAGAGGTGCCGTATCGTCTCGATA
>JBGQHF010000064.1:0-18804 GCA_041497835.1 Terriglobia bacterium
GACGAGTAACGTGGGCTCGAAAGCGATCTTCGAGCTTTCCGGGCGCGACCCGGAACACGCGCGGAAGGAAGCGATGGAAGCTTTGCGGGGAGCGTTTCGGCCGGAATTCCTGAACCGCATCGATGAGATCGTGATTTTCAACCCCCTCGGAAAGGAACAACTCGAGCACATCGTGGTACTTTTGCTGCGGAGCGTCGAAAAGCTCCTCGGCGAGCGCAACATCACTTTGGAACTTACGCAGCGGGCGCGGGAGTTGCTGCTGCGCGAGGGCTACGATCCGGCGTATGGAGCGCGTCCTCTGCGGCGGACCATTCAGCGGCTCGTGCAGGATCCCCTGGCGATGCGGATTCTCGAGGGCGGCGTGTTGCCGGGCGACCACATCGTGGTGGACCGCGACGCTGAGAAAGAGGCGATGCGGTTTGAGCGCGCCGCGGAGAAGCAACCGGCGCGGGCGGCGCGAATCTAATTCCGATGGAGATGCGCCGCGCCGAGCTTGACGCGCTTTGCGCCGATTCCTAGACTGAAATCTCTGCGCGTGTTGCTGCGTAGTACGATTGGACGGGCCATCATGAAGATCATCCGAACCACATTTCTGCTGACGGCGCTGACACTGGTGCTGTTGACGATCGGGAGCTATTTCGGCGGGCGGAGTGGGATGACGCTTGCGCTGGGCATTGCGGTGGTGATGAATGCAATTGCGTATTTCTTTTCGGATAGGATCGCGCTCTTGTCGAGCGGGGCACAGCCGGTGACGCGAGAGGAATTGCCCCGCCTGTACGCGGTGATGGAGCGCCTGGCGGCAAAAGCCAATCTCCCGGTCCCGAAGCTCTACGTGATTCCCGAACCCGCGCCCAATGCGTTTGCGACAGGCCGCAACCCGAGCCATGCTTCCGTGGCGGTCACGCAAGGCCTGCTGCAGCTCATGGACGACGAAGAGCTTGAGGGCGTAATTGCGCATGAGCTCTCGCACGTCCGGAATTACGATATTCTCATCAGCTCGATTGCGGCGACCATCGCGGGTGCCATCACGTACCTTGCGCAGATGGGCCGGTTCGCTGCGATTTTTGGGTATGGCGGACGGGACAACGAACGGGAGGGCGGCGGGGGGATCGTTGCGCTCTTGATGCTGTTCCTCGCGCCCCTGGCGGCGCTCCTGCTGCAACTCGGGATTTCCAGGGAGCGCGAGTACTCCGCCGATGCGACCGGAGCACGGATGGTGGGCCATCCCTACGGGCTCATGCGAGCGCTCGAAAAGCTCGGTGCATACAATCAGCGCATCCCAACGACGAGCCTCACTCCGACGACCTCAGCGCTGTGCATCGTCAGGCCCCTTTTCATCGGCGGGGGACTCACCTCGCTTTTCACCACGCACCCGCCCCTGGCAGACCGCATTGCAGCGCTGCGCGAGATGGCTGTCGTTCCTCAGCGTTAACCATAAATAATAGTAATAGTTATGATTTTCCTACCCACGCGTACGACCTGCGCTCCGGGAAGGAAAGACCCTGCTTAAGAATCCCAGACAGGGGTGTAAAGTTTTCAATTGCACGTTTGAATTCGGCACTCGTGGGAACCGGACAAAAAAAGAAGTCATTTATATTCAGAATGTTACAAGAGCATTGCATCTCAGTAAGTTATGGCGAATTAAGTGCACCAGTGAAGATGGGGGCAAGCACGCAAGGTTCGATCTGGGGAATAGACACAATGAGCTGCAGGGATACTATCCATTTGATTTGTTGGTACTTAGAGGGAAGACTTTCGTCTTCCGTTGAATCTGAGGTGGAGCAACACCTGGATCACTGCCCTAATTGTCATGTAGTTTTGGCCGCGGCCATCAGCACGCTTGACCAATACTTTGGCGCCACACGCACACACGGAACCCAAACCAGTATTCAGGCCGCCTGAGTTTCCTAATCGATTCTACTGATTTCTAAGGGTTTACACTAACCGCGTCTCCATTTCATTGCATTCCAGTCCACGCAAATGCAGTTCCCCCGAATAGGTCTGCAAAATATGCCAAGCAAGGAGCCGTCGCGTAAAAATTATAGGTACTAGTACGTTCATGATTTCCCGGCAATGCGCTGAACTCCTCCTTAAGTGAAAGAAATGAATCATCTTGCTTGTTCTTGGCCTATCAAACTCCCTTTGGCGAGCCGGATGCAGCTTTCTAGCAGTGCAGGGCGCTACGCCAAAAGGAGAAGTCAATGAGCGAGTTTCAAGAAACAAGTATTCAAGGATCGGCCGGGACGCCCCGCTGGGTGGGCCTCGCGGTAGCAGTGCTAGCTGGAGTGTCGTTGCTGTCCGTCGGTTTGGGATGGACGGCGATCAACCATGCCAATGGCGTGGAGCAGTCCACGCAGGCGGCGCTGAAGCAGAGCGATGCTCTGGGACAGCGACTGGCCAAGGCTGAAGAAACCAACCAGCAGCTTCTGAGCGATGTCCACGTCGTGACCGAGAAGCTGAACGTGACAAAGTCGGAGTTGGTGGCCGCGCGGAAACAGACGAAGGCGGTTTCGGTGGACTATAACAAGAAACTGACGGGTCTCGAAACGTCGGTGAAATCTGAACTGGCGACGAAGGCAAGTAACGAGGACGTCAACCGGCTGAACGGCGACGTAACCGGCGTGAAGAGCGATCTGGACGCGACGAAGAACAGCATCCAGATGGCCCGAAGCGAGATGGGGACGCTGATTGCCCGGAACCACGATGAAATCGACCAACTGCGCCGCATCGGCCAACGCGATTACTTCGAATTCACGGTAACCCGAAAGGGCGGAGCCCAGAAAGTGGGCGCCGTGCAGGTCGAGTTGAGGGACACGAACACAAAGAAGAACCAGTACACGATCAACGTGCTCGCGGACGACAAGAGCTTCGAAAAGAAGAACCGGTCGGTGAATGAGCCGATTTTCTTCTACACGGGCGGGAGCCGCGCGGCGCTCGAACTGGTGATCAACAAGGTGACGAAGAGCACGGCGTCGGGCTACCTGAGCATTCCGAAGGGCGCAGGGACGGCCGCGGCCAGCAACGCTTCGTCCGGGCAGTAAGTCGAACAAGTGAACATTCCCAAATGCGGGAATCAGGGGAGAATCCGAAAGGGTTTTCCCCTCTTGTTTTCAGGTCATCCAAACTTAGGGGTCTTTCCGTAGTAGATTACGGCAGGTATGGACATCGAGGGCTCGATATGCCAAGCTACCGGATAGTCCAGCAGGGCAATTCACATCCGATACATCCTTGAGGGGGAATCAATCATGAAGACTCGTTTTGCGACAGCGGCAGCTTTTGTTCTGTGCTTGGCCGGCGCGGCACTGGCGGCGGAGGGTTCCTGGACGGGCTACATCTCCGACAGTTCTTGCGGCGCGAAGGGTACGGCCGAGTCACACGCGGCGTGCGCCACGAAGTGCGTGAAAGAGCACGGCGCGAAGTATGTTTTGGTCAATGACGCGGACAAGAAGATCTACGCCATCGACGCTCAGGATAAAGTGGCGGCGCATGCGGGCCATCACGTGACGATCAAGGGCACGGCCGAAGGCGATTCGATCAAGGTAAGCGGCATCGAAATGGTCGCGGCAAAGAAGTAAGGCGAGCGAACAAATTCGAAGGAAGACGGGCGGGGGAAACCCTGCCCGTTTTGTTTTTGCAACGAGAGCCCTTTCCGCTAGGATGAGCCGGAGACCATGGAGACTCTCCTGCTTCACGCCGGCCGCGCAGTAACTCCCAGCGAGGAAATTCCCGGCGCGGGTATTTTGATCCGCGACGGCGTGATGGAGGCAATTGGTCCGCGGGAATCATTGCGGCTGCCCGCGGGCGCCCGGGAGATCCGGGAACCCGGGGCCATCGCGGTGCCGGGTTTTGTGGACGTGCACATTCACGGCGCGGGCGGCCACGACGTGATGGAAGGCAGCCACGATGCGCTCGCGGCAGTGGCGAAAACGGTCGCGCGTCACGGAACAACTTCGTTGGTGGCAACCACGGTTAGCGCCAGCCCGGATGATACCTGCCGGAGCGTCGAAGGAATCGCGACCTACATCTCGGAACAGCACTCCTCCCGCGGAGCGACGCGTGACTGCCGGGCGGAAGTCCTCGGCATTCACTTTGAAGGGCCATTCCTGAGTGCTGTGCGACGCGGCGCTCATCCGCCGGAATGGCTCACCCTGCCGTCGGCGGAATTGCTGGAAAAGTTTCTGCATGCGGCCAAAGGCGCGGCGCGGATTCTGACCCTCGCGCCGGAACTCCCCGGCGCGGCTCCGTGCATGGACGCCGCGCGGAAAGCGGGGCTCGTCGTGGCCATCGGCCACACGGATGCAACCTACGAGCAGGCGCGCGCGGCCATTGCCCGGGGCGCGCGTCACGCCGTGCATGTGTACAACGCGATGCGCCCGTTCTCGCACCACGATGCGGGTGTGATCGGCGCGGTGCTTACTTCACCGGAGGTGACCGCGGAGCTTATTGCGGACGGTGTGCATGTGGATGAGCCTGCGATGCGGATGCTGTTGCAGGCCAAAGGCGTGGAGCGAGTACTCCTCGTCAGCGACGGTACGTCAGCGACGGGAATGCCGGATGGAAAATACAGCCTTGGCACGCTGGAAGTGACGCTCAGCGGGGGCGTCTGCCGAAATTCCGAAGGCAAGCTCGCGGGGAGCACGCTGACTCTGGACCGCGCTCTGCGGAACATTGTGGGGCTGGGCGTGCCGTTCGCGCACGCCTTGCGAATGCTGACCGTGAATCCCGCGAAATTGCTGGGGGCGGAATTCAAGAAGGGTGTGCTCCGCGCGGGCGCGGATGCGGACATCGTGCTGCTGGATGAGCGCTTGCAAGTGAAGCGGGTCTTTGCGCGCGGAATGACGAGCTAGGGCAACAGATCAGGGATTGAAGGGGATGCCGAGTTCGGCGGAAAGCTGTTCGGCGTTGAAGGGACTGCAGGCGAAATAGCGGCCGTCCACCTCGATGGTCGGAACCTTGCGTTTGCCGTTGTTAGCCTTGATGACGATCTCTTCCGCGTCCGGATCCTCGTCGATGTTGACTTCGCGGAACTTGACGCCGCGTTCCTTGAGAAAAGTTTTTGCCCGGCGGCAGTCGCCGCACCAAGACGTGCCGTACAGGGTGATGGCGCTCATGAGTCGCTCTCTGTGAATTAGATGCGAGAACGGGCTGGGCGTCACGCGGACCGCTTCGGATGGAACTACCGGGCGCTGGTCACCGAAACACCCTGATGTTTCCGGGCGACCTGGATGCGGATCAACGCGCGCTGCAGCGCGACAGAGGCTCGGTCCCAGTCGATATTGGCATCCTGTGCGGCCAAGAGCTTTTCCGCGCGCTGTCGCGCCGCCTCCGCACGGGAAACGTCAATCTCCTCGGCGCGCTCCGCGATCTCCGCAAGGACCGTGACCCGGTCAGGCAAAACTTCCGCGAAGCCGCGAATGAGAGCGAGATGAGCCGTTTCCTCGCCGCCGGCGGCGGTGTGGCAGGAAAGTTCGCCGATGCCGAGTTCCGTGATGAGCGGCGCGTGTCCCGGCAGAATTCCGAGATAACCGTCCGCGCCGGGAAGTTGCACTTCGGCCACCGTCTGGCGGAGCACCTGCCGCTCCGGAGTGACGACCACGAGATCCAATGAGTCGGGAAGCATCGCCGTTTAGACACCCACCTTCATCTTTTCCGCTTTCTCGAGCGCTTCTTCGATCGTGCCAACCATGTAGAAAGCCTGTTCGGGCACGTCGTCGTACTTGCCTTCGATGATTTCCTTGAAGCCGCGGACGGTGTCGCCGATCTTCACGTACTTGCCCTCGAGCCCGGTGAACTGAGCGGCGACGAACATGGGCTGCGAGAGGAATTTTTCGATCTTGCGGGCGCGCGCGACGGTGCGCTTATCTTCGTCGGAAAGTTCTTCGACGCCGAGGATGGCGATGATGTCCTGCAGGTCCTTGTAGCGCTGGAGGATGGACTTGACGCCCCGAGCGACCGAGTAGTGTTCCTGGCCGACAATGCGCGGGTCGAGGATGCGCGAGAAACTGGCCAGCGGGTCCACCGCCGGGTAGATGCCGCGCTCGACAATCTGACGGCTGAGGTTGGTGGTGGCGTCGAGGTGCGAGAAGGTCGCGGCCGGCGCCGGGTCCGTGTAGTCGTCGGCGGGAACGTAAATGGCTTGCACCGAAGTGATGGACCCGTGTTTTGTGGACGTGATGCGCTCCTGCAATTCCCCGATTTCGGTGTTGAGGTTCGGCTGGTAACCCACGGCCGAAGGCATGCGGCCGAGGAGCGCGGAAACTTCCGAGCCGGCCTGCACGAAGCGGAATATATTGTCGATGAAAAGGAGCACGTCGAGATGCTCCTCGTCGCGGAAGTATTCGGCGACGGTGACGCCCGTGAGGCCGACGCGCAGGCGCGCCCCGGGAGGTTCCGTCATCTGGCCATAGATGAGCGCGGCACGCGACTTTTCGGAATTGCCCGGCACGACGACGCCGGACTCCTGAAACTCGAGCCACAGATCGTTCCCCTCGCGGGTGCGCTCGCCCACGCCGGCGAAGACAGAGACGCCCCCGTGCTCCATGGCCACATTGTGGATCAACTCCTGGATGAGCACGGTCTTGCCCACGCCAGCGCCGCCGAAAAGGCCTATCTTGCCGCCCTTCAAGAAAGGTTGAATGAGGTCAACGACTTTGATGCCCGTCTCGAACATTTCAAGCGTCGTGGACTGATCGTCGAGCAGCGGCGCGGGGCGATGAATGGAGTAAAAGGTATTGCTCTGAATCGGCCCGAGTTGATCCACGGGCTTGCCAAGCACGTTCATGACGCGGCCCAGCGCGCCTCGGCCCACCGGCACCGTGATCGGCTGGCCCATGTCGTATGCCTTCATCCCGCGCACGATGCCTTCCGTCGGCTCCATGGCTACGGCGCGCACGCGCCCTTCTCCCAGGTGCTGCTGCACCTCCGCGGTGACGTCGAGCGGCTCCGGGGAGTTGTAGCCCTCGCTCGTGACGCGAATCGCGTTGTAAATGGCGGGCATCTTGTCGGGGTTGTATTGAATATCGAGGACCGGCCCGATGACTTGGACGACGTGTCCGATGCTGGCGTATTTCTCTGGCATGGCTGCTCCTAGCTTGTGGAAGCGGCTCCACTGACCACTTCGATGATTTCCTTGGTGATGGCCGCCTGGCGGACCTTGTTCATGTGCAGGGTCAGCGCCTCGATGACGTCGCCGGCGTTTTTGGTCGCTGATTCCATCGCCGTCATGCGCGCAGCGTGCTCCGCGGCGGAAGATTCGAGCATGGCGCGCAGAACCTGCGTTTCGACATAGCGCGGCAAAAGCTTGTCGAGGAGATACGCCGCGGGCTGCTCGTAAATGTAATCCACCTGGGCCGCAGCATCGTCCGCCGGCGCGCTTGCGTCTTCCGCGACGGACTCCACGGGAAGCAGTTTTTCGACCGCTAGTTGGGGCGCGAGAACGCTCTTGAATTCGCTGAACACCGCATAGACCGCGTCTACGGTGCCGCTGGAGTAAAAATCCGCGATGACCGTGGAGATCTCCCGCGCCGTGGAGAATTCGACGCGGGCCAGCACATTCAGATATTCCGCGGCGAATTCCAGTCCCTGTTTTTTCAGGAAGTCGCGGCCCTTCTTGCCCACGGGAAGACAGAGGATCTTCTTGCCGGCGCTGGTCTTGATGAGGTCCACGGCTTTGCGGAGGATGTTGGCGTTGAAGGCGCCGCAAAGGCCGCGCTCGCCGGAGAGCACGACGATGAGAATTTTCTCCTCGGGGCGCCGCGCGAGCAGGGGGTGCTGGGGATCTTCGAGGCGCGCCATGGTCGAGCGTAGGACGCGCGCCATCTGCGCGGCGTACGGCCGGGAGGCTAGGGCGCGCTCCTGCGCGCGGCGCAGCCGGGCCGCCGCGACGAACTTCATCGCGCGGGTGATCTGCTGGGTGTTCTTCACCGAGCGGATGCGGCGCCGAAAATCGAGAAGTGTGGCCATCGTAACCCGCGCAGCCGCGCCTAGTTCACTGCCGCCGACGAAGTGCCGGTGAAGCGCTCCTTGAAGGCTTCAATGGCCTGCTTCATTTCGGCTTTGAGGGCGTCGTCCAGGGCCTTTTTCGCCGCCATGTTCTTCAACACGACGGGGTAGCTGGTTTCGACGAACTGCAAGAGGTCGCGCTCAAAGCGGCGGCAATCGGCTACCGGAACGCTATCCATGGCGCCGCTCGTACCGGCATAAATCATGAGCACCTGTTTTTCGACCGAAAGGGGCACGAGCTGATCCTGCTTGAGAATTTCGGTAAGGCGCTGGCCGCGGGAAAGCTGGGCCTGCGTGACCTTGTCCAGTTGGTCGGAGCCGAACTGGGCGAAGGCCGCTAGATCGCGGTACTGCGCCATATCCAGACGGAGCGAGCCGGCCACCTGGCGCATGGCCTTGATCTGCGCGTTGCCGCCGACGCGGCTGACGGAAATGCCGACGTTGACGGCGGGCCGGATGCCGCCGTTGAAGAGATCGGCTTCGAGATAAATCTGGCCGTCGGTGATGGAGATGACGTTTGTCGGAATATAGGCGGAGACGTCGCCGGCTTGGGTTTCGATGACCGGCAAAGAGGTGAGCGAGCCGCCGCCGAGTTTGTCGTTGAGCTTCGCGGCGCGCTCCAGTAGACGCGAGTGGAGATAGAAGACGTCGCCGGGGAAGGCTTCGCGGCCCGGGGGACGCCGGAGGAGGAGGGAAATCTCGCGATAGGCCTGCGCGTGTTTCGAAAGATCGTCGTAAAAGGTGACGGCGTGGCGCTTGGTGTCGCGGAAATATTCGCCCATGGCGCACGCGGCATAAGGAGCGATGTACTGGAGCGTGGCGGGCTCGGCGGCGGAGGAGGCCACGATAATGGTGTAGTCCATGGCGCCGGCGTCGGTGAGGATCTTCACGACTTGCGCGATCGTCGAGCGTTTCTGGCCGATGGCGCAGTAGATGCAGATCATGTCGCCGCCCTTCTGGTTGATGATGGAGTCCAGAATGATGGCGGTCTTGCCGGTCTGCCGGTCGCCGATGATGAGCTCGCGCTGGCCGCGGCCGATGGGGATCATCGAGTCGATGGCCTTGATGCCGGTCTGCAGCGGCTCGCGGACGGGCTGGCGGTCAATGACGCCCGGCGCGATGCGCTCGAGCGGATTGCGCTGGGTAGCGGCGATGGCTCCTTTGTCGTCGAGCGGTTCGCCGAGGGGATTCACCACGCGGCCGACCAAGGCTTCGCCCACGGGCACGGACATGATCGAGTTCGTGCGCTTGACGGTGTCCCCTTCCTTGATCAAGGTGTACTCGCCGAGAAGCACGGCGCCGACTTCGTTCTCCTCGAGGTTCAGGGCGATGCCCGCAACGCCGTGGGGGAAGGCAAGCATCTCGCCGGCCATCACTTTTTCGAGCCCGTGGATACGGGCGATGCCGTCGCCGACGCTGATGACCTGGCCGACCTCATCGACCGCGACGGTCTGCTCGTAATTCTCGATCTGCTCGCGCAGAATCTTCGTGATTTCGTCTGCTTTGATATTGGCCATGCCTGCCGTGCTCCTATTCCGCGGTGAGGCGCGCGCGCAAAGTGTTCAGTTGGTTGCGCAGCGAGCCGTCATAAATTGTGGACCCGATCCGGACAACGGCTCCGCCGAGCAGAGCCGCGTCGAGAGAATAGCTGGCTTCGATCTTTCTTCCCGTGAGGCGCTCGAGGGTTTTTGCGAGCGCAGCCTTTTGTTGCCCCGTCATCTCGACAGCGGAAGAGACTTCCGCCTGCGCGACGCCCTGGCGCTGCCGGATGATCTCCTGAAACGCGGCGATCACTTCGGGCAAGGCCTGGGTGCGGCGATGGTCGGTTAGAACGAAAAGAAAATTCCGGACGATTTTACTCGCGCCCATCCGCGACATGATTTTCGCAATAACGCCGTGCTTCGCGGTGCGCGGGACCGCCGGGCTTGCCAGAAAATTTCGCAGGTCGGGCGATTCGGCGGAGAGCGCGCCGAAAGCCCCGAGCTGCTTGACGAGGGGCTCGGCGGCTCCCTGCGCCAGTGCGATATCCGCTAGGGCGTTTGCGTATTGGAGTGCCGCGGACTTCAATTCGGCCTCCCGGCAAGATCCTGCACAAATGCGCTGACAAGGGCTTCCTGGGCCTTGGGGGTGAGCTGTTTTGCGAGGAGCGCTTCCGCGCCCTCGACGGCGAGCTTCGCAGCGAGGGCTTTCAGCTCGAGGCGCGCGGCACGCTCGGCGGCTTCGATCTCGGCCTTCGCTGCGGCGGCAACCTTCGCAATTTCATTTTGTGTTGCGGCGCGGATGCGCTCCCTCTCTGCTGCGGCATCGCGCTGGGCGGAGGAGCGCAAATCGGTAACTTCTTGATCGAGGAGGCCGAGCCGCGTCTCCGCGTCCTGAAGCTGACGGTCGGCCTCGGCCTTCGCCGCGGTGGCCTGCCTGATGGCGGCACTGATCTGATCGGCGCGGCCGCGGAAGAAGGACGGGCCGTATTTTCGGGCCAGATAACCGATGCCCCCGGCCACGATGGCAAAGTTGATCCACTTAAAGACTTGGCCGATGCCTTGTTCGGCGGGATTCGCCTCCTTTTCTTCGGCGGCGCGAGCCGGCGCGGTGACGCCGAGGAGAACCACGAACACACTGAGGAGAAAGACGACACGCCAGAAACGGTTCATCGGGCATCTCTCGCGGGGCTGGCCGGAGGCCGGGATTCCAGGATGCGGCGCGCGATCTGGGCGGCGAGCTCGCCGCTGGAAGCTTCGACGCCGCGGCTGGCCGCCGCCAGTTCGCCGCCGACGCGCTGCTTGGCGACTCGGACTTCCTCGGCGGCGCGGGCGCGCGCGTCCTTCAATTGGGCGTTGCGTTCATCCAGGAGTTTGCGGCGCGCGGCGTCCTGTTCGGCGTACACCTGCGTACGGGCCTGCTTCAGGGCGTCCTGATACTGCTTGACCTTTTCGGTCGCGGCGGCCTGAGCGGCTTCGGCAGCCTTCTGGGCGCCCTTGGTGCGGTCGTCGCGCTCCTTCATAACACGGAGGAGCGGGCCGAAAAACACCGACCTGAGGATGAGATAGAAAAGGAAAACGATCAGGACTGTAGGCACAGCCTGGAGGAACAGTTCGCCTAGTTGGTGAACGATCTGCTGCATCTAGATGTCGCGCATGATCCTGGAACAGCGGCCGCACCGAGCCCCACCCGGCAAGGGCGTACGGTGGGCCTGAAGCTACGCAAATGGAACTCGAATTTATAGCATCCAGGGGGATTTCCGTCAACGCGGGTCCTTAGCGAAGCCTCAGGGATGGGTGGAACTCAGGGCGTAGCCCGGGCCTAGGGCGGCGAAAGCCGCCCGGGCGAGGGCCTGGACCCGCCGGAGGCACTCAGCGTCGCGGAGGGGAAGCGCGGCGGCCTTGCGGAACCACGCGGCGGCTTGCTCCTTGCGGGCGAGTTTGGCATAGAGATCGCCGCGGAGAAGCGCGAAGAGAGGATTCGCGGGGTATTGCTCGGTGAGCGGAGTGATGACGGCCAGGGCGCGTTCGTAGTTCTGGTCGTAGTTGCGGAGGTTTTTCGCAAGGTAGAAGCGCGCTGTGGCGCGAGTGAGCGTTCCCTCGTTCATGGCGCGCTCCAACTGCTTGAGGCCGTCTTTCTTGTTGCCGCCGGGGATGCCCATGAAGAAGCGGAGGATTTTGGCGGCGGCGGAAAGCGTGTCCACATAATAGTTGTAGAGCCCGAGGCCGGCATCGGCATCAGCGAAGCCCGGGTCGAGGAAACGCACGCGGAGGAGATGCTCGCGGGCGCGCACGCCGGCGCGAGCGGCGGCGCGATTCTCGCCGCGGAGGCCGTAGAACCGGGCGGCGAGAGCTTCCCCCATGCCGGAGTAAAAGTGCATCTCCGCGGATTCCTCCCGGCGGAGACGTGCTTCGGCAAGCGTTATGACTTTCTGTGTCACCTCGAAGTAGCGATAGTCCTCTCGAAGCTTGGGGCGGCGCCAGGCGTCGGTCATGCCGTATTTGAATTCGGCGGAGGAGCAGTAGATCTTCCACCAAAGCGCTTCGGCTTCGAGCAGGAAGCCGAGCGGATGATCGGGCTGTGCTTGCTGGATGGTTTGGAACTGTTCGATGGCCGCGTCGGGATCGCCGGAGTAGAGCTTCTCAAGGCCGGCGGAGGCGGCGGGGGGAAGGCTGAGGCTGGCGCGAGCAGCGCCAGCGATCACCAGGAACATAGCAAACAAACGGATAGTGAATTTCATACTCCTGGGAACACAGCGCATGCCTCAGGCTCCGGCCGGAGAGGAACGAACGGCTACTCCCCGGATTGTGCCAGTTTAAGCTGTTCGAGGAGGGTTGAGAACGGGAACGGTTTCTGGAGGAAAGCGGCGTTTGGGGGAAGCTGCTTTTCAGGGAGTCCTTCTGCGTATCCGGACATGAAAATGACACGTGTTTCCGGGTGGAGAGCATTGATGCGGCGGGCAAGTTCGGTGCCGCGAATCCCTGGCATAACGATGTCGGTGAGGAGGATGTCTAGCGTGCCGTGAAACTGAGTGGCCATTTCCAGGGCGTCGACCGGATTGGCGGCCTGCAGTACGCGATAGCTCGAGTTTTGGAGGACTTCCACGAGGGTATATCGCAGGGCAGACTCATCCTCAACGACGAGAACAGTGGCGCCGACTCCGCTGACCTTAGCCGGGGCAGCCTGCGGGACGGCGGGCAAGGCGGGCTTCCCGGATTCGGTCGCGGGGAAGTAAAGTTTGAATTGCGAACCCTTGCCTGGCGCGGATTCCACAAGAATACTCCCACCGCTCTGCTTCACGATGCCGTAGACGGTCGAAAGGCCTAGCCCCGTTCCTTTTCCGGCAGGTTTCGTGGTGAAGAAGGGATCGAAGATTTGCGCGCGAGTGAGCTCGTCCATTCCGATTCCACTGTCGGCGACCTCCAGAACGATCCAGTTCCTCGGTGTACCGGGCTCTTTGTCCGCGCCGTCGGGCAGAGCGTCGGTGTTCCAGGTGCGAATTTTCAGGGAGCCCCCCTCCGGCATGGCATCCCGCGCATTGATTGTGAGATTTGCAACGACCTGCCCGATTTGCGACAGATCGGAGAGGATCCAGGGTTCGGCAGCCTCGAGACAAAATTCAAGCCGCACGTCGGAACCGAGCAAGTGGGACAGAATGATTTCCATATCACACAGAGCCTCGTGGAGGTTGATGGGGCGCAACTCCAGGACCTGCTTCCGGCTGAAGGCCAGGAGTTGCTTGGTCACCCCCGCAGCCCTTTCCGTGGCCCGCTGGATTTGAGAGAGGTACTTGCGCGCTTGCGAATCGGGCGGGATGGATTGTTCGAGCAGTTCGGAGAAACCAGTGAGAACCATGAGCACGTTGTTGAAGTCATGCGCGATGCCGCCGGAGAGACGCCCGAGCACCTCCATCTTTTGTGCTTGGCGCATCTGGGATTCAAGATTCTTCTGTTCCGTTTCGAGCGACTTGCGTTTCAGGTTTTGGCGGTAGTTGTCGAAGAGTACGCCGGTCGCCTGCAGCATGGTCTCGAAAGAGTGCAGATCTTGTCCGGAATATCCTCCAGGCCGGTTGGCCACCGCGATGAGGCCGACTGCGTGGTCCCCTTTGAAAACGGGTACGCCGAAGAAAGAGTGGATGGGCGGATGGCCGGCGGGGAGCCCGCCCGAGCGGGGATCCTGTGCAGGGAAGTTGGAGATGATGGGTTCCTTCTGGGAAATGACATGGGCTAAGAGGTTGTGGAAGTGCGACACTTCGAAGTGCCCTTGCTCGGCGTACTGGTGCATTTTCTCCTCGTACAGGGAACGGTTGAGTTCTTGGTCCCAGACCACCCCATCGTGCGCGAGGACGCGGAGCACGTCGCCCTCTAGGGTCACGCCCAGAAAACCGAACTCGCTCCGCGTTTCGCGCATGACGAGATGAAGCAGATGCCGGCTCGCCGTGCTCCAGTTCCCCGAATCTAGAAATGTGGTGAGCGCCTGGGTGACTGCAGCGAGGGTGGCGGTTTTTTGCTGCAGTTCGAAGTCCACGCGCTTGCGGGCGGTAATGTCTTCGACAACCGCCATAACGCCTTCCAATTCGTGCCGTTCGCTGTAGATGGGAGCGAATGAAACATTGGCGCGAAACGGAGATCCATCTGCGTGCAGCCACACGGTCTCAAAACCGGTAATCACTTCCCCGGCTTGTGCGCGGCGCAGAAGATCTTCGTGCTCGGCGATTCTGTCCGCGGGGATGAATCCCCCCTCTCCATCCATTGCCGCACCGAGCCGCTGCCCCAGCATGCGTTCGGCGGCTGGATTCCAGACTTTGGTCCTCCCTTCCGTGCCAAGACCAAGGACGGCCATCGGTGCAGCCTGTACCAGCGCGCGAAACTTCTCGTTGCCGACGCGCTGGGCTGCTTCGGAGGTCGTCTGGACATACGCAACGATCCCCCTCCCGCCCAGAATCAGAACGATTGCGGTTCCGGCGGATGAGAAAGCGGTCAGGATTTTGGCTGCCGCAGAGAGCCAATACACCGGCTTCCATACCGTGACGACTTCCAGAAAGTGAGTGGCGCCGCAACTCACTATGAAGATGCCAAAGGCCCAGAAAAAGCTGGGAAACGGCAGACTACGGCCGCAGTGGCGGATTAACCAGACCAACGTCACCGAAATCGCCACATACGAGAGCCCAATCAGAAGGTCAGCGATGACTGTGGTCCAAAGGAGTCGCTTATCCCCGAGATAGCAGTACCAATGCGGCAGAAATCCGGTCGAAAGGAGTGCCCGCGAAAAGAGCCATGTGCCGGCCGTCAGGATGAACAGTGAGAGGAGTGCGAACCGCAAGTTACGCAGTGAAAGGGCTTTATCCCAGAGAATGCTCACGACGGCTTCCTTCCCCTGACTTCGCGCAGGGATTTGCCAACGCCCGGTTCGCTTCAACACACAAAGCACGGGCGCACGCATTGGGAAGGGTCACCGGGCAAGAGTGAGAGGGGGAATACGACTGTTTCTCGCCCCAAAGCTGCAGGCGCCGAAACGAAGGGCAGCAGTCGGCCCTGCAAATCTTGTGGTTTTCAATTTAACACAAGCGCAAACCAAGGATAGCCTCCAAGTATCCGGTGAGGTCCTAGAGAGCAATACTGCGCCCGGCCGCGCGGTTCGGGCGGCGGGCGATTCTTTTTGCTATGCTCCCAGATCCCTCGGGGGCGGCGCGGAGCGCCCCGTAATGATGCAAACGAGACCCGATTCGCCTAACCTCCCGATCGGCACACAAGCCACCTCCGGCCGCGGTTCCGATGGGGGTCTGGTACGGGGTCTTGGCCTGCGCGAAGCTGTGGCGCTGAACATGATAGACATGGTGGGGATCGGGCCGTTTGTAGTCGGTCCGCTGGTGATTCGCGCAATGGGCGGGCCCCAGGCGTTGCTGGCATGGGTAGTGGGAGCGGTGCTCGCGCTGCTGGATGGGTTCGTGTGGTCGGAGTTGGGCGCCGCCATGCCGCGCGCGGGTGGAAGCTACGTCTTCCTTCGAGAAGCGTACGGGCCGGAGAAGTGGGGCCGGCTGATGTCGTTTCTGTTCGTGTGGCAGACGCTGATCCAGGCGCCGCTGGTAGTTGCCAGCGGAGCGATCGGATTCTCGCAGTACGCGACGTACCTGCACCCGCTGGAAGCGTGGCAGCAGAAAGCGCTTTCCGGCGCGATTGTCATTCTGCTGGTTGTGCTGCTCTACCGGCGGATCACCACAATCGGAAAAATCTCCGTGCTCTTGTGGATCGGCGTGATCGCCACGATGTTGTGGCTCATCTGGGGCGGCGTGACCCACTTTGACGCCCGGCGCGCCTTCGCGTTTCCGCCGGGCGCGTTCCAACTCTCGCACGTCTTCTTTGCAGGGCTGGGCGCGGCGACGGTGAGCACGGTGTACACCTACTGGGGCTACTACAACATTTGTCATTTGGGCGGGGAGCTGAAGCAACCGGAACGGAACATTCCGCGGGGGATTTTCATTTCCATCGCAGGGATCGCGGTGCTTTACCTCGCGATGCAGACGAGCATCCTGGGCGTGGTGCCCTGGCAGAAGGCCCAGGAGTCGCCGTTCCTGGTGAGCACGTTCGTGGAGATGATCTACGGAGCGCGGGCGGCGGCGGGGGCCACCCTGCTGGTGCTCTGGATCGCGTTTGCGTCGATCTTTTCCGCCCTGCTCGGCTATTCGCGCGTGCCGTATTCGGCGGCGCTGGACGGGACTTTTTTCCCGGTGTTTGCCCGCGTGCATCCGGAAAAGAAATTTCCGCACCTGTCGCTCCTTTTCCTCGGCGCACTGGCGTTTGTCTTCAGCCTGCTCTTCAAGCTTTCCACGGTGATCAGCGCGATCCTGGCAATGCGGCTGCTGGTGCAATTCATCGGGCAGGCCGTGGGCGTGATGATACTGCGGCGGCGCTGGGGGCCCGCTCGATTGCCCTACCGCATGTGGCTCTATCCGGCGCCGGCGGTGCTGACGATGCTGGGGTGGGCGGGACTTTTCTGGTACACGGGAGCGCAGCGGAAATGGGGTTTGGCGGTGATCGGGATGGGTTTGGTGGCGTTTCTCGTGCGCGCCCGGGTGATGAGGGAATGGCCGTTTGCGGAAGAAAAGCAGGTGGAGGCCGCGTGAGCGATTGTCCAGACACTTCAGAGCAAGCCGCGATCCCTTTCGACCGAGTCGGAATCTGCGATCGACTCCGCGCCGATGAAGAACTTTGGCCCTCCGCCCGGGAGGACAGGCGCATGGCATCGCGAGTGACTCGTCAAATTGCGCGGGTGATTATGGCAGGTGCCCTGCTCTCGGCCTGCCCGGCGCGGCCGGCGGCGGCGCAATTTCCGCCAGCGCCGGGAACCGGGCCGGGGCTGGCCGAGACGATTGAGGCCATCGACAACGCGCGTGTGACGACGCGCATCCTCTATGTCACCGCGCATCCCGACGATGAATCGGCGGCCGTGCTGACGTATCTCGCGCGCGGGCTACACGCGGAGGTGGCGCTGCTTTCGCTCACGCGCGGTGAAGGGGGTCAGAATGCTCTTGGGCCGGAGCAGGCGCCGCAACTCGGGCTGATCCGCACACAGGAATTACTGGCGGCAACGCGAGGCTACGGTGTGAAGCTGTTTTTCACGCGCGCCCGGGATTTCGGCTATTCGAAGACGCCTGAAGAGACGATGAAGGTGTGGGGGGATCAAGTGCTGGACGACATGGTGCGGGTGATTCGCACCTTTCGCCCGCACATTGTGATCAACGACTGGGCCGGAGTGCGGGGCGGACACGGGCAGCACCAAGCATCGGGGCTGCTCACGCCAAAGGCGGTGCAGATGGCCGCCGATGCGAAGGCGTTCCCGGAGCAATTGCAGGAAGGGTTGCATCCGTGGAGCGACAAGGAGCCGGTGCAGATTCTGGGGCTCGAGCGGCGGTCTGACAATCCGAAGGGATACGTTCTGCCGCTCGATGAGGTGTCTCCCCTGTGGGGAAAGACGTGGCGCGAGATTGGCCTGGACGCTTTCGTGAATCACCGCACGCAGGGGATCGCGGGATTCCTCGGTTCACCGTTTGCGCGCCGGCCCGTCGCGCTGTCGCGGCAAGACGGGGGAAACGTTGATCTTGCGCTGCTTACCAGTTCTTTGGGGAAACTTGGCGACTTCAATCCCATCTATGCGGAGCCCCTTCGGATCGCCGACCAGTCGCTGGCTCGGGCGCGCGAAGCGGCTTTGCGTTTGGACTGGATTGCCGCATCCCGGGCGCTGGTCAGCGCGGGGAAACAAATCGAAAAGCAGCGCAGCCTGGTGGCAGATGTGTCGGACCCCGCTGAATACCGCCTGTGGGAGGAGCTTCTGGCTGTCGAGAACCGCTTCCATCGAGCTTTGGCGATGGTTGCAGGAGTCGAAGCGACCGCGCAGGCGGGGCGAAGCGATCTTGTGGTGGGGGAGTCGTTCGCGGTTTCGGCCGGAGCACGCTGCCGAAACGATGCGGGATGCACACTCGGAGAGTTGCGGCTGGCGCTGCCGCAGGGGATGAAGGAAACAAGGCATGAGGGGGATGCAGCCAAAGGCTTTCAAATATCCATCAGCGTGGAGAGCGCTGCTCCGCCGAGATCTACATGGGACAAACTACAGCCGGAACCCGAACCCATGATCACCGCGCAGCAGACCGCGAGCATCGCGGGGTACACGTTTATCGTTAGCGTGCCGGTACTCCACATTCAGGCGAGCTCGACTCGGGTGGACAAGGTGCCGCTGCGGATTGTGCCGGCACTGACACTGGCGGTAGAGCCAAAGCAGGCCATCGAAGTGCTGGGCAAAGCGCGGAAACCATTCGATCTCGATGTGCGGGTGCATTCCTATGCGACGCAAGCGTCGAAGGCGAGCGTCGGACTGGATGTTCCGGCGGGGTGGAGCGCGGGCGCGCCGCAGGAGTTGGTGTTCGCCGGCCAGGGCGACCAATACGTGCGTTTCCGGGTGACGCCGCCGCAGAAACTCGCTGCCGGAAGCTACACGATTTCGGCATACGCCAAGCGGGGCGAAGAGAAGTTTACGGCCTCGCTCGAACCGCTGCCGTCGCTGCCCACGCAGCTCTGGAGCGAGCCGGCGGAATCCAATGTGCGCGCGTTTGAAGTGAGCGTGCCGGAGAATCTGCGCGTCGGCTACATTACGGCGGAAGGCGAGCCTATCCCGGAAGCGCTCGGACGGCTGGGGATTCACGTGGAGATGCTGGACGCCGCGGCGCTTGCCTTCGGCGACCTCTCGCGTTTCGATGCCATCGTCGTGGGCGTGCGTGCGTACGAGTTGCGGCCCGATCTTGCTCCGGCCAACGCGCGGCTCCTGCACTAC
>JBGQHF010000065.1:0-18696 GCA_041497835.1 Terriglobia bacterium
CCAGCAAAAACCACCCTTCGGCTTACTACCGAATGTTAAGCGGCCAAAATTCGCGCCTGAAAAAATCTTAACTCATTGGAAAAGAAAGTTTTGGCTCCCCGGGCTAGATTCGAACTAGCAACCCTTCGGTTAACAGCCGAATGCTCTACCGTTGAGCTACCGGGGAACCGTACAGGCAGGAGCGGTTCGCTTGACTGATTCACCTAGTCTAGCGAAGCCCTCGCAACAGTGTCAACGCGGACCCAGCGGGCGATGGAGCGAACGGCCCTTTTCTGCTCGGAGTTCTCCGCAGGGGATGGCCGCGCTAGGCGAGTACTTCCGAGGCCAACTCCGCAACCTGTTCGGCAATTGCCGGCGCTGCGGTCAGGCCAGGCGAATCGATCCCGATCAGATGAATCGCTTGTGGAAAGTCCGGATCGCGCGAGATTACAAAATCAGCCGGCCCTTTCCCGCCGGGCGCAACGAGCTTCGGCCGCAGCCCGGAATAGGCAAGCCGCAGATCCTCTTCTCGGATTTCCGGCAGCAGAATTTTCGCGCCACGCGCAAATTCTGCGACCCCGATCCGATCCTGTTCATAATCGCCTTTGCTTTCAACATACCGAGCAGTCGGCCCGACCAGCAATGTTCCCCAGATGGTTTTCGTCAAATGCAACCCCAGGCTGAACCCGTCCTTTTGCGGAAGCGGATAGACGAGGCCATTGAGCAGTGCCGCTCGCGGACCGCGAATCTCGCAGTATTCCCCGCGCACCGGATAGATGCGCCACGAGCGGTTGCCCAGCATCGCCGCCACTTCATCCGCGTAGAGCCCCGCCGCATTGATGACGCATCTCGCTTCAATCGTTTCGCGCGTGGCGGATTCCTCATCACCGACTCGCAGCGAGACGCGGATCGTCTCCCGGCGCGCCTCGAGCTCTTCGACCCGTGCACGTGTGACGATGTTGGCTCCCTGCTCGGATGCCACGCGCGCGTAAGCCTTCACCAGCTCCTCGGACGACAGGATCCCCGCCGACGGCACCTCCAGGGCGGCTACGCCACTCACGTGAGGTTCGTGCGCTCGTATGCCAGCAGCGTCGATCAGGCGCATCCCTTCGACGCCGTTCGTTTCGCCGCGGCGCTGCAATTCACCGAGTTCCCGTGCTTCCCGCGGGCTCGAAGCGACGATGAGCTTCCCCGTCCGGCGGTGGGGCACGTTGTGCGCAGCGCAAAACTCGTACGTCAGGCGATTCCCCGCGACGCAATGCCGCGCCTTCAAGGTTTCTTTCGGATAGTAGAGGCCGGAGTGGATCACTCCGCTGTTGCGCGTGCTCGTGGCCATGCCGAGTCGCGGCAACTCTTCAACGAGAAAGATGTCGTCCCAGCGGCGTGATACCGCGCGCGCGATCGCACAGCCCACCACGCCGCCACCGATAATCAGGATTTTCGCTGGCTCCATCAGTTAAGAGGATACGGCAGCGGCGGCAAACCGAGAAATGCTAGTCCCCAAATAGTTGGGGGTCAGTTTTCGAGCACGCTTTCGTCGAAGAGAGGAACGCAGCGTGCCGCGCGGGCCGCCGTTCCGTCATGGACCGCGTAGGAAGCGGGCGTCTTGTTGTAGTGATTGCTCCACAGGGACGCGCCGCCGTGTTCGCCGTCCTTGTTCAGCGCGTAGAAGAATACGTGGAAATGGCGGAGCCGCTTCTTGTCGTTGTTGTAGTTGCGCGCGACGCGGTGCAACGCCTCGAGGCATGCATCCGCGGGTGACATCCCTTTGCGCATCATCTCCACGATGGTGTGGCCGCCCGCAATCTTGATGTTTTCCTCGCCTCTGCCCGTCGAGCCCGCCGCGCCTACGTCGCCGTCCACGTAGAGCCCCGCGCCGATAACGGGTGAATCGCCAACCCGTCCGGTAATTTTCCAGGCGAGACCCGATGTCGTCGTGGTGCCGGAGATCTCGCCCTTCTCATTCACGGCCAGGCAATTGATAGTCCCCGTTGGCGGATGCGCGATCACCTGCTCGATCCACGGCTGCCAGGCGATTTTTTCCGGCGTGTCCAGCAGCGCGGCGATTTTTTCTTTCCACTCGGGGCTGTCCAGACCGGGCCGCCAGTTCTCCGTTGTCGCTGCCTTCCACGCGAGCCACGCGATCCGCGATTTCTCGGTGAGCAGATTCATCTCCGGAAAACCCTCTGCCACGGCAAACCGCGTCGCGCCCGGACCCACCAACATGACGTGGTTGGTGCGCTCCATCACCGTCTTCGCCAGTCGCGCCACGTTTTTGATCCGGCGCACGGACGCGACCGAACCCGCGCGCCGCGTCGGTCCGTGCATCACGCTGGCGTCAAGTTCTACCTCGCCGTCTTCGTTCGGCAGACCGCCGTAACCCACCGAATTGTCTTCCGGGTCGTCCTCGACGATGGTGACCGTCGCGAGCACCGCATCCAGCGTGTCCCCGCCCTTCCTCAGCACCTCCATGCCACGGTCGAGCACATGGAGCCCGTTGAGACTGGAAATCATGACGGGTCGCTTGCCCGGCACCGGGGAAACCCTGCCCAAGGGATTGGCGCAACTCCCCGGGGCTCCGCCGCTGTCCGGAGTTTCCCGGCCAAACAGATCCCCCGCTCCGGCGGCGACGCTGCCAACCAGCGAAGTCAGAAAAAATCGCCTCCGTGTCCAGTTCCCCATGTCGTTCTCCTTTACCGGCTGCTCCTATGCAAGCTGCCGGGAATTATTTGGGGTCATCTCCTCGAGTCGCATCCGCACCTCGCCGCGCGGCGAGGCCCAAAAACAGTTGCGTGCCACACTTTCTGGCTCCGCTCACCTTTCTTCCATCCCCGCCCGAAAAGCGCAATCTACGCGAAGCGCGTTTGAAAGGAAACGGCGAAATACGTGGAAAATGACGCCTGCCGGCTTATTCCGACTTGCCCAATGGAAGAAAATACTGCGTGCCTTTCACCGGCTCCTGCAGGCGGCGGAGCAGTTGCTGCAAATCAGCATTCCGCTCGACGAAGTCAATTTCCGACGTGTCGATGACCAGCAGATCCGACGCCGAATATCGGAAAAAGAAGTGTTCGTAAGCCCGCGCAACCTCTTCGACATATTCATCGGCGATGCGCGTCTCTTCCCGGGCGCCTTTCTTCGCGATTCGCGCGCGCAGGACCTCCGGCTTGGCCTGCAGGTAGATGACCAGGTCGGGCGCGGGCAGCCCCTCGGTCAAAATCTCATAATATCGGTCATAAAGTTTCAGCTCTTCGTCGCCGAGGTTCAGGTTCGCGAAAATGCGGTCCTTCTCCATCAGATAATCCGAAAGGAGCGGCCCCGGAGCTTCGGCGGCCAGCCCTTCGCGGAGCCGTCGCTGGCGCTCCATTAGGAAGTACATCTGCGTGAGAAAGGCCGCCCCGGGCTTCTCGCGGTAAAAGTCCGCCAGAAAGGGATTGTCCTCGCAGTCGTAAATTCGGCGGGCGTGCAGCCGTTCGGCGAGGATTCTCGCAAGCGTGGACTTGCCGACGCGCAACGGTCCTTCGATGACAATGAATCGCGGCGCCTGGGCCGCGATGGGCTTCGCCGCGGAAGAGGGTTCGTGGGCCGCCATTGCGCGCGATTATAGCAGAGTCATTCTTCCTCTATGAGCTTGGCCTGTGTTCTCAACGTGGAATCCTCGCGGTTCCTCTGCCGCATGCTGAAGCTTCCTAGTACGTTGGTTTCAATTTTCAAAACGAGAGCACCAGGGACGAGTACCATCACGAATGTGACCGATAGGCCAGTGTCATCTGCCCCTGAGGACAGTATCCTCCTTTCAGTTGCGGGCACAACCCAGGGCGTGCCGCTCGCAGCCACTGAGGTGATGGGATGGTATTCGCGCTTCTTCTTCTGCTCTCGCCGCTACCGCAGGCGACTACCCAGGATGGCACGGCCTCGACTGCGTTTGCTCCCGCGGCCGCTGTCCTTCCTGCATCCGAGGAAATTTCCACCCCCCGATCGGATCGCGCCGAAGCGGCAAAGCCTGCAGTGAAGCTGGTCACGAAAGCTGCGCCGGCAGAGTCGAAGGACATCTCCTACGTCCCCGGCCAGTTAGTTCTTGAGCCAATCGTGCGCGCAGGGGAGGAATGGCCTCTTGCAGAGGGGCTTGATCCCCGCCGGAGTGATATGCCCGCGCTTCCGGCCGTTCCTGCGTTCCGCCGGAATCTGGAATCGCCCGCCAAGCGCCGAATGTGGTACGCGCTGGCTTTCGCCGGGCATGGTGCCGCCGCCTTTGACGCCTGGTCCACGCGGCGCGCCATCTCCAATGGGTATGGCAGCGAAACGAATCCGCTTCTGCGGCCCTTCGCGAACTCCAATGCGCTCTATGTAGCGATTCAAGCTAGCCCGGCTCTCATGGATTATCTTGGGCGCCGGATGATGACCAGCCGGCGTCAGTGGGTCCGCCGGATGTGGTGGCTGCCCCAGTCGGCGGGCACTGGGGTATCCCTGGCCAGCGGCGTTCACAACGCTCGCCTCGTGCCGTAATTTCGACTTCCCCTTCCGCCCAAATCAAGGCTTCACGATGAATCGACGCTATCGGCTCGCGACCAGGATCACGAAGGAGCCCGGCTTCATGCGCGGCCGCCGCTCTCCTTCGGCCGGTGGGTCGAAATCCGCCGTGGCAAGGAATATGTCGTGAGTCTTTGCGTCCAGCGCCATGGTTCGCGCCCCGCGTTTGGTCGACACCGTTTCCACGACGCTAAATTTGTCCGGCGATTCTTCCCGCACGACCGTCAATGTTCCGTCGCCGTTCGAGCTGAAGATGAACTTTGTGTCCGGGTCAAAGGCAGTCGCATCCACGCCTCCCCCGATCGGTGCACTCCCCACCACTTTTCCGGAATCCGCGTCCAGGATCATCAGCAGTTTGTTGTGACATCCGGCAAATAGGCGACGGCTCTTCAAGTCCATCGCCAACCCCGTCGGCTCCTCGCAGGGGGCCATCGGCCAGCGCCCCGCCACCGTCAGTTTGTTGGCGTCGAACGCAACCAGTTCGGCCTTGTCTTCGATATTTACGTACACGCGCCCCTTGCCGTCGGCAACGGCGAATTCCGGCTTTCCTCCAAGAGGGATCGTGCCCGCAACGCTCCCATCGGCGGCGTTGATCACTGTAGCGTCCTGGCTTCGCCCATTCAGCGTGAATACGCGCTTGCTCACGGTGTCATACACAATTGCATCCGGGTTTTCCCCAGCCTTGGCTGTGCCGATGATCTTCAGGGTCTTGAGGTCGAAGATTGTCGCGGAATTCGCGCGGCCATTGCTTGTGAAGCCTCGCCCCAACTCGGGGGCAAGAGCAATTCCGTGTACACCGGAGGTATCCGGTATGTCGCCGGTAACCGCGCCCGAGTCCGCGTCCATCACAACTACATGCGTGCTCCGCGAGACATAGACCCGCCGCGCAGCGCTATCCACCGTCAGGTAGTCCCAGCCACCATCGCCCCCGAGCGGGATGGTCTTCACGATCCGGTACCCGGAATCGCCAGCGAACGCCGCAGTGAGGGCCGCTCCCGATGCCAAACAGGAGGCCACCGCCGTATAGAAAAATAGATTCTTCATGACAAATCCTTTCTTGTAAAGCGTGCCTGCTACTTTTTGTGCTGCTCGAACCATCCCGCGATGTACAGCATTTTCGTAATGTGGTGGCTCGGCCGGCGGCTGATTCCATGCGGCTCGCCTGGAACACGCACCAGCACAGCCTCCACATTCAGCAGCTTCAATGCTTCGTAGAACTGCTCGGCCTCGGAAATCGGCGTGCGGTAGTCCTCCTCGCCGGTCATTACCAGGGAGGGCGTCTTCACCTTCGCCACCAGGTTCGTCAGCGACCGTTGCATGTAATGGTCGGTGTTGTCCCACGGATTCCCCGGGAACCAATACTGAATCGTCCAGGGAATATCGGACGTGAGGGCAAAGCTGTACCAGTTGATGACCGGATAGAGCACCGCGGCCGCGCGGAAGCGCGTCGTGTGCTCGATCATCCAGCAGGTCAGCACGCCGCCGCCGCTGCCGCCGGTCACGTAGAGGTGATCTGGATCCACATATCCCTTCGCGATCACGGCATCCACGCCGGTATTCAGGTCGTAGAAGTCGTCGCCGGGATACGCGTGGTGGATCAGGTTGCCAAACTCTTCCCCGTAGCTCGTGCTGCCGCGCGGATTCACATACAGCACGACATAACCCATCGCGGCCCAGACCTGCTTCTCCAAATCGAAGCGGTCGCCATAATCGGCAAACGGCCCGCCGTGGATTTCGATGATCAGCGGATATTTCTTCGAAGCGTCGAAATCCGGCGGTTTGATGATCCAGCCTTCGATCTTCCTCTGGTCCTTCGACGACTCAAACCAGATTTCTTCCACCGCGCCGAGTTTTTTCTGCGCGAAGAGTTCCTTGTTGAGCGCGGTCAGCACCCTCATGGAGCCCCCGCTGAGCACGGCGATGTCCCCCGGATTGTCCGGCGTGCCGTAGGTGAAGGCGACAGCCCCGGACTTCGAGACCGAGAAAGATCCTCCGCCGTACGCGCTTGTTCCACCCGCAACATGGTCGGCGATTCTCTTGAACGCCCCGTCTGTGGCGGCAAATCCGATCTTCGTGTCACCCTGGTCGTCGTAGCGGAAATAGACGCCGCTGCCGTCCCCCGCCCATTCCGGCTCTTGCGCGTCGCGGTCGAGCTTGTCGGTAACGGAATGCGCGCCGCTTCCGTCACGGTTCATCAGATAGAGCTTGGTCGTTTGATGCCCCTGGAGCCGGTCGTCGAATCCCGTGTAGGCGATCCATTTTCCGTTTGGCGAGACCGCAGGCGAATCGTCCGGGCCTTTACGGTTCGTGAGCGCGCGCACGGCGCCATCCGCAACGGAGAATTCGTAAACTTCATTGTCCCGAAAGACGTGTTCCGATTCGGCGTGCCGGTTTGCGGAGACCAGCATGTACTTCCCGTCAGGCGTCCACGACACGCTGTTTGGCCCAAAGTACGATCCGCCGTTCGGGAAATCGCCCATCGTCACTTGACGCGGCGCTCCGCCCTCCGCCGAGACGACGAAAATCTGCTCGAAGCCGGGTTTCAAATACCCGGGGCCATTGAAACGGTACACAGTACGGTCATACACCGTCGCAGGATCAGCCCACTTCGCCCCCGCAGGCGGGGAAGGCAGATCGGCGATGCGCGGCCCGCGCCCCGGCGCAAAAGACGAAAACGAGAGCATCCTTCCGTCCGGGGACCACTCGAGCGAATCGGCGCCCTGTTCGAGGTTGGTGATGCGCGCGGTCTGCCCGCTGTCCATCCATCGGATGTAAATCTGCGTCCGGCCGTCGGTATCGGAAAGGTAAGCGAGGCGCGTTCCGTCCGGCGACCAATGCGGCACGCTATCAGTGCGGTTCCCTGTCGTCAGTGCCCGGTGCTCGCTGCCATCCGCATTGATGATCCAGAGATTCGCATACCGCCGGTCGGTCATCGGATCCGCGAAGCGCCGGACATAGACGATCTTCTTGCCGTCCGGCGAAATCTGCGGGTTGGCGGGCACCTGCAGGCTGAATTCGTCCAATGCCGCCAGTTTGTGCGCGGATTCCTGCGCGCGGAGCTCTGTCTGGGGAGCGACGAACGCCAGCCCGAGTGCTCCGCCGAGAAACACTTGTTTCAATTGCATGACGATCCTCCTCGACACTTGCGAGTTATCACCCTCCCTGTTCCCTGTCAATGTGAACCTCGACGCGGAGGAATTTTTTCTTGCCGGCGCGGAGAAGGAAATTCACCGGCTTCGACAGATCGATCTCTTTCCGGACGTCGTCCACACGAACGCCGTCTAGTTCAACGCCGCCCTGCTTGATCAAACGCTCGGCCTCGCTCTTCGAGGAAGCCAATTCCAGTTCGACCAGCAGCACCGCCAGTTTTTTCGCCGCGCCGCGCGGCAGTTTGCGCACCGGCGCTTCCTCCGGGGCCTTGCGGTCGCGAAATACGCGCTGAAATTCCTCCGCCGCTTTCTGCGCGGCTTCCGTGCCATGAAAATCGGCAATGACCTCCCGCGCCAGGTTCATCTTGACGTCCATCGGGTGCGCCGCGCCGCTGGCGATTTTTGCGCGCAGCTCCGCAATCTCCTTCGGCGTCCGGTCCGTGACCACATCCCAGTAACTCCACATCAGCTCGTCAGAGACGGACATGAGTTTGCCGAACATCTCCGACGGCGTTTCGGTGATGCCGACAAAGTTGCCGAGGCTCTTCGACATTTTTCGCTCGCCGTCGAGACCGACGAGGATGGGCATAGTGAACGCAACCTGCGATTCCTGGCCGTATTCGCGCTGGATTTCGCGCCCCATCAGTAGATTGAATTTCTGCTCCGTCGCGCCCAGCTCGACGTCGGCTTCGAGGACGACGGAATCGTACGCCACCAGCAGCGGATAGAGCAGCTCGTGCATGGAAATGGGCTGTTGTTTCGCCAGCCGGGAATGGAAATCCTCGCGCTCCAGCATGCGCGCCACGCGGTACTTCGCGCAGAGCCGGACGATGTCGTAGCTCGTCAGCTTGTCCAGCCACTCGCTGTTGTAGCGAATCTCCGTCTTCGAGGGATCCAGAACCTTTGCAACCTGGGTGAGGTATGTTTTCGCGTTGGCCTGGACCTGCTCGCGGCTGAGCGGCGGGCGCGTCTCGCTTTGCCCGGTGGGGTCGCCGACCATGGCCGTGAAATCGCCGATCAGAAAGATCGCAGTGTGGCCCATTTCCTGAAAATGCTTCAATTTGCGGATCACGACGGTGTGGCCAAGATGAATGTCCGGCGCGGTGGGATCCACGCCGAGCTTCACGCGAAGCGGCTTGCCTGTTTTGCGCGATTTTTCGAGCTTCGCGCGCAGTTCCTCCTCGCGGATGATCTCCGACGCGCCCTTCTTCAGGTAGGCGAGCTGTTCGTCCACGGGTTTGAATTTCGTCTGGCTCATCGCTTTCATGGTATCTCTATGCCGTCCGCTTCACGCGGCGGCCCTCAATGCGAAAGCGGCCCTCCAGGACAATGTGCACCGCCTCGGAATAGAGCCTGTGTTCTTCGGCCAGGACGCGCGCGGAGAGCGTTTCCTCCGTGTCTTCATCTTTCACGGCCACCACCGCCTGCAGAACGATCGGACCCGCATCGAGGTTCTCATCCACGAAGTGCACCGTGCAACCGGCGAATTTCACGCCGTATTCGAGCGCCTGCCGCTGTGCCTCCAGCCCCGGAAAGGACGGTAGGAGCGACGGGTGGATATTCAGAATCCGGCTCGGGAAGGACTGGATGAAATACGGCGAGAGCAGCCGCATGAACCCGGCGAGGCAAATCAAATCCACCTGCTTCTCGCGCAACGCGGCAACCACCAACCTGTCGTACGCTTCCCGTTCCAACCCTTTCGACGGGATAACCTTCGTCTCGATGTTCCGCGCCTTGGCTCGCTCGATTCCCTGCGCGCCCTCGCGGTTGCTGATGGCGATAACGATTTCGGCGTTGGGGATCCGCCCCGCCGCAACCCCGTCCGCCAGCGCCTCGAAATTCGAGCCGCGCCCGCTCAAGAGCACGCCTATGCGCTTGGTCATGGGAGGGAGAACGTTAGCACACACGAGCATGAGCACAAAACCGAGAGTGGCCTCGCTCGCGTGAAGAAAAAAAAGGAGCTTAGCGAGAGCGACCCTACGCCCCACCCTACCTTTTTCGGAAACGATATGATTCCAATAACTTTTAAGTCGTTTGTTTTGGAACGATGTGAATCGAAAGAAGCTGCGAGGGCGAATCCGGAAACGATGTGAAAAGAAAGAGATTACCAGTTGGGTGGAATGGCTAGGTGTCGAGGGTTGGAAGCTGAAGGGGCGGGACCTGGTCGTCAGTGAGGCGGAGGACATGGCAGCTCGATTGGGGCGGCGCCCTCCTCTGGCCCGTCCGGCGTTCCATTCTCCGGTATCATAACACAACGGTAAATAGGTGTCAAGCGATTTCTGGAGCGGGAAAGGGATTGGAGGCAGGCCTGCGAACGTTCTTTAGGGAGTAAGGACATACGCGGAGGGGCACGGCGTGCCGTGCCCCTCCGCGCGATGCATCCGCCGGGTGTCCTACTGATGTGGCGCGGCCGTGAACTGGGCGAAAGTAATGTAGTGGCCGGCGGGATCTTTCACGCCGACTTCTTTTGCGCCGTAAAAGGTGGTGCGGACGTCCATGTAGACTGGCGCGCCCTTGACCGCCGCAATGATCTCCTCGAGGTTCTCGACCTCGACGTAGAGGAAAGAAGGGCCTTTGCGAACGGCGGAATTGATGGAAGGCATGTCTTTCTCCACGCTGGCAAAGCTCTGGTACATGAGCTCGACATTGCCCTTCTGCAGGATGACGAAGGCGAGCTTGTCGCCGCCGGGGACTTCCGCGGTTTTCTGGAAGCCGAGGCGCTCGACCCAGAACTTCGCGCAGGGCTCGACCTCGGGCACGAACAGAACGGCGGTGATTCTTTTCACGTTCATGGTTTTCCTCTCCTCCGCCGGCCGGGGGCGAGCGGCCGACAAACCGGAAATCGCCGCCAGGGCCAGCACTCCGAAAAACATCTTTCGCATCTCTCATTTCCTCCTTGCATTTGAAAGTAGTCTAAATTAGACTAGTACACGGTACCCGAGACCAAATTCTTTGTCAAGGAGATTTTAATGCCCATTCCAACACGCCGCCTCGAGAACCTGATCTCCATCGGCCCCCCCATGCTGCGCGATTTCGAACTCATCGGAATTCGCAGTGTGGCGCAACTGGCACGGCAGAATCCGCAGCGGCTCTATAAGAAGCTGTGCCGCGCAACGGGTCAGCGGATGGACATCTGCTGCCTCGATGTCTTCTGCGCGGCCGTGGCCCAGGCGCGCAATCCGCGTCTCCCCGCCGAGCAGTGCCAGTGGTGGTATTGGAGCCGCAAGCGCAAGGCCCGCCATGCCCGCCACTAAGCAGCGCGCACTGACAACGCCCGACCTCGTCCTGCTCAGCCTGCTCGCCGAGCGCCCCATGCACGGATATCAGGCGAATGCAGAGCTGGAGCGGCGCGAGGTGCGCGACTGGGCGGGTATATCGCGGCCTCAGGTGTATTACTCACTCGAAAAACTCGCGCGTCTCGGTTACCTGCGCGCGGCGGAAAACGCGGCCCCCGCCGCCGGCCCCGACCGGAGCGTTTTCGCCACCACGGCAAAGGGCCGCAAAGCGCTCGCCGATGCGCTGGAACGCGCAGAGTGGACGACGCAGCGCGACCGCCCGCCCTTTCTGACCTGGATCGCGCTTTCCTGGCTGGCGCGGCCAGGTGTGTTCCGGGTGCAACTCCACCGCCGGAAGGGATTTCTGGAGAAGGAGCTCGCGAGAGAGAAGGCTACTTTACGCGGAATTCACAAAGAAGTCGGCCATGGTTTTCATGAAGCGGTCTGGATGGTAAGTTTCACAATCGAGGAGTTTCGGCACGAGCTCCGCTGGCTGCGCAAACTCGAGCGCGAGCTACCCCGCCGCGCGCCGGCGCGCAGCCCGCAGTACGTTCCACGCGAAACAAAATAGGCGGGACAGGGACTTGTGGTGAGGAGTGCCGATCCATTCCGGCGAGGTCCTCCCGTAAGCGGCACAATTGCAATCCACCGGCGTGCCGGGGTACACTTTTTTTTGGCCCTCAAGGAGTTCAAGATGACTTCGCGTTTATTCCGCTATTTTTTGCTCGGATGGACGGTACTTTCTCTGAGCGCTGTTCCGGCCTATTGCCAGGGGAATGGGCACGGCAAGGGACAGGAGAAGCACAAGGATCGTGGTGGAGACGAGGAGGATCGCCGCGAACGGGGCCGGCCCCGCTTCGGCCCTCATGACCGCGACATTATCGTCGGTTACTACAGCGGCCGGGGATCGAATCTCCCTCCGGGTCTGGCGAAGCGTGGTGGCAACCTGCCGCCCGGTCTGGAAAAGCATCTTGAGCGCGATGGCACGCTCCCGCCGGGGCTGCAGAAGCGCTTGCAGCCATGCCCGGCGGATCTCGAGCGGCAATTGCCGCGGCTGCCGGCGGATTACCGCCGCGGCGTGATTGGCACACACATCGTCATTCTCAACCGCCGCACCAACGTAATTATGGACGTGCTGAAAGACGTCGCGCGCTAACCATCCCGGGCGGGCATCAGAATCCAACGCGGAAAATCAGAGGTTTAGTGCGCCCGCGTAGGCCACGCGTGCGCGGGTCGAATTGCCGCGCTCGATCCGGCCGATGCGGAAGACTTTTTCGCGGCGGCGCTTCAGATCGGTCTCGACCTGCTTCACATGCACTGGCGGCACAACCAGAATCATGCCCACGCCGAGATTGAAGGATTGCAGAAGTTCATCGCGCCCGATTTTCCCGACCTTGGCGAGATAACGGAAAATCAACGGCACGGGCCAGGACGCAAGCTCGATCTGCGCGCACACGCCCGCGGGCAGCACGCGCGGCAGATTGCCCGGGATGCCGCCACCGGTGATGTGCGCGAGCGCGGAAACCCAGCCGCGCGCCAGGATGGTGCGGAGCGCCGGCGCGTAACACAGATGCGGCTTGAGAAGCTCGGCTCCAATCTTGTTGCCCACTTCCGCGACGTAGGTATCCGGCTTCAACTTCGCCACTTCAAAAACGAGCTTGCGCGCGAGGGAGTATCCGTTGGTGTGCAATCCCGCGGAGGGCAGAGCGAGGAGCACATCGCCGGGCTTCACATTCTTTCCGGTAAGCAGCCGCTTGCGCTCCACGGCGCCGACAATGAATCCCGCGACGTCGTATTCGCCCGGCGGATAGAACCCCGGCATCTCCGCCGTTTCGCCGCCGATCAGCGCGCAGCCCGCTTTGCGGCACGCGCGGCTCATGCCGTCCACGAGCTGCTCGACCACCTGCGCGTCGAGTTTGCCCATGGCCAGATAGTCCAGAAAAAAGAGCGGTGTCGCGCCCTGCACCAGAATGTCGTTCACGCAATGATTGACGAGGTCTCCGCCGACCGTCGAGTGGACCCTCATCGCCATCGCGACTTTCAGTTTTGTGCCGACGCCGTCAGCGCTCGACACCAGCACCGGCTCTTTCCACTTTTTTTTGTCCAGGGCGAAGAGCCCCCCGAATCCGCCGATTCCCCCGAGGACCCCTGGGGTAAACGTGCGGCTCGCCAGATGACGAATCCTCTGCTTCGCCTCATCGGCGACTTGGATGTTCACGCCTGCGTCTGCGTATTTCATCGCAACTGTATTCCGTGGCCAGTCGTCGAGGCTGCTTGCTAGGCGCTGCGCGCCGTGGACTTATGACCGGTGAGCGCGTGTTACCGTGGGAGGGCTCATCCACCAGTCACGAGCCACGGGTTATTCTGCGGGCTGGGACAGCGTACCCATTCACTGCAACGTGCCGAACGGGCCCAATTACCCCGATCTCCTCAAAACGTGTGAAACAGTCTCTTCCAGCGGACCAGGCTCGGATGAATCAGCGCGTTCGCATAGGCCAGGACGCGCTCACGGATCTGTCCGGGTTCCCATGCGCCTCGCGGCGCATTGAGCGACATATAGATGATCACCGGCGTGCCGATAATGTTCTTGCGCGGCACGCAGCCCCAATAGCGGCTGTCCGCGGAATCCTCGCGGTTATCCCCCATGACGAAATAACAATTTTCCGGCACTTCGTACGCCGATCTCATCTCGTATGGTGGTTTGGTTCGGCCGTTCGTATAGTTCTCGACCAGCCTCTGCCCGTTTATCCAGACCGCGCCGTCGTGAATTTCCACCTTCTCGCCCGGCAAGCCGATGACACGCTTCACATAGTCAGGCGCAGTGGGATCGAAGGGCGGCTGGAAAATCACGATCTGCTGTCGTTGCGGATTCCGCCAAAGCGGCACATGCCAGTTCGTGAAAGGGACTCCAACGTCGTAGCCGAGCCGGCTCATGATCAGGTGATCGCCGACCAGCAGCGTGTTTTCCATCGAGCCGGACGGGATCACGCGGGCCTGCCCGACGGTACCGTTGATGAGCAAAAAGATCAGCGCCACCCACACCCACGCGAGGATCTCGCGCTCGACGCGCTTTCCGATGGGCGCCTTGGCGTTGGAGTTCTTCTTCTGCCCTTCAGTTGTCACGATGCACCACCACGGGCGCATTTTCGGGGCTGCCCTCGCCCGCCTTGCCATTTCTTTTTTCTTCCGACTTGCCGTTGGAGGACTGTTCCCGCACCTCGAGTTGCACGAGGTCCGTCGGATAGGCGCCCGTGTAGCATGATGTGCAGAACGCCCCGGCCGTGTCTTCCACCGCTTGCTTCAGCGCGTCGAGCGAAAGGTAACCAAGCGAATCGGCGCCCACAAACTGGCGAATCTCTTCCGGCGTGTGCGCCGACGCGATCAACTCTTCCTTGGTCGGCGTGTCCACGCCGTAATAGCACGGTGAAATCGTCGGCGGGCAACTGATTCGCACGTGCACTTCCTTCGCGCCCGCTTCGCGCACCATGCGCACGATCTTCCGGCTGGTTGTGCCCCGCACGATCGAGTCGTCCACCAGCACGACGCGCTTCCCAACCATCAGCTCGCGCACCGGATTGAGCTTCAGCTTCACTCCGAAGTCGCGGATCGCCTGCGACGGCTCGATGAAGGTCCGGCCGATGTAATGATTGCGGATCAGACCCATGCGGAACGGAATGCGCGACTCATTCGCATAACCGACCGCGGCAGGCACGCCCGAATCCGGCACCGGCACGACAATGTCCCCCTGCGCGGGGTGTTCGCGCGCCAGCAGCCGCCCCAGCGCTTCGCGGCTCGCGCTGACCGACCGGCTGAAAATCACGCTGTCCGGCCGCGCAAAATAGACGTGCTCGAAAATGCAGAGCTGGTGCGGCTTTTCCGGTGCGAAGCGGATGGACTCGATGCCGTGCCGCGAGATGCGCACCATCTCGCCGGGCTCGATCTCGCGAACGTAGGTCGCGTTGACCAGATCGAATGCGCACGTTTCAGAAGCGACCAGCCAGGCGTCGCCGGCGCCGTCCGCGCCCGGCAATTTGCCGAGCACCAACGGGCGAAATCCGCGCGGGTCGCGCACGGCGAACATCTCCTCCTGCGTCAGCACCACCAGCGAATAAGCCCCTTCCACCTGGTTCAGCGCATCGCCCAGCGCGCCGGAGAGATTCCGTGCGGGTGACCGCGCCAGCAGGTGCACGATCACTTCCGTGTCGCTGGTGGTTTGGAAAATCGAACCGCGATGTTCGAGCCGCCGGCGCCACTCGCCCGCATTCGTCAGGTTGCCGTTGTGCCCGATGGCCAGTTTTCCCTTGTTGCAATCGATGACGATGGGCTGGGCGTTCATCAGCGCTTTGTCCCCGGCCGTCGAATAGCGCGTGTGCCCGATGGCCGCGCAGCCCGGCAGCTTTGCCAGCACGCTGGGTTGAAAAATATCCGCCACTTGTCCCATCGCTTTGTGCGCGTGCAGGTCGATGCCGTCGGTCGAGACGATGCCCGCGGACTCCTGCCCGCGGTGCTGCAGCGCGTAGAGACTCAGATACGCCAGCTTCGACGCCTCCACGTGCCCAAACACGCCGACGACACCACACTCGTCGTGAAAATGATCGTCGAAAATTTCGCGCTGGTTCGTCATTGAATTTGCAGGGCCCGCGTAAGTCCATTCGACCAGGCGTCGCGCAGGGACTCACTCGAAGCCTGGACCACCGCTTTCCCCTGCAGCTCGATCCGGAATTCGCTGCCGCGGGTGACCCGGCCAATCTCGCTCGCCGCCACTCCATATTGTCTCGCACTCTCGAGAATGCGGGCAAGCGACGCAGGTGCCGCGGAGACAACTGCGCGCGCGCCGCGCTCACCAAAGAGAACGGCCTCCGCGGGTTCGTCGCTTTCAACCTTTACTTCTGCGGAAAGGCCATTGCTGCCGAAACAGGATTCCGCCAGCGTGACGGCGATGCCGCCGTCGCTCACGTCATGCGCTGAGCAAATCGTTCCCGCCGCCGCCAGTGCCACCAGACAATGCTGGAGGCGTTTTTCGGCGGCAAGGTCGATCGCGGGCGGCTCGCCCGCCACGATTCCGGCGATGGCCTTCGCATACTCGCTCGAAGAAAATTCAGGAGAGAAGAGAGATTCTTCGCCCGCCGGGGCGGACTCGGAATGACGGGCCGGCGCAGGATCGGTCTTGCCATCGAGCAATACGATGACGTCTCTTTCTTCCCGGAACGCCATCTTCAAAACGCGCGACGCGTCTTCGAGCACGCCCAGCACGCCAATCACCGGCGTCGGATAAATCGACTTCCCCAGCGTCTCGTTGTAGAAGCTGACGTTTCCGCCCGTAATCGGCGTGCCGAGCGCGTTGCAGGCCTCGCCGATGCCGTCAATCACCTCGCTGAACTGCCACACCACTTCTGGTTTTTCCGGGCTGCCGAAATTGAGGCAATTCGTGGCCGCCATCGGCCGTGCGCCGCTGCAAGCCACGTTGCGGGCAGCTTCGGCCACTGCGTGCATCGCGCCCAAGCGCGGATTCAACTGGCACCAGCGGCCATTGCCGTCCGTCGCCAGCGCCAGCGCGCGTTTCGTTCCCTTTACGCGCACGACCGCTGCATCGCCCGCGCCCGGCCCCTCAAGCGTATTCGTGCGCACCATCGAGTCGTACTGCTCGGTGATCCAGCGCTTCGAGGCAATCGCAGGAGAGGCAAGCAGCTTCACACAGTTGGCCGTGAGGTCCGTGCCGTGCGGCGCGAATTGGAACCAGTCCGCGGGCGTCTCCTTACGCGGAGCGGGCGGCGCCAGCGGCCGCTGGTACACCGGCCCTTCTTCCGCGAGCGGGTGCGCGGGGATTTCGGCGACGATCTTTCCGTGGTCCCGCACCCGCAGCAGGCCGCCTCCGGTCACTTCGCCGACGACAACCGCGTCCAGGCCCCACTTCGCAAACACGCCAAGGACTTCGGCCTCGCGTCCCTGTTCCGCGACGAGGAGCATGCGCTCCTGTGATTCGCTGAGCATGATTTCGTACGGCGTCATGCCGGTCTCGCGCTGGGGTACGCGCGCGAGGTCGATTTCGATTCCGGTCGCGCCGCGCGAAGCCATCTCGCAGGTCGAACAGGTCAGCCCCGCCGCGCCCATGTCTTGAATCGCGACGACCGCGCCGGTGTGCATCGCTTCGAGGCACGCTTCGAGCAGCAGTTTCTCCAAAAATGGATCGCCCACCTGCACGTTGGGCCGTTTCTGTTGCGACTCCTCGGTGAATTCCGCCGAAGCCAGCAGCGATGCGCCATGAATCCCGTCGCGCCCGGTTTTTGCGCCCACGTAGATCACCGGATTGCCCACGCCGCGCGCGCGCGCGAAAAATAGTTCCTCTTTTTTTGCGATGCCCAGCGCCAGCGCATTCACCAGCGGATTCGCCGAGTAGCACGGCTCGAAGCACACCTCGCCGCCGACCGTGGGCACGCCAAAACAATTCCCGTAGAACCCGATCCCGCGAATCACACCATCCAAAATCCGCCGGTTCTTCGAAGCTTCTTCTTCCGTCACGCCCTGACCGGGCGAGATCGGCCCGAAGCGCAGCGAATCCAGCACCGCAATTGGCCGCGCGCCCATCGTGAAAATGTCGCGCAAAATTCCGCCAACTCCCGTGGCCGCTCCCTGAAACGGCTCGACGAAGCTCGGATGATTGTGCGATTCGATCTTGAACGCGGCGACCAGCCCATCGCCGATGTCCACGACACCAGCGTTTTCGCCGGGCCCTTGCACGACCAGCTTGCCGCGGGTCGGCAGACGCTTCAGATGCACCTTGCTCGATTTGTAGGAGCAATGCTCGCTCCACATCACGCTGAAAATGCCCAGCTCGGTGATGTTCGGCTCGCGGCCGAGGATCTGCTTCACGCGGGCGTATTCGTCCGGGGTCAGCCCGTGTTCCGCGGCGACTTCGGGTGAGACTTTGATTTCGATGGATGGTGTCGCCATAGTTCAGAAAACTTAGGGCACGGCGTGCCGTGCCCTACGAAGACTCGTCGTCCTATCCCCCAGGCAGCGCCGGAAACGGCGGCGCTGCGGGAAACCTACGTCGCGGCCCTTGCCGCGCTCACAAAGGACTCCACCATCGAGCGGAAAATCACCAGGCCATCCGCCGAATCGAGCGACGCTTCCACCGCGCGTTCCGGGTGCGGCATCAAGCCGACGACGTTTCTTTCGCGATTGCAAATTCCCGCGATATTCGCCATGGCGCCGTTCGGATTCCCGGCCGCGTCAGCGGCTTCCTTCGCGACCGCAGAGCGGTCAACGCCGTCGGGCGACGTGTAGCGGAAAATGACCTGCCGGTTCCCCTCCAACTCCGCCAGCGTCGCTTCATCGCAGGTGTAGTTGCCGTCGGAATGCGCGATGGGGATTTTCAGGATTTGCCCCTGCCGCGCCACGTTCGTGAATGGCGTGTCCGTCTGCTCCACGCGAATGTGCACATGGCGGCAGATGAACCGCAGTCCCGCATTGCGGATCATCGCGCCGGGCAGGAGTCCCGCTTCGAGAAGAATCTGGAAGCCGTTGCAGATGCCGAGCACTAGCCCGCCCGAGCGGGCGAATTTCTCGACCGCGTTCATCACCGGGGAAAACCGCGCGATTGCCCCTGTGCGCAGGTAATCGCCGTATGAAAAACCGCCCGGCAGAATCACCGCGTCGCAGTTCGCGAGGTCTTGCGATTGGTGCCAGATGAATTCAACGGGCTGTTTCAGGACGTTGCTGATGGCGTGAAATGCGTCGTGGTCGCAATTGGACCCGGGAAAAAC
>JBGQHF010000066.1:0-18591 GCA_041497835.1 Terriglobia bacterium
AAAGGCTTCGTGCATCGCCTCCTCGGCAAGATCAAAATCACCGAGCAAGCGGATCAGAGTTGCCAGGATTCGTCCCGAATCCACGCGATAAAGGGAGTCGAGCAATTCGCGTATCTGCTCGGTGGAACGCTCGGACATGACGACGACCTTAGCAAACCAGCTACCCCGAATCAATTTGGCAAACGGCGGATCGATGCAAAGTGCCCAGGTCGTGACTCTGAAATCTGGACAACAGAACTCTTCCTCGGTTGACTCAAAATCGCCAATGCACTCATTTGAGCTTCGTACAAGCTCAACACTACCGCGTTGCTCTCAAGTCACGGGCAAGCCGGAAGTTATCGGTTCGCCCGTCGGATTTAGCACCGACAAACGCGCTTCTCGGAAATTGGCGTCCTGAAAAGTGTCGGTCACGGGATGCGCCCTTTTGCTCCCTGCTATACTATGAAATTCCAATGAGCACGAAATCCCGCTTAAGTAAACATTCAAGGAAGGCTCGCAGCGCCCCGCGCCTCATCGCCCGCGCCGCTCTTCCCACGCGCTACGGCCGCTTCACCATCTACGGCTTCGAAGGCCGCGGCCCCCGGGAAGAGGCCATAGTTCTCGTCCGCGGAAATCTAGGCAGCCATCCCGCTCCCCTCGTGCGCATCCACTCGCAATGCCTCACCGGCGACGTCCTCACTTCGCTGCGCTGCGACTGCCGCGCCCAGCTCGAGCTCTCCCTTCGCAAAATCGCCAAGGCGCGCTCCGGCGTGCTCCTGTATCTTCCCCAGGAAGGCCGCGGCATCGGCCTCATGAACAAACTCCGCGCCTACCAGTTGCAGGACCGCGGCATGGACACCGTCGAAGCCAACGAATCGCTCGGTTTCGCAGCCGACGCCCGCGAGTACGGCTTCTCCGCCGAAATCCTCAAATCCCTCGGCGCCCGTAAGATCCGGCTGCTCTCCAACAATCCGGAGAAGGTGAAGCAGCTCGAGCGTGCTGGCATTCGCGTCGTCGAGCGCGTCCCGTGCCAGCCCCGCATCTCAAAAATCTTCCGCGCCTATCTCAAAACCAAAAAAACGAAGATGGGCCACTTGCTGGCGGGCGTCTAGCGCCGTTCCTACTTGATGCGCTGGCAAAGTCTTCAAGACAAACGAGTCCAGCCGGGAAAGCTTGCGGAAACAATAAAGCTTTCTGATTCTTGTCTCAATTTCCTGAACGCAATGCCTCGGCAGGTGATGCGATGGTTTATTCGCAGCAGACCGGCCGCACTTTCGCGCGATGCATCAGAGGAGTAGGTCGCGCGCGTCCTGCAACATCTTGACCCGTTCCTGCGTCAACCAAGTCCTCCAACTGTCCGGAGTCACAGCAGGATACTTAATCTGCCCGAACTTCACCCACGCTTCGCGATAACCTAGCCATGCGCGCTCGGCTATCCTTATACCCTCCGGCGTGACAGTTCCCATTCTGTCCGGGTCTGGACCCTTCGACTGGATACCGGAATAGACGGAATTCAGCTCCGCGTCGGCTTTCTTGAACTCCGCTTGCGAAAAACTCGGCAGTTCTCCACGTTCGAACCTCTCCACGGCGGCGACGAAACCATCGGAAAGGGATGCCTCTGCTTCGATCTCGAAAGCAGCTCGACCTGTGCCGCTTAGGTCAACTTCATTCCGCCTACTGGAATCGAAGAAAACCTTCGCCACTCGGTTAAGTTCCCGGAACTCTCTCTTCTCGTCGGGACTCCAGGCCGCGATGATCTTGTTAAGTTTCCGGGTCCGGGCAACGCGGTCGAAATCCTCCTGCAATTTTGCACACCATCCCTGCATGAAACCGCTGGTCGCGTCATCACACAAATTGAAGTCACTTCCGGTCCAGTGTTTGTTCTTCAGCTCCTGGAGATGCTCGAACCGATAATCATTCTCCGCGCGGGCGCCATCGACCTCGCACTCAAACTTCAGCGCGAGGTCAAAGTTTCGCTCCGCGCCCTCGCCGTTGGCATAGATCATGACAAGCAGGCCCGAAGCGCCGAACACAATGTTGGAATCGGAGTTGCCTTTCTCTCTTTCGAGATAAGCGCACTTTCTTGCTTTCACAGGATCGGCAGGATGAATGAAGCCGAAGTAGAGGTCATACGAATCATAGGACTTTAGCGATTGGCGATCCTGTGCTGTCGGCAGATCGGCGGCGGGCACTGGAAGACTGTCATATCGATCGCAAGCGCGTGGCCGGCCATTGATGTGCTCGAAGGTCTGCGACAATGCGGGTGACCCAAAAAGAAGGATCCCTGTGGATAAGGACAAGCGGAGTCTGAGGCTTCGCGAAGGTCCTGACACACTTCCCTCGGTCGGCAGATCTACGGCTCGAGTCTTTTCCGCAAGCTGCGAGCGGGCCAGAAAGTCTCAGCCCCCGCCAACGAACTGCACAATCTCGTAGCGGTCTCCCGCCTCGACCCGCGTCTCCACCCATTGCGCCCGGGGCAGAATCTCCTGATTCCGCTCGATGGCCACCCGCCCGCCGTCCAGACCGAGTTCCCGGAGTAGATCCACAACCGTTTTCTTCGCCTGGGTCTCACGGCTCTCGCCGTTCACCGTTATCGTCACGTCCGTGGTCATCGGCACGCTCATTTTCTCGAAGTCGCGGGCGCTTTTAGCTTCGCGCGCAGTTGAAACCGTAGCTGAGCGTGTTCCGATCCGTGGGCCGCGAACAAGACCAGCGCCGCTTCTCCGCCGCCGAGCCGCGGCATAGGAAAATTCAGCGTGGCGCGCCCGTCCGGCCCCGTTTGCGCGACGAAAACCGCAGGCGTGGCGGCACCCTCGATATGCGCTTCCACACGCGCTCCCGAAATTGACGCGTGCGTCGCTTTGACCGTCACATGCATCTCCAAATGCGCTTTCCCTCCCGCCAGCCAATGGCGCGGATTGAGCAGCTCCAGTTGCAGGTTTGAACTCTGCGACTGTGCCGCGGCGGGCGCGCAGACCTGCGGCGCCGGCGACGGCGTCAGATGCAGCGCGCCGGAGCGGATCTCTTCCATGACGCCATGGTGTTGCGCATCCACGCGCTGCTGCAGGATGGCCTCCTTCTCCGGAGCCAGGGGGAGCAGATCGTAATAGCTGTTCGTCCGCCGGTGCAGCACCTTTCCGTTCGAGTACACCGTCGAGTCAATAAAGGGATGCTCGGTGAGGCGGTCTTCCGTCTGCACGTGATACGTCACGCCACCGAAAACCGCGTTGCTGTTGTGTCCCGTCGCCATCGCTCCATCGCATTCTCCGCCGGACGCAATTGACCACCCGGCGGCTTGCCGCTATTATACCTCTTCGCCCATGGACGCCTCGCACCTTCAACCCTACGCGCCTCTTCTTCTGTACTTCATCCTGGCCATGATTATTACGGGCGCGCTGCTGGCCCTCTCCGTTCTCGTCGGTTGGCGCAGGCCCAGCCGCGCCAAGCAGCTCCCCTACGAATGCGGCGTGGAACCCACCGGTGACGCACGGGAGCCCTTCTCGGTCAAGTTTTACCTGATCGCGATGGTCTTCATCCTTTTCGACGTAGAAGCCATCTTCCTGTATCCTTGGGCTTACATTTTCAGGGATTTGCACTGGTTTGGCTTTGTAGAGATGTTGCTCTACATCGCCATCCTGCTGGTCGGCTACCTCTATCTATGGAAGAAGGGCGCCCTCGACTGGCATCACTAGCCGATCCCCCTTTTGGAAAGAAACCGTGGCGGAGAAGGCAGAGCAAAGCGCTCATGTTGTGGTTCAACAGCTTCGCGGCTGGAATCCCCGCGCGGTCGAATCCGTAATCGAATTTCGCGGTGAAACCACCATCGTCGTTCCCCGCGAACTCATCCGCGGCGCCGCCGAGCGCGTCCGCGACGATTCCACGCTCCTGTTCAACCTCCTCTCCGACCTCACCTGCGTGGACCGCTTCCCTCTCGAGCCGCGTTTCGAGCTCAACTATCACCTCACCTCCATCTCCCGCCGCGATAGGATCCGTCTGCGCGTCCGCGTCTCGGGCGACGACCCCGTCGCCGATACCGTGACCCCCATTTGGCCCGGCGCGAACTGGATGGAGCGCGAAGTCTTCGATCTCTTCGGCGTCCGCTTCCAGGGCCACCCCGATCTTCGCCGCATCCTGCTCCCAAACGATTGGGAGGGCAACCCCTTGCGCAGGGATTTCCCCGTGGAAGGAGTTCGCTGACCGCTCGCGGCGAAAAGAAACCAGAACATGACAACGGTAGAAACAGCAACCGGCGCCGCACAGACCATGGTCCTGAACATGGGGCCGCAGCACCCCTCCACCCATGGCGTGCTCCGCATCCTCCTGGAGCTGGACGGCGAAACCGTCGTCAAGGCTGTCCCGGACCTCGGCTACCTGCACACCGGCATCGAGAAAACCTGCGAGGCTAAGACCTACTCTCAGGCCATCACCCTAACCGACCGCATCGACTATCTGGCGCCGCTTTCGAACAATTTGGGCTATTGTCTCGCCGTCGAAAAACTCCTCGGCCTCGAGGTGCCCAAGCGCGCGCAACATATTCGCGTCCTCCTCACCGAGTTGACGCGCATCGCCTCGCACCTCGTCTGGCTCGGGACGCACGCCATCGACCTCGGCGCCATGTCCGTCTTCCTCTACTGTTTCCGCGAGCGCGAAGAGATTCTCAAGATCTTCGAGCTGGTCTCCGGCCAGCGCATGATGACCAGCTATTTCCGCATCGGCGGCCTGGCCCTCGAGCCACCCGCCGGCTGGCTCAAGCCCGTCGAGCGCTTCCTCAACATGATGCCGAGCCGCATCGACGAGTACGAAAACCTGCTCACCAGGAACCGCATCTGGATGGGCCGCACCAAAGGGGTCGGCTACATCTCTCCCGAAGACGCCATTGCCCTCAGCATGACCGGCCCGACCCTGCGCGCCGCCGGCATCCCCTACGACAACCGCAAGGTCTTCCCCTATTCCAGCTACGACGAATTCGAGTTCGAAGTGCCGCTGCGCACCGATTCGGATTGCTACGGCCGTTACATGGTTCGCGTCGCCGAAATGCGCGAGAGCATCAAAATCGTGCGCCAGGCGATGGGCAAGATCCCGCCCGAAGGCCCCATCCGGACGGAAGCCCCCGGCATCGTCCCGCCGGAGCGCGAAAAAATGAAGACGGAGATGGAAGCTCTCATCTACCATTTCAAGATTTTCACGGAGGGCTTTTCACCGCCCCCGGGCGAGGCTTACGTCACCATCGAATCCCCGCGCGGCGAGTTGGGCGTCTTCATCGCCAGCGATGGCTCCCCCAAGCCCCTCCGCGTGCACTTCCGCGCGCCCTCTTTTGTGAATTTGCAGGCCCTTCCCAAATTAACGGAAGGCCGCCTCATCGCCGACGTCGTCGCCTGCATCGGCACCCTTGATATTGTTCTCGGTGAGGTCGACCGCTAAAGACCTTATGCAACTCTCGCCCCAGCTCGCCAAGCGCTTCGAAACGCTCGAAAATTGCTACCCCGTCAAGCGTTCCGCGCTCATTCCCATGCTCCTTTACGCCCAGGACGAGTACGGCTACATCAGCGACGATATGGTCCCCGAAATCGCCGGCCGCCTCGGCCTCAACAACGTCCAGGTCGAAGAAACCCTCGCCTACTACTCCATGCTCCGCCGCAAACCCGCCGGCAAGCACCACGTCCAGATCTGCACCAACATCTCCTGCATGCTCCGAGGCGGCTACAAAGTCCTCGAGCACGCCAAGCGCCGCCTCGAAATCGGGCACAAGGAGACCACGCGGGACGGCATCTTCTCCCTCGAAGAAGTCGAATGCATCGGCGCATGCACCGGCGCGCCGGCCATGCAGGTCAATTACGATTTCTACGAAGCCCTCACGCCCAACCGCTTCGACCGCATCCTCGAAGAGCTCGACGCGGGCCGCCGGGCCGAGCCTGTCCCGGTCATCACCGGCGCGCTCCACCCGCGGCATCCCACGGAAACTCCCGTCATCAGCAAGCGCTGGGGCATCCAGGATTCGCACACGCTGGACGTCTACCTCAAACACGAAGGATATCTGGCGCTCGAAAAAGCCCTCAAAGAGATGACGCCCGAAGGCGTCATCGAAGAAGTGAAGAAATCCAACCTCCGCGGGCGTGGCGGCGCCGGCTTTCCCACCGGCGTGAAGTGGAGCTTCGTTCCCAAGGATTCTCCCAAGCCCAAATACGTCATCTGCAATGCCGACGAGAGCGAGCCCGGCACCTGCAAGGATCGCCCGCTGATGGAAATGGACCCCCATCAGCTCATCGAGGGCATCATCATCGCCGGCCGCGCCATCAACGCGCACCGCGGCTTCATTTACATCCGCGGCGAATACCGCTACGTCCTGGACATCGTAGATGCCGCGATCCAGGAAGCCTATTCCCGCGGCTATCTCGGCAAAGACATTCTCGGCTCCGGCTTCGACTTTGACCTGCTCATTCACACCGGCGCGGGCGCCTACGAGTGCGGCGAAGAATCGGCTCTGATGGAATCCCTCGAGGGCAAGCGCGGCTACCCTCGGATCAAGCCGCCCTTCCCCGCCGTCGTCGGCCTCTATGGCTGCCCGACGATCATCAACAACGTCGAAACGCTCAGTGCCGTCCCCGCCATCCTGCGCGAAGGCGGCGAAGCCTACGCCGCCCGGGGCACGCCGAAAAACGGGGGCACGCGCCTCGTCTGCGTTTCCGGCAACGTCGCGAAGCCGGGCATCTACGAAGTCCCCCTCGGCTTCAACATGAAGCGCTTCATCGACGAAGTCGCCGGCGGCATTCCCGGCGGCAAGAAACTCAAGGCGGTCATCCCCGGCGGCAGTTCTTGCCCGCTCCTCAATGCCGACGAAATCGACATCCCCATGGACTACGACTCCGTCGCCAAAGCCGGCTCCATGCTCGGCTCCGGCGGAATGGTCGTCGTGGACGAATCCGTCTGCATGGTGGACCTGGCCCGCCGCATCATGCAGTTCTACGCGCATGAGTCTTGCGGCTGGTGCATCCCCTGCCGCGAAGGCACCGCCTGGCTGCGCAAGATGCTCGAGCGCTTCCACGCCGGCGGAGGCCGCCCCGAAGACATCAACATGGTCGGCGAGCTCGCCAAAAACATGCTCGGCCGCACCTTCTGCCCGCTCGGCGACGCTGCGGCCATGCCCACCATCAGCATCGTCAGCAAGTGGCGCCACGAATTCGAGGAACACTTGAACGGCCGCTGCGCCTACAAACCGGCCGAATTTCTTGTCGGAGCCCGTTAGGAGGATGCTGAGAAAAATTTAGGCTGTCATGCCGAGGAGGCCCGATGGTATCCATCGGGGCGGCGAGGAATCTCTAGTTCACAGGCATAGTGAGGGCGAAAGGATTCCTTTCCTCGCCCGGGTGACCTTGGAAGATACTTTTTCAGCGAACGCAAGATAAATATGGCCGACCAGAAGATCATCACGCTGAAGATCAACGACCGCGAAGTCCAGGTCGCGCCGGGCACACTGGTCATCGAAGCCACCCGCCGCATCGGCACCGAAGTTCCGTCCTTCTGCTACTACCCCGGCTTATCACTCCAGGCCGCCTGCCGCATGTGCCTCGTCGAAGTCGAGAAAGCACCCAAGCTCCAGACCGCGTGCACCCTCGTCGCCACCGAAGGCATGATCGTGCGCACGGACACCGAGCAGGTACGCGGCGCGCGCAAGGCCATGCTCGAATTTCTTCTGACCAATCATCCGCTCGACTGCCCCGTCTGCGACAAAGGCGGCGAGTGCGAGCTCCAGGACATGGTCTTCCGCTACGGCGCGGACTCCAGCCGGTTCGTGGAAGAAAAAAAACACCGCCCCGAGGAAAAGTGGTCGGACCTCGTCTATTACGACGCCCCGCGCTGCATTCTCTGTTTCCGCTGCGTGCGCGTCTGTGATGAAGGCATGGACGTGAAGGCCCTCGGCGTGGGCATGCGCGGCGCCAACAGCGTCATCATCCCCAACCACGCTGATCACCTCGAGTGCGAAGAATGCGGCATGTGCATCGACATCTGCCCCGTGGGCGCGCTCACCTCCGGCACCTACCGCTACAAAACCCGCCCCTGGGAGATGCAGTATGTCTCCACGGTCTGCGCGCACTGTTCGAACGGGTGCAAAACCACGCTCAGCGTCCGCAACCACGAAATTCTTCGCGCCAACAACCGCGACCTCTCCGGCATCAACAAAGATTTTCTCTGCGTGAAGGGCCGCTTCGGCTTCGACTTCACCACGCACCCCGAGCGCATCCTACAGCCGCTCCTTCGCAAGGGCGACAAGCTCTATCCCGTCTCCTGGGAAGAAGCCGCGCAGGCCGCCGCAACGAAACTGAAAGGGGTGCTCGACGCAGCAGGGCCCGATTCCATCGGCTTCATCGGCTCCAATCGCACTGCGAACGAGGAAAACTATCTCTTCCAGCGCTTCGCCCGCGCCACCTTCGGCACCAACAACATCGACCATCATCGTACCGCCGATTACGCCGGCCTCATCACCGCCCTCGGCGAAAAATCCGCCGGGGAGCAGCTCACCATGGGCGATCTCGAACAGGCCAAGGCCGTTCTCCTCATCGGCAACGACCCGACAGAGCAGAATCCGCTCGCCGGCTGGCAGATTCGCTCCGCCATCCGCCACAACGACGCGCGCCTCTACATCCTGAATGCCCGCGACATCAAGCTCCGCCGCAAAGCAACTCAATTCATCAAGCTCGGCGCGGGCCAGGAACCCGCCGCCGCCCGCTGGCTCGCCACCGGACAGGAGCAGCTTCCCACGGCGCTCGTTGCCGAATTGACCGCGCTCAAGGCACGGCTCGAAGCCGAGCTCGAAATCGCCGTCGTCTTCGGCGCGGAGTTATCCGGCTCGGCCATCGCACAACTCGTCGCCTTCGGCTCAAGACTTCCCGGCCGCGTCCGCTACATGGCTCTCGGCGATTACGCCAATTCCCGTGGCGCTGCCGACATGGGCCTCTTCCCGGACCGCCTCCCCGGCTACGCGCACGTGGACGATCCCCGCGCCCGCGAATCGTTCGAAAAACTCTGGGGATGCGTCCTCTCCTCCAAGCCCGGCCTCAGCGCCCCGCAGATGATCGAAGCCGCCCACGGCAACAAGCTCAAAGCGCTCTACGTGGTCGGCGCGAATCCCTTGAAGCATTTCCTCCGGCGCGGCCCCAGCCGCGGCAATCTCGAGCTCCTCATCGTCCATGAGCTCTTCCTCACCGAGACCGCGCAACTCGCCGACATCGTTTTCCCGGCCGCTTCCGCCTACGAAAAAGACGGCACCGTTACCAACACCGCCGGCGAAATCCAGCTTCTCCACAAAGCCGCCGAAGTCATGGGCCCACGCTCCGACTTCGATCTCCTCCGCATCCTCTCTCATCAAATGGAAAAGCTCGGTCACGGCAAAGCATTCCATTTCCGCGCGCCCGAAGCCGTATTCGCCGAAATCCGCAAAGCTGTTCCCGCCTATGATGTTTCTCAGGCCGGACTCCTCACCGGCGGCGCCGAACCCGCCCGCATCGCCCTCTCGCGCAACGGCCGCGCCCCCTACGATCTCCCTGCCGGCCTCGTCTTCTCCGCCCACGACACGCTTTTCACCAGCGGCTCCCTCGGCCGCTTCTGCACCATGATCCATTCGCTCCCGGAGGGCGAAGCCCAGCCATGAGCTTCCTCTCCCAGCACGCTTTTCTCCTCGCTGCATTCGTCAAGAGCGTTTTTCTGCTCTTGATCGTTCTCACCGTGCTCGCCTACCTCTCCTGGTTCGAGCGCAAGGTCATCGCCCACATACAGTCGCGATGGGGACCCTATCGCGTCGGCCCGCACGGGCTGCTCCAGCCGCTCGCCGACGGCCTCAAATTTCTATTCAAGGAAGACCCGACTCCCGCGGCCGCCGACCGCCTTGTGTATTTCCTCGCGCCGTTTCTGGCGCTGGGTCTCGCACTGACCTCCATCGCCGTCATCCCCTTCGGCCCGGATTCTATACGCCTGTTTGGCCACGAAACGAATCTGGGCATCGCCGACCTGAACATCGGCCTGCTCGTGCTGTTCGCCATCACTGCTCTCAGCGTGTACGGCATCGCCCTCGCGGGATGGTCCTCCAATTCCAAATATTCGCTCCTCGGCGGCCTGCGCAGTTCCGCGCAGATGATCAGCTACGAACTCGCTCTCACCATGTCCGTCGTCGGCGTCATCCTCCTGGCCGGCAGTTTTAGTCTGCGCGACATCATCACCGCCCAGTCCGGCCGCACGCTCTGGGGCTTCCTCCCCCGCTGGAACCTCTTGGCCGGCCCGTTTCCCCAGATTCTCGGTTTCTTCTGTTACTTCACCGCCGCCATCGCGGAGACCAATCGCGCGCCTTTCGATCTCCCCGAAGCCGAATCCGAGCTCGTCGCCGGCTTCCACACCGAATACGCCAGCTTCAAGTTCGCCATGTTTTTCATGGGCGAATACGCGAACATGGTCACCGTCTCCTGCCTCGCCACCATCCTCTTTTTCGGCGGCTGGCTCTCTCCCTTCCCTGCTACACCACTTTGGGCGTGGACACAATTCCTTCCCAGCGTTCTCTTCGCTGCCTTCGGCCTCTTTGTCATCTGGGACGGCTTGCGCTACTCCACCCTTCTCGGCAGGATTGTTCTCCCGGTCATCGGCATCATCCTTTGCGCTTTGGCCGCACTCTTTGCCGTCGTTCCCGAAGTGAACACCTTCATCCAGGGACCCCTCTGGTTTCTCTCCAAGGTTTTCCTTTTCTTGTTCATTTACGTCTGGGTGCGCGGCACGCTCCCTCGTTTCCGCTACGACCAGCTCATGTCCATCGGCTGGAAGCTCCTCTTGCCGATTTCCATCGCCAACGTCCTTTTGACGAGCTTCTTCATCCTCAAGTGGGGCTCCCAATGATCCTTTTAAGGAAGCACTCGGCATGACTCCGCAACTCATCCTCTTCTTCCTTCTCGCCGCGCTGGCCGTTGCCGGCGCTGTGAGCCTCCTCCTCGCCAGCCATCCCATTCGCAGCGCCCTCTCGCTCATCGTCGTGATGGTCTCGCTCGCCGGCCTCTATCTCCTTCTCGGCGCGGAATTCGTCGCCGCCGTCCAGATCATCGTTTACGCCGGCGCCATCATGGTTCTCTTCGTCTTCGTCATCATGCTTCTCAATGCCGGCGAAGAGGAGCACACGCATCTCTCGCGCCTCGCCGGCACCGCCGGCATCCCCCTCGGAGTCGCGCTCACCGGCTTTCTCGCCGCCGCCGTCTTGAAGTCCGCGCCGCTGGCGACAGATGCGGCAGCTCCTTCGGGCGCCGCTTCCACGCGCTCTCTCGCCACGCTGCTTTTCCGGGAGTTTGTCTTTCCCTTCGAGTTGACCTCGTTCCTCATCCTTATCGCGATTCTGGGCGCGCTGGTTCTCGCCCAGCGGGAGAACCGCTGACCATGGTCCCCACGAGCTACTACCTGGTTCTCAGCGCCATCCTCTTCGGCCTCGGCGTCATCGCGTTCATCTTCAAGCGCAACGTCATCACGATTTTCATGTCCATCGAGCTCATGCTCAACGCCGTCAACCTCGCCTTCGTCGCCTTCAGCCGGGCCCTCGGCAAGCTCGATGGCCAGGTCTTTGTTCTCTTTGTCATCGTGGTCGCCGCAGCCGAAGCCGCCGTCGGCATGGGAATCATTATCTTGATCGCGCGCAACCGCCGCTCGCTCAACGTCGAGCGCATGGACCTGCTGAAATTCTGATGCTCATCCTCACCCATCTCTGGATCATCCCGCTCCTGCCGCTCCTCGGAGCGGCCGCCAGCGGCCTCTTCGGCGCGAAATGGAAAAACTCCGCCGTCAGCGCCGTAGCCCTCTCTTCCACGGGCCTCTCCTTCCTCGCCGTCCTCGAGCTCATGCGCGAGTTTCTCCAGCTCTCGCCCAAAGAAATTCCCTGGGTTCAGCAATATTTCACCTGGATCGCCGCTGGCAATTTCCGCGCCGGCTTCGACCTCCAGGTGGACCAGCTCACCCTCGTCATGCTTCTGGTCGTCACCGGTGTCGGCTGGCTCATCCACATCTATGCCACCGGTTACATGGCCCACGAAGGCGGCTACTACCGCTTCTTCTCCTATCTCAATCTCTTCATGTTCTTCATGCTCATCCTGGTCCTTGCCGCCAACTACGTCCTGCTCTTCGTCGGCTGGGAAGGCGTCGGCCTCTCGAGCTATCTCCTTATCGGCTTCTACTTCCTGAAAAAGTCCGCTTCCGACGCCGGCAAGAAAGCATTCATCGTCAACCGCATCGGCGACTTCGGCTTCATGCTCGGCATGTTCCTGCTCTTCCGCACCTTCGGAACGCTGGACTTCAAGCCCCTCTTCGCCATGGCCAGCGACATGCCCGCGGATAGACTCGGCCAGGTCGGCATCCTCACGGCCGCCTGCCTCCTTCTCTTCATGGGCGCCATCGGAAAATCCGCCCAGATCCCACTCTACGTCTGGCTGCCCGACGCCATGGAGGGTCCCACTCCCGTCAGCGCGCTCATCCACGCTGCCACGATGGTCACCGCTGGCGTGTACGTCGTGGCCCGCTCGCACGTCCTCTTCACGCAAGCGCCCACCGCCATGCTCGTTGTCGCCTGCGTCGGCGCCGTCACCGCCTTTTTCGCCGCCACCATCGGCCTCGTCCAGACCGACATCAAGAAAGTTCTCGCCTACTCCACCGTCAGCCAGCTCGGCTACATGTTCCTGGCTTGCGGCGTCGGCGCGTTTACCGCGGGCATCTTCCACCTGATGACCCACGCCTTCTTCAAAGCGCTCCTCTTCCTCGCCGCGGGCAGCGTCATCCACGCCATTGGCGGCGAGCAGGACATCCGCCACATGGGCGGCCTCAGCAAGAAAATCCGCTGGACCTGGCTCACCATGCTCATGGGCACTCTTGCGATCACCGGCGCGCCCGGCTTCTCCGGCTTTTTCAGCAAAGACGCCATCCTCTTCAACGTTTTTCAAAATGAAACGGGCGGCCGCATTCTCTACGCCATCGGCCTCACCAGCGCCTTAATGACAGCCTTCTACATGTTCCGTCTCATCTTCCTCACTTTCCACGGCGCGCAACGCTTCGACGAGCATCAAGTTCACGTCCACGAATCGCCCAGAAGCATGCTCATTCCGCTGATGATCCTCGCCGTGCTCTCCGTCGCCGGCGGCTGGTTCGCCGCACCCTCCTTTTTCGGCGGCCCCGATCATTTCTCCGCTTTCTTGGCTCCCGTCTTCGGCCACGCAGAAGCTGCCGGCGCAGAGGGAGCCGCCGCGCACTCCTTAGAGCTCACCCTCGCCGGCGTCGCTGTCTTCACCGCTCTCGCAGGCTTTTTCATCGCTTTCTGGCTCTACATAAGCAAGCCCGGCGCCGCCGATAACATCGCCAACTCGTTCCGGGGCGCCTACACCACACTCCTCAACAAATATTATGTGGACGAGTTCTACGCCGCCGTCATTGTTCGCCCGCTGGTCTGGATCTCGGACAACATTCTCTGGCAAAGCCTCGACGCCCGCGGCATTGACGGCGCCGTGAACGGCGTCGCCAACGGCGCAACTGCTCTCGGCGACCGCCTCCGCCGCGTGCATTCCGGCAACACGCGCAGCTACGCCGTCTGGGTTGTCATCGGCGCGTTGCTGGTCATCGGCATTATTTTTTGGCCGCTCTTGAAACCGGCCCTTGGATTGGTGCCCTGAGATGGAGTTCGCCACACTCATGCCCGGCGGTCATCTGCTCACGATTCTCATCTTCTTCCCCGCCATCGGGGCGCTCGCTCTTTTGCTCCTCCGCGCCGAAGATCACGAATGGATTCGCCGCCTTGCCCTCGCCGTTTCCCTCGCCGAATTCGTCCTATCGCTTCTGGCGATCCCCGGCGTGCCGGTCGGCTCTTCCGGCTACCATCTCGAAGAGTTCCGCCGCTGGATCGCCTCTCCGCCCATCAACTATCACCTCGGCGTGGACGGCATCAGCCTCTTCCTCGTCATCCTGACCACGTTCCTGACCTCGGTCTCCATTCTGGCCTCGTGGAAGGGCATCCAGCACCGCGTCAAGGAATTTTTTGTGATGCTCCTGCTGCTGGAGGTCGGCCTCGTCGGCGTCTTCCTCTCTCTCGACCTCTTTCTCTTCTTCCTCTTCTGGGAGGTGATGCTCCTCCCGATGTATTTCCTCATCGGCATTTGGGGCCACGAGCGCCGCATCTACGCCGCCGTCAAGTTCGTTCTCTATACCATGGCCGGCTCCATCCTCATGCTCGTGGGTATCGTTTGGCTTTACACTATCAGCGGCACCTTCGACCTCCCCACTATCCAGAATCTTCTCCAGGGCGGCTTCCTCACGCTCACGCCCCGCGCGGAGCTCCTCCTCTTCTCCGCCTTTTTCCTCGCCTTCGCCATCAAAGTGCCTCTCTTCCCGCTCCACACCTGGCTGCCCGACGCCCACGTCGAAGCGCCCACCGCCGGCTCCATCATTCTCGCCGGCGTCCTCCTCAAGATGGGCACCTACGGCATGATCCGCTTCTGCTTGCCGCTCTTCCCGGACGCTTCGCGCCGCGCGGCGCCCCTCGTCGCGGCGCTGGCCATCATCGGCATCATCTACGGCGCGCTCGTCGCCCTCGTCCAGCCCAACCTCAAGAAGCTCGTCGCCTATTCCAGCGTCAGCCATCTCGGCTTCGTCGTTCTCGGCATCTTCGCGTTCCACCCCATCTCCATGCAGGGCGCGGTCTACCAGATGCTCAACCACGGCATTTCCACCGGAGCGCTTTTCCTCCTCGTCGGCATGCTCTATGAACGCCGCCACACATTCGAAATCTCCGAATTCGGCGGACTGGCCACGCCCATGCCGCGCCTTGCGGCCTTCTTTCTCTTCGTCGCGCTCTCTTCCCTCGGCTTGCCCATGCTCAATGGCTTCGTCGGCGAATACCTCATTCTTCTCGGCACCTATCAGGTTCACGCGCGCTGGGCCGCGTGGGCTGCGCTCGGAGTCATCCTCTCCGCTGGCTATCTGCTGTGGTCCTACCAGCGCGTCTTCTTCGGAGAGGTCACCGCCGAAAAAAACAAGGCCCTGCCCGACATATCCGCGCGCGAAAAATGGATTCTCGTCACGCTCGCCTTTGTAACGCTCTGGATGGGTATCGGCTCGGTGGACTTCACCCGCCGCTTCGCCGCCTCCTGCGACCACGTCCTGGAACAAATGAACCGGCCGCAGGCCTATGAAGCTGACCATCGGATGAGGATCGTCATCCCGAGGAGCGCAGCTACGCGGGACCTTTCTCCCGTGTCCACGCACGGCGTCATTCCGAGCGAGGAGCGGGCACATTTTGCCGGCACGCAGTTGAGGAACCCTGGCTTAACCGGCACGAGTCCCCGTTCACCTGTTTCGGCGACGCCCCAAACTTCTCTCGAAAGGTCCGGCAACCGCTAAATGTTTCCCCTGCGCGAAGACTTTCTGCGTGTCCTGCCGGAGCTCATCTTCTGTGCCGGCGGAACGCTGCTCATGTTTCTACAGCCGTTCGTCCGCAACCGCCAGGTTCTTTCGTTCTTCGCCCTTCTCGCCTCCGCCGCGGGCACCATGGCCGCGGCCTTTCCGTTCCTCTATCCCGGCACGGCCTTCAACGGCCTCATGCGCGCCGACGGCTTCAGCGTCTTCTTCCATCTGCTCATCGGCCTGGTCGTCTTCCTCGTTCTCCTCGGCTCCTCTTCCTATCTCGAGCGCGAGCGCCTCGCCCCTGCCGAATTCTTCGCCCTGGTCCTCTTCGCCGCCGCCGGCATGGGCGTTCTCTCTTCCGCCCAGGAGCTCCTCACCGCCTTCATCGGACTCGAGATGAGCTCCATCTCCAGCTACGTCCTTGCCGGCTACCATCGCGATTCGCTCCAGGCCGGTGAATCCGCGATGAAGTATTTCCTCCTCGGCTCGTTCGCCACCGCCTTCTTTCTCTACGGCATCGCGCTGGTTTACGGCGTCACCGGCACTACTTTCCTGCCGCAAATGGAATCCGTCGATCCTTCCAGCACTCTCCTCAAGCTCGGCCTCGCCCTCATACTCATCGGCCTCGCCTTCAAGGTCGCCGCCGCTCCCTTCCAGGTCTGGACGCCCGACGTTTACGAAGGCGCTCCCACTCCCGTCACCGCGCTTTTCTCCGCCGGACCCAAGGCCGCCGCCTTCGCGCTCCTCCTGCGCATCTTCGCCACCGTTCCCGCCGCCGCCGACTTCTGGCTCTGGGCCTTCTGGATACTCGCCGCGCTCACCATGTTCACCGGCAATCTCGGCGCTCTCGTGCAGACCAACGTCAAGCGCATGCTCGCCTACAGCTCCATCGCCCATGCCGGCTACATCCTCGTGGCCTTCGCCGCCCGCAACGAGATCGGCCTCGCCGCCATCCTCTTCTACCTTCTCGCCTACGCCCTCGTGAAGCTGGGAGCCTTCACCGTCGTCGCCCATCTCGGCGGCGCCGGCGAAAAGCATCTCTCGCTCGACGACTACGCCGGCCTCGGCCAGCGCCAGCCCTTCGCCGCTGCCGCACTCAGCCTCTTTCTCCTCTCGCTCCTCGGTCTCCCGGTTACGGCCGGCTTCTTCGGCAAGTTCTACATCTTCAAGGCTGCGCTCCAGTCGCACCTCATCTGGCTCGCGGTCCTGATGGCCGTCAACAGCGTCATCGGCGCCTACTATTACCTCCGCCTCATCGTCGCGATGTACATGCGCGAGCCCCACGAGGAAGTCGCCCGCGTGCCATTTCCCGTCGGCGTCACACTCGTCCTCACCATCTGCGCCCTCGGCACCGTTTACTTCGGCCTATTCCCTAACCAGGTCATCGGCTTCGCCTCCCAGCCCGGTCTCCTCGGCCGCTGACGCTCCGATCAGGATCGTCATCCCGAGGAGCGCAGCGACGGGGGATCTCCCGAACCCTGTCCCCCCAAAAAACAAAAGGCCCGGAAGCTTTCGCCCCCGGGCCTTTCCAAAAACGCTTTCTTCGATCCTAGATCTTCACGAATACGATGAGCAACGTGAATAGGAGGAGCGTCTCAATGAACACCAGTCCGAGAATCATCGACGCGCGGATCGCGCCGGCCGCTCCTGGATTCCGCGCCATGCCTTCGCAGGCTGCTGATGCCACCTTCGACTGCCCGAGTGCGCAGCCGAACGCTGCTACTGCCATGCCGAACGCTGCCGCGATTGCCATCCATCCCTTACTCCCGGCCGCTGCTGCGTCTGCACCCTGCGCGAACGCGGCCGGCGCTACCAGCAGCACCGCCACGAGCGCGACCAACACAACCGTCGCTTTTTTCATCACTGCCTCCTTAGAATTGCCGACCGGAGGTGGTTACCGGATCTTCGTCGTGCAACCGGGCTCACACGGAAGGCATACAAATTTGCGGCTAGTGCTCCTCGGCCGTCGCCAATCCCAGATAGATGGACGGCAGGACCGTAAACACGTAGGCCTGGATCACCGAAACGAAAATATGCAGCGCAATGAAAACCAGCGGAATTAGCGCTGGAAAAATTCCCAGCACGACGGCCAGTACCCCGCTCTTGGACTGCGCCCAGACGACGGGCTGCAATAGCAACCCAAGGAAAAGCGCATAGATCAGATCGCTCGCAAAGATATTCGCCCAGAGCCGCACCGTAAGCGAGAGCACGCGCGCGGTGGTGCTGATGATTTCTACGGGGAAGATCAATTCGGATAGCCACCAGACAGGCCCTGCAAAACTCTTCGCATATCCGAGCGGCCCGTGATGCCGCATCCCCTGCCAGTTGAAGTAAACAAACGTAAGCAGTGCGCAGGCGAGCGGCACGCTCTTTTCCCCGGTCGGCGAGCTGAACAAGGGGACAACGCCCAGGAGATTCGCGAGCAGGATGAAAATTGTAATCCCGCCCGTGAAGGCAATAAATTTGCGTCCTCCGTGGCCCGCATTCTCGTCGAGAAGATCGCGAATGCCGAATCCCATCGGATTCGTCAGCAGCATCTCCGCTACCTGTTGCGCGCCGCCGGGCCGCTCCACGGACAGCCTCGCCCGAAGAAAAAGAGCCAGCAGCGTGCCGAGGATCAGCACAACCACCGACATCACCACATGTTCCGGAATCGGCGTCGCGGGATTGGTGGGGCGGATGTGCAGCACCGCGAGGAGCGCCAGCGCGAAATGTCCCAGGTAGTGATTGACGACGTGCGTAAGCCAGCTTACGTGTTGTTCCATTCTCTATTCCGCCGGACGCAGGATTTCGTACACACTCGCCGCCATCGTCGCGGCCCCCAGAGCGCACAACCCTGCCAACATGCTCAAAACGGGAATGTTAAGACCCACAAAAATAACATACACGATTAGACCAATCAAGGCGTACCGGCCAAAGAAACGCACCCAGGTCCACGCTGACACCCGCGGCTTTTCCACATCCGCTCGCACGATCGAGAGCTTTATCAAAGCATCGATGGCGTCCTTGAGCCAGCGGAAATTGACCCACGCCAGCACCGCTCCCACAAAAAGCCCCAGCCCCCAGCGCCACGTATACAACGCAAACGTCAGCGCACCCGCCGCTGCGCCGAGAACCAGCGTCCACCGCGCAATGCGCCGCTCCGTGCGCTCGTACTTCCAGCCCTCATCCGCTCTTGCTTCCATCGCCGTTTCCCGGCATTCGCCGCAGCAC
>JBGQHF010000067.1:0-18287 GCA_041497835.1 Terriglobia bacterium
CTCCTATGTAAAACACTTTTCGCTGCCGAAGAAGGGGCCCTACATTTCGGAGGTCGAGCTGCTCACCCCGTACGCGCAGGTGGTGGACATCTCGCGCCAACGCACCGCGGGCTACAGCGCACAGCAAGCCGCGCAGGACTATAAAGACCGCGGTGACTTCATTCGCGTGCGCATCCGCATCGAACTCACGGCGTCTTATGGCGAGATCGAATCCCAGCGCCCCTCGAAAGATTCCGGGCCAGAACAAGGCATTACGACCCGGCCGGCGGATTTCTGGAAGGATTTTCAGTTCCGGCTCTCCCAAAAGGACGAAACGATTGAATCCGTCGGGACTTATGGAGAGCCTATTTTCTTTCGCGACAGCGAGTTGTCCGGCGGACTAGCGGGGGCGCAGGTCTGGCTCCAATACAACGCGAAGGATGTCGCCTCTTCCGGAGCGGTGGTGGAAGTGATCGCACCGGATGGCCAGAAAGTTGCCGCCAGGTTCGATCTGGAGAAATTGCGGTAGTAAGAGAGATCGTTTGATTCCGTTCCGGCAAGACAGGCCGGAACTCAGCCAGGATGACGGCCATCGCAGGGCCGTCAACTCCTCCATCGCAGAGTAACCGGCCCTGCCATCGGATGCACCATCGGCGCACCCGTGCGCCGCGCTTCCAGCAGATTCGCCTTCAAGGCGATATACCACTTCGCCGGACGGTCGGCGTCATCAATCAGCATCAGGCGGGGGCTGTGCTTCAATCCTTCGGCCTGCTGGATCATCGTTTCCTGATCCTGCCGCAGAAAACGCTTCCCAAAGAAATGAAAGATCGGCAGAACGATGGGCGACGCCCACGTCATAACATTCCACGCCGCGACAAAATCGATTCGGCAAAGATCGCGCCGCACCGGGGTAACCGTCGCCCGGCTCGAAAGCCACAAACGGCCGCTGCGAATTTCCTCAAGCCGTATATTCGGCAGAACGAAATCAATCATCGTCGTCGTCGGTTGGCCCGTCATGCGGCGGAGGATCTTGTACGGCGCGCTGTTCGATGACGGCGTGTGCGGGCTCATCCGAAAACCGTTCGGAATCGGCTCGAACTGCTTCTCTTTTTCGTGGATGCTGCGGCGGCTGCGCCACCACCAGGATTGGTGAACGAACGGCCCGTGCGCCGGGTCCATCAGGCCGATGATGCCGTGATCGATGTGTGACGTCAGATCGCACGCCAGATGCGTGATCTTGTACTTCTCGCTGAAAACGGGCAGCGCCGGCGCCGTCAGTAACGCGTCGGGCAGCCTGGAATTCGGCGCCATCATATATACCCACACGTATCCATCCCGCTCCGCGCAAGGAAAATGCCCGGCGGAAATACGCTCAACTTTGACTTTGTCCTGGCTGGTGAGCGACGGAATTTCAATGCAACGGCCGCTGCAGGCATCAAACTGCCAGCCGTGATAGCAGCACTCGACCGTTTGCCCGTCGAATCGGCCGTAGGAGAGCGGCATGCCGCGGTGCGGGCAGGAATCGCGCATGGCAAATGCGCGGCCTTGGGTGGTGCGTCCCAGAACGAGGGGCACTTCGAGGAGCATCGCCGTCACGAGTTGCTGGCCGCGAATGGCCTCGCTGCGCAGCGCCGGATACCAGAAATCCCACAGGAACCCCGCGTCGGCTTCCGGCGCCGCCGCGCGCAGCGGCTCGGTGTTCTCCTGCAATGCTGGGCTTGCACCTTCGCTCATACTTGCCGCATCGTAGTACAGCGGACCACGCGGGGGCAACCGCACTCGCTCGGTTTGCGAAAGATCGCATTCGGCGCTATTCTGGACACAGAGTAATCCGATGTACGCCGCTTTTTATTAGCTCGCCCACAAAGAACTCCAGCCACCGGAGTCAACCTGTTTCCGCGTGTGCATGCATTTCAAATTTTGTTTTTCGAGTTTCGTTTTGAAAAAGGACTTGCCATGGCTGTTTTGACATTGTCGGAAAAATTGGATCTGCTCGACGTACGCTACCAGGAGATGACACAGCAGCTCTCCGATCCCGGAGTGACCGACGATTCGGCCCGTTTCCAGAAGCTCGCCAAGGCCCATGCCGAGCTGGAAGAGATCGTGCACAAACACCGTGAGTACAAACAAATCGAAAAAGATCTGGCCGGAGCGCGGCAAATGGTCCAGGAGGCGGAAGACTCGGAGATGAAGCAGCTCGCCCACGAGGAAGAAAAACACCTCGCGGAACGCATGGAGAGGGTCGAGCGCGAGCTGAAGCTGTTGCTGCTCCCGAAAGACCCCAACGACGAAAAGAACGTTATCGTGGAGATTCGCGCCGGCACCGGCGGCGACGAGGCTGCACTCTTCGCCGGCGAGCTCTACCGCATGTATTCGCGCTACGCGGAAACGCAGGGATGGCGCGTGGAAGTGCTGGAGAGCTCGCCCTCCTCACTCGGCGGACTCAAAGAGATTGTCGCGGCTATTCAAGGGAAAAAAGTTTATTCCAAACTGAAATACGAAAGCGGCGTCCACCGGGTGCAGCGCGTGCCCGCCACCGAGCAGCAGGGCCGCATTCACACTTCCGCCGCAACCGTCGCCGTGCTTCCGGAAGCCGATGAGATTGACATCAAGATCGAGCCCAAGGATCTGCGGGTGGATACATTTTGTTCCTCCGGCCCGGGCGGCCAGTCCGTGAACACGACCTACTCCGCCGTGCGCATCACGCACATCCCGACGAATCTCGTCGTCTCCCAGCAGGACGAAAAATCACAGATCAAAAATCGCGCAAAGGCGATGCGCGTTCTGCGCGCGCGCCTCTATGAGATGGAGCAGGAAAAACAGCATGCAGCCATTGCCGCCGAACGCCGCGGCCAGATCAAAACGGGCGACCGCTCGGAAAAAATCCGCACCTACAATTTCCCCCAGAACCGCGTGACCGACCACCGCATCGGGCTTACACTGCATCAGTTGACCGACGTGATGGACGGAAAACTCGGCGCGCTGGTGGACGGACTCGTCACGCACTACGAAGCCGAGCGGCTCAAGCAGGAACTTGCCGAAGCGTAAAAACGAAAGGAGATCGCCATGCTGACGCGACAAGGCTCATCCCCCGGCCCTGTCTGGATGCGGAGATTGAACGCAACGCTGCTCTCGCGCTCGGCCCCGCGCCACCTTGCGTGGTTCATTCCCGCGGTCATCTTGTTTTCCGTGGGACTGGGCAACATCTTGCGAGTAATCCCTCAACCTTACGAGTCCACTGCGCGAATCGCGGGACTCCCGCTTTTGGCTTTGGGTGCAGCGCCGCACGGCATCATTGCCTTCGGCGGCCGCGCAACCGGCGTGATCGCCATCGGAGGAATTGCCGTCGGTGTTGTCGCCATTGGCGGCCTGGCGCTGGGCGCTTTTGCCCTCAGCGGCGTGACGTTAGGGCTGTTTGCGGTGGGCGGTGGCGCGGTCGGCTGGTGGGCCCTGGGCGGCTGTGCGGTAGGGAACTATGCCTTTGGCGGGCTCGCCGTGGGAAGCTATGCCTATGCCGGCGGCGGAATCGCGCTAGGTCGTCACGAGGCCAGCGGCGGACAGAAAGAGAGGCTGATCGGTTGAGCGAAGTTGTGCAATCGCAGGATGTGCGCACAGCGCTGAAGCACGCAATCGCGCAACTGCGCGAGGCGCAAGTCCCTTCGTACACCCTCGCGGCGGAGATATTGCTCCTTCATGCGCTCGGGCGCGACCGTTCCTGGATCTACGCACATCCAGAGGAGCCGCTCGCGCCCAGCCTGGCAGAGCGGTATTTCGAGCTGGTTGCGCGCCGCGCCGCTGGCGAGCCGACACAATATCTCACTGGAAAGCAGGAGTTCTGGGGCCTCGAATTCGAGGTCACGCCGGGTGTGCTGATTCCCCGCCCCGAGACCGAACACGTCGTCGAAGTCGCGCTTGACCGGCTCGCCCTGCGCGAGATTCGCGCCGCCCGCCCTCGAAAAACAACAGGCGAGGGATTGAGGATCGCCGATGTTGGCACTGGCTCCGGCTGCATCGCCATCGCACTCGCAATAGAATTGCCCGCAGCGGAGATCCTCGCGACCGACATTTCCCCCGCTGCGTTGACGGTCGCCCGCCGCAACGCCGAACGCCATGGCGTCTCCAATCGCATCCATTTCCTCGAATCCAGCCTCCTCGACGGAATTGCCGCTTCCGACATGGGGGCACGGCACGCCGTGCCCGAAGCGCCGAACCACTCACCAGCCACCCATCACCGGTCACGGCTGTTCGATCTCATCGTCAGCAATCCGCCGTACGTCGGGCGGCGCGACGCTGGGGCCCTGCAGCGCGAGGTGCGCGAGCATGAGCCAGAACCGGCGCTCTTTGGCGGCGAAGAAGGTTACGAACTTTACGCCGCACTCCTTATGCAAGCAGCAGCGCGACTGAAACCGGGCGGCGTTCTCGTCCTGGAGCTCGGCCACAATAGCTTGCCCGCCGTGCGCCCGCTCTTCGATGGCCAGAAGTGGACAAACATCAGCGGGACCAACGACCTCGCCGGCATCCCCCGCGTCATCGCGGCCGAACGAACCGGCAGCAAGTTGTAGCCGCGCCCCATCCGGCGTACTCTTCCCTCGAAGAACTCTCCATGGCTCAATTGGCTCGATTCCGGGGCAAACACACGGAAGCAATTCTGCCAGCCGAATCCTCCATCCTCCACGTGGACATGGATGCGTTTTTCGTCTCGGTCGAACTCCTCGATCGGCCGGATCTGCGCGGCAAGCCAGTGGTCGTCGGAGGCCGGCCCGACGAACGCGGTGTAGTCACGGCGGCGAGCTATGAAGCGCGCAAGTTCGGCATTCATTCGGCTATGCCGCTGCGCACGGCGGGGCGCCTCTGCCCGCACGGTGTCTTTCTCGACGGCAATCACGCGAAGTACGCACTTTGGAGCGACCGCATCGCCACAATTCTGGCGAAGTTTTCCCCGGTCGTCGAGATGGTCTCAATCGATGAAGCATATCTCGACCTTTCCGGAACGCAGCGCCTGCACGGCCCGCCACTTTCCGCCGCACACAAGCTCCTCTTGGAAATCTCGCGCGTGACGAAGCTCCCTTGCTCCGGCGGCCTCGCTGCCACCCGCCTCGTGGCAAAAGTCGCCTCCGATCAAGCGAAGCCGCGCGGCCTGCTCTGGGTGCCTCCCGGAAGCGAGGAGAGATTCCTGGCGCCGCTCCCGGTGCGGAAAGTTCCCGGAATTGGCGAGGTCACCGAGCGGGCGCTGCACGCACTCGGCGTCCAGACGGTGGAACAGCTTGCCGCCCTCCCACAGGAAAAGCTGGAGAAAATCTTCGGCCAGTGGGGAACCGCACTGCACCGCAAGGCCCGCGGCGGCGACTCCTACGAATTTGTGATCGACGCCGAGCCGAAGTCCATCTCGCAGAATCACACTTTCGGAGAAGATACGGGCGACTCGCACGCGCTCGAAGCGATGCTCAGCCACCTTTCGCAGAAGGCCTGCAAGCGTCTGCGCGAGGCCGGCCTCGAAGCGCGTACCCTGACGCTGACAATCCGTTACGCTGGGTTTGAAACGCATACGCGCTCACATACCTTTCCTGTGCCCGCCCAGCTCGACGCGGACATTTTTCGCGTCTTTCTCGGTCTCTTCCACATCCACTGGGACCGCCGCCGCAAGATCCGCCTGCTGGGCGTTTCGCTTAGCGGGCTGACGCACGGCGAAGTCCAGCTCGATTTGCTCGACGCCGAGCGCCGCGGGAAGCTCGAAAAGCTCACCCGTGCGGCGGACCAGCTTCGCGACCGCTTCGGGTTCGGCTCCGTCCGCTTTGGCGGCTCGCTCCCTCGCGGCGAATCATGAGCCGGTTTCGAACAAGCCCTTAAGTTCCGGCGCCATCACTTATCTCCTGATTCGCATGCACTAGTCCGCCGCGCTGTATTCGACACTCCCTTCCCTACCTTCCCTGCGTGTGGGGCATAATCCAGATATGAATAGCCGCGAACTAGCTCTGCGCATCTCCAAGCGCCTTCGCGAGAAGGGTTATCAGGCCCTGTTTGTAGGCGGGTGTGTGCGCGACCTTCTGCTTCGCCGCGAACCGGCGGACTATGACGTCGCTACCGACGCAGCCCCGAGCGATGTGCTCGCCCTGTTCCCCGGGAGCATCGCCGTCGGCGCGCAGTTCGGTGTCGTCCTTGTCGTGGAAGACGGCGCAAAAGTGGAAGTCGCTACTTTTCGCTCGGACTTCGGCTATTCGGACGGGCGCCATCCCGATTCTGTCGTCTTCGCCAAAACCCCCCAGGAAGATGTGCAGCGGCGCGACTTCACCATCAACGGCCTCCTTATGGAGCCGGAGTCGGGAGAAACCTTCGATTACGTGGGCGGGCAATCCGACCTGAAGGCCGGCATCATCCGCGCGATCGGCGAAGCGGTCCTCCGCTTTGAGGAAGACAAGCTGCGTATGATGCGCGCCGTGCGCTTCGCTGCGCGCTTCGGCTACTCCATTGAGGCGAAAACTTTCGCCGCGATCCGGCATTCTGCGCCTGTCGTCCTCCAGGTCTCGGCGGAGCGCATTCGCGAAGAATTGACTAAACTTCTTACCGAAGGCGCCGCGCGGCGCGGGTTTGAATTGCTCGATGAGACCGGATTGCTGGAGCACGTCCTCCCCGAAATCTCGCGCATGAAAGGGATCGAGCAGCCACCGCAATATCATCCCGAAGGAGACGTCTGGATTCACACGCGGCTCATGCTCGAACAGCTCTCGGCGGGGGCTTCGCCTACTCTCGCCTGGGGTGTCCTCCTTCATGACGTCGGGAAGCCGCCGACTTTTCGCTCCGAAGCTGAGACGCGAGACCGCATCCGGTTCGATGGCCACGTCGAGGTGGGTGCGCAGATGACGGCGGAAATCTGCCGCCGGCTGAAATTCTCGAACGACGACTCGGAGCAAATTGTCACCCTGGTGGCAAATCACCTCCGGTTTAAAGACGTGGAGCAGATGCGCGCGTCCACGCTGAAACGTCTTGTGCGCTTGCCCCGGTTTGAAGAGCATCTTGAGCTGCATCGCCTGGACTGCCTCTCGAGCCATCGCAGACTGGATGCCTATGATTTTGTCTCCCGGTTTCTGGCAGAAACCCCTCCCAGCCAGGTTCGGCCGGAACGCCTGATTACGGGGGATGACTTGAAGGAGATGGGACTCACTCCCGGACCCCTCTTTTCGACGATCCTACGGGCCGTTGAAGACGCTCAACTTGATGGGCAAGTCACCTCTCGACAGGAGGCCATGACGTTGGCCCGGAAAACCTCTGAAAAGCTTGGCGTCCAAGCCCGGGCGAGATCAGCCGATCGAATGAGCTAGGGGAATTCGCCCAGAGTGGACTGGGGGATATCCCGCTAGTCAATTGATAATACAAATGTTATACAATAGAGGCGGACGAGCTTTCATAGTGACATATAATTGAGTATAATGTACTCAGGTTATTTGATGGCCGGATGCGTATTGCTCTGTACCTTTTGACTCCTGGAAGCATCCAATTGCTCTGAAGGCGTTGTTGTCTCATTTCTTGGAGGTTTTAGAGGACACTATGGCCGATAAGAAAATCTTGGTGCCGGAGACGCTTCCCATCCTGCCCGTGCGGGATACGGTTCTCTTCCCGGGGGCTGTTCTGCCTCTTACCGTGGGCCGGGAAACTTCCCTGGCTCTTGTAAATTCGCTCGGCGGAGATGAAAAGCTCCTGGGAGTGGTCGCTCAGCTCGATCCCCGGGTCGAGGATCCCACGGCTGCGGACCTGCACAAGGTGGGAACGCTCGCGAAAGTTCACAAGACTGTGAAGATGCCCAACGGCAATGTTGTCGTCTTCCTCGAAGGCATCCAGCGAATTCAGATCGTGGAGCTGATCGGGTTCCGGCCGTTCCTCCTGGCGCGCGCAAACGCGGAACCGGACATTCTTGGAAATCCCGATGCTGAGCTCGAAGCGCTGCAGCGCCAGGCACAGGAACAATTCCGCGAAGTCGTGAGCCACTCTTCGCAGCTATCCGATGAATTGCAGTCCGTGGCCCTTAGTATTGACGACCCGGGGCGGCTCACGGATTTCATCGCCGGTACGCTGCCGTCTCTCTCCACGCTGCTGCGGCAGGAACTCCTCGAAACGTCCAACGTCCGCAAACGGCTTGACATGTTGATTCGCGAGCTCTCCAAAGAGCTCGAAGTCCTCGAGCTGCGCTCGAAAATTCAGGAGCAAGTACAGGAGCAGGTCAGCCAGAACCAGCGCGAGTACCTGCTGCGCGAGCAGATGAAGGCCATTCAGAAGGAGCTCGGCGATGCTGACGACTCCCAGCAGGACGTCGACGAGTTGCGCAAAAAAGTGGAAGAGGCCGGAATGCCGGCGGAAGCCAAGAAAGAGTGCGAGCGCGAGGTCAAGCGCTTGGCTAAGATGACGCCTGCCTCCGCCGAATACATGGTCTCGCGCACCTACCTCGAATGGATGACGTCCCTGCCGTGGTCAAAATCCTCGGCGAGTGGCGACATTAACTTTGCGAAAGCGCGCGAGATTCTCGACGAAGACCACTACGACCTCGAAAAAGTGAAGGAGCGCATCCTCGATTACCTGGCCGTCAAGAAGCTCCAGCCGGGAATGAAAGGGCCGATTCTTTGCTTCGTCGGACCTCCCGGCGTCGGCAAGACGTCCTTGGGCAAGTCCATCGCCCGCGCGCTCGGCCGGAAATTCGTCCGTATCTCCCTCGGCGGCATGCACGACGAAGCCGAAATCCGCGGACACCGCCGCACCTATATTGGCGCTTTGCCGGGCCAAATCATCCAGGGCATCAAGCGGGCCGAGACGAACGATCCCGTGTGCATGCTCGACGAGGTGGACAAGCTCGGCCGCGACTTCCGTGGAGACCCCTCCGCGGCGTTGATGGAAGTACTCGATCCGGAACAAAACATCACGTTTCGCGACCACTACCTCGACGTGCCGTTCGACCTTTCCAAGGTGCTCTTCATCGCCACGGCCAACTGGATGGATCCCATCCCCGAGCCGCTCCGCGACCGCATGGAGATCATCGAATTGCCGGGCTACACGAGCGAAGAAAAAGTTCATATCGCTCGCAAGTACCTGATCCCGAAGCAAGCGGCCGAACACGGCCTCAAGATCGGCGAGCAGCTCGAGTTCACTCCCGAAGCGCTGCAGGAGATCATCCACAGCTACACGCGCGAAGCCGGGGTGCGCAATCTCGAGCGCGAGATCGCCACGCTCACGCGCAAACAGGCTCGGCGAATGGCTGAGGGCTTGCCTGACAAGCTAAGCGTGACGCCCGAGATCGTCCGCGAGTATCTCGGCGTGCCGAAGTTCCGCACGGAAAAAGAGATCGACGAACGCGTCAAGCAGCCCGGAGTGGCTATAGGGCTTGTGTGGACGCCGGTCGGCGGCGACATCGTCTTCATCGAAGCGAGCCGCATGCGCGGGGGCAAGCAGTTCACCATGACCGGCCATCTCGGCGAAGTCATGCAGGAGTCCATGACCGCCGCGCTCACTTGGGTGCGCTCGAACGGCGAGCGCTACGGGATTGATCCAGACTTTTTCCGCAAGCAGGACATTCACATCCACGTACCGTCCGGTGCGGTGCCGAAGGATGGCCCCTCCGCTGGCGCGGCCATGGTTACGGCGCTGGTGAGCCTGCTCAGTGGCCGCCCGGTGCGCGACCGCCTGGCGATGACCGGTGAATTGACCCTCTCCGGCATCGTGCTCCCAGTCGGAGGCATCAAGGAAAAAGTCCTCGGCGCAAAGCGCGCGGGCATCCACGAAGTTCTTCTGCCTGCGGACAACGAACCGAACGCCGTTCAGGATTTGCAGCCGGAGATCCTCGGCGATATGAAGATTACCTACGTGCGGACCCTTGACGAGGTTCTCGAGCACGCGCTCTCCAAAGAGACCGTCGCTTCTCCGGCGCCTCCACAGCCGGCGCCCAAAGAGAAGCGTGTTGGTGCGGAATCCCCGCGCGCCATCCACTAACCGTATCCCTGGAACAGAGAGAAGGCCCCGCGCAGCCTGCGGGGCCTTCTCTTTTGCGCGCTTCCTCGCTTCCCCGGTCGTGCCCGTCCAGGTCTCAACGGCCGCGCTCTCCTGCTACCATGGACGAGCACCGATGCCCGTCTCGAGACAACCCGCGCGGGATGTTCCTTCCGAGCTGGCCAGGCGTCTTGTTGAAGCGCTTCAGCGCGAGCGTCTCGTGCCGCGTTTCGTGGATTCTTATGTCGTCGAACACGGACGCTATGCACTACAAACCCACGCGTCGCGCTACCGCGAGCTCCTCGCTCTCCTGGCTTACGAGGCCCTCTTGGCCGCAACCCTGTGCGCGCTCGGAGAGGTCTCTGCCGCAGCGCTCGAGAAAACGAATTCCAGGGTGGGCCGTGAGAAGGTCAAGCCGCAGACCTTTCGCAAAAAATTTTTGACGGCTCTGGCCCGGCAGCAAAAATGGAGCGCCGGCGATGCACTCGATTTTCAATCGGAATTGCGCATGTATGAGGAGTTGCTGGCACGGCGGCCTGGGGCAAAGCGCGCCCACAAGGCTTTTGAAGCTGCCGACCATCCTTTCGTGGACCGTTGCGCGATTCTTCTCGATCCGTCCTTCATCGAACAAGCCAGAATCGCCGCCAGTCGCGCTCTGAGAGAGATCGAATCGCTCGCCGCTGCTCTGACCAGGCAAATCCTGGATCATTCCGCCGTCTGATCGGTCCACGTGTCTGCCATCTTCAGGAATCGAGAGCTGCTCCGGTAAAGAGGGGCTGGCCGGCGCGCGCTGTATGGAAACCATAGACCGCCAGTGCTGCAATGGCGAAAAGCCCGACGAGAGCGGCATTTGCATACCAGAGGGAAAAGTGCGAGGTCACCGGGAACACCAAGAGCACATTTTGCACGACGAGCCCCACCACAAGCACAAGCAGCCCAAATCGTTTCAGAATGAGCAGAATCGAGAGCCAGATGACGGCCACAGCAATGAAGTCGATGAGTGGATACTCTCCGCCCGTGCTCGTGCCTGCTCCCAGAAGCACAACGACAATTGCAGCGATCCACTCCTTTCGAACCACCAGCCGTAGAAGAAACAGCAGAAAGAAGATGAAAAGTGCGTAGAGTACGAAAATCGCGGTGTAGTGGAAAAGGAGACCGATGGCTGGGCGGACCCCCAGCAGGGAATCCGTTGAAAGGAATCCGGGCGAAGGCGGCAGTTTCCCCATCCAAGGCAGCGAGGCAACCGCCCCACCCCTACTTCCGCGCGTGCTCTGCGAGGGATCAGGAAATGCGTTCCACTTGCACGGCCGTGCCGTAGGCCAGCACTTCGGTCACGCCGGACATTACCTCGGTCGCGTCATAGCGCATTCCGACCACGGCGTTGGCACCGTGCTCCGCCGCATGCTGGAGCATCAACTCGTAAGCGTCTTCGCGCGTCTTCTCGCAAAGATTGGTGAGAATTGTGATGTTGCCTCCCAATATCGTCTGGAGGGCGGCGCCGAGAGTTCCAATCACGCTGCGCGAGCGCACGATAATTCCGCGGACGATCCCGTAGTTTCGCACAATGCGGTGCCCCGGCAATTCTAGGGCGCTCGTTACCATGCTCGTATCCACTCGGTTGGACATTCCGTGTCTCCTTCTTGGCAGGCAGTTACCTGTGCGATTCTACCTGCTTCCGCCGCCGGTGCGTGAGTTTGGCCACTCTGTTATCCTCGCTCCATCGTGCTGGATTTTTTCTATTTTCTGGCCACCGTGCAGATCCTTGCCGGTCTGTATCTGATCGGCGAAGGGCTGCGCTGGGTCGGCTACGTGCGCCGGCGGATGCTCTCGCACGCCGGCTTTTACGCGCCGCGGGTCGCCGTGCTCTGCCCCTGCAAGGACCTTGAACCGGGTCTCGAACAGAACCTGCACGCCCTCTGCGAGTTCGACTACTCCAATTACGAAGTATTTTTCATCCTTGCCACAGCCTCCGATCCGGCTTGCAGTTCCCTGCATCGCGTCGCCGAATCCTCGAAGATCAAGGCGCACGTGGTGATCGCCGGCGCGCCGGAAGCCTGCGGCGAAAAGGTGCACAACCTGCTCGCCGGAATCGAGCAGCTTCCGCCCGATTTTGACGCGCTGGTCTTCGCGGATTCCGACGGCCGTCCGGGACGTCACTGGCTTGCGCACCTCGTGGCTCCGCTGAACGATCCACGCCTGGGCGCGGCGACCACCATGCGCTGGTATCTTCCAAACCGCACTAACTTCCCCACCGCACTCCTGGCCGCGTGGAACGCGCCCATAGTGACCCTGCTCGGTGAGCACAACCGGAATTTCTGCTGGGGGGGTGGCACGGCAATTCGGAGAAGCGTGTTTGAAAAGGCGAACGTGGCCGCGGAATGGGAAGGTTCGGTCAGCGACGACTTTTCCATGACCCGCGCGTTACGGCGCGCCGGCCGGCCGATCCTCTTTGTGCCGGAATGCTTGACGCTTTCCTTCCCTGCGACCGACTTCAACGGCTTGCTCGAATTCACAAACCGGCAAATGCTCATCACCCGCATTTACGCGCCCAAACTCTGGGCCACCGCGGCGGCCACACACCTCGTTTACTGCTTGACGATTCTCCTGGGTGGCCTGCTTTTTCTGGTAAACGTGTTCGCCGGGCATCCGGCGTTCCATCTCGCCGTGCTGACGTTTCTTCCCATGGTCCTGGCGGCCATCCGCGGTGCCCTGCGCATCGCCGGTGTGAGCGAAGCCTTGCCCGCATGGCGCGCGCAAATCGTCGAGCAGGGCTGGATCTGGACGGCGCTGGCGGTAATTGTTCCCTTCCTCTATCTCGTCAACTTTGCGACATCCGTTGCAACGCGTACCATTCGCTGGCGCGGCATCCGCTACGAACTCATCTCCCCCTCGCAGACAAAAATCCTCTTCCGCTGATCTGATTTTCTATTTGTCGCCCCGGCCTGTCGGGACGTGAAGGATGACAGCAGGGCGGACACGCCGGCTTCGCATCATTTCCCGCTGAGAAACGGAAAGTGAGCCGATGCGGCCATGAAGAAGAGCATCGGAAAGGAAACCCAGAAGTTCGTGCGGGAAGCCACAAACGCCAGTCGCGCCAGCGATGCCGCTTCGGCGGGCATTGGCGTTCCGTGATCGGCGCTCGCTTTGGTCCAGCCAATCAGGTGCTTCTGGCAGCGCCAGATGACGCCCCACACGTTCAGCATCATGTAATAACCCATCCCGCCGCCGACGGAAATGGTCAGCGTACGGTTCCCCGCGGACGGCCCCGCGACGATCTGGAGAATGCACCACGAGGCCGCGAGCACCACGGCGGCAATCAGCGCCGCCATCACCCAACCGTTTGCCATCGGCCCCTTCGCAAACTTCATCAGCAGGTAGGTGAGCAGCCAGGCCAGAGTCCACACGGCAAACCACCAGCCAAGCCAATGCCCAAGCAGCCCGGGCACACCCGAATTGTCCGCATCCGTCTTTGCCAGAATCATGTAATACCGGAATCCGGCCAGCACCGTCACCACGGAGGACCACCGGAACCACCAGAGCGCCCGCGGCATTAGCAATGGCACCACCTTGCCCTTCGTCGCCGGGTCCATCTCCTTTTGAAATGGCACATTCACCAGATTGAAGAAATAGAGCAATCCAGCCCAGGTAATCCCCCCGGCGAAATGGATCCAACGCAAGAAGATCTGCTCATATTCGCTGGCGTGTGAAGGAAACTGCACCTTCAGCGAACCAGCGAGCGTCACAACCATGATTTCGAGGCTCATCCGAGACCTCCTGACCGCCGACTCGACAAAGCGTGTGGGCCGTTCTGTAATGCGGGGGCATTCTATCGGATTGCGGTGCTTTTTTCTAAGCGCGCCCAAGATTCATAGTAATCCACAGGGGAATTTTTGCCCGCGTCGTGAAAATCCTACCCGCAAGTGTGCATACCCTGGACCCGCTGCCTCCTCATAAGTCACCGGTTTTCAGACAATTGCCTCTGTCCGCTGAAGGCAAGAGGATTGCAACATCCGTACGGTTCGGATATCGATCGCGGGGCGCGGGGTCAGGCACCTCCTTCTCATGCATGCCTGAGTTCTCCCAGTCGCGGCTGGATAGTTTGAGGGTCGGCCGAGGGACGTGGTTAGGTCACTGCTCCCCACATCTCTGAAACCGGTCTCTGGGAGAGGCGCTCGCGTAATCGAAACACGCAGTTTGGGCCGCTTCACTCGACCTTGAAGGAGAGGTGCACGTGAAGGTTATCCGCAGCAAGGCTAAAACGCATTCCCACCTGAATCCTGGCATTCGCATATCACCGGATGCATTCTTCTTTTACGAAAAACGCACTGGCGTTGCGCATTTCCGCATCGAGGCAGGCCCCGATGGGCGGCTGCCCGCAGATCAGGCCGCTGGATTGCTCGCCATGCACTGCTTGGTCCGCGGGCAGTCCCCCAATGATTACGTGGTGATGGTCGAGGCGGGAGACGGCCTTCTCGGGGGAATTGCCGAAAAGGCCGAGAAACTCCTCCAGGCAGGCCGTTCCTTCTCCGCGCCGGTGAAGTTGAGCCGCCGCGAGGAGGAGGTTCTCAGCGGAATCATGCGGAGCATGGCCAATAAGGAGATCGCCGCGGGGTTGAACCTTTCCGAGCGCACGGTGAAGTTTCACGTCTCGTCGCTGCTTTCAAAATTCCACGTCCGCGGCCGCATGGAACTCGTTCGTGAAGCTACGCGAGCGTGTCTTCCAGCCAGCCCCGCTGCCATCGCCGAGCCCACGCCCTTCTCCGCCGTGAGCCGGGAAGCACACTCTTTCCGGCTCCCGCAACCTGACATTCGGCAAGACAGCCGGCGCGCTGCTGTCGTTCCGCTGCCAAACCGCCGGATGACGGCCTGATTTTCCTCCAACTGACACCCGCAGGGGAAAACACAATGGCCCTCCGCTCGACAAGAACGGAGGGCCGTTTGATTTCCGGAGGCGGGTTGCGAACTCTTACTTTTTCGCCGCGGCGAAATTGGCCGCGACACCGTCCCAGTTGACGACGTTCCACCAGGCCTCGATGTAATCGGGCCGGCGGTTCTGATATTTCAGGTAGTAGGCATGCTCCCAGACGTCGAGACCCATCACCGGCCTTCCGCCGCTCATCATGGGATTGTCCTGATTCGGTGTCGAATCCACCACCAGCTTGCCGTCCTTGACGAATAGCCAGGCCCACCCGGAACCGAAGCGGCCCGTTCCGGCGGCGTTGAACTTGGTCTTGAATTCGGCGAAGGACCCGAATGCCGAGTTGATGGCTGTGGCCAGATCGCCCTTCGGCTCTCCGCCTCCGCCCTTTTTCATGATCGACCAGAACATCGCGTGGTTCCAGTGACCGCCGCCGTTGTTGCGCACGGCGGTCCGGATGTTTTCCGGGACCCCGTCCAGATTGCGGATCAGATCCTCCACCGGCTTGGCCTGCAAATCGGCGTGGCTCTCCAGCGCCTTGTTGAGGTTGTTGACGTAGGCGGCGTGGTGTTTATCGTGGTGGATTTCCATGGTCTTGGCGTCAATATACGGCTCTAGGGCGTCAAACGCGTACGGCAGCGGGGGCACAGTGAATGCCACGGGTTTCTCCTCCAAAACGAGATTTGATTTTGTTCGAAATTCTTCCGAAGAGCCGGCGCCTAGCAGCTCGGCGGCGGAGTTCCCCGCCCCCAGCAGACCTGCGCCGACGATACCTGAACCGACAATGAATTTGCGGCGATTCATTCAGATACCCTCAGAGGAAGCAAGCAAGTCTCGATGCGAAGCGTGATTATACCGTCCAGGGGGCTGCGCGACAACCCGGAAAACGCGCATTCCGCTGTCCTCTTTTCATCCTCCGATTTTCTTCCTCTCTTCGATGCGCGCGAGCGCCCATCGGGCACTTTCCGCAACCACCGAATCCGGCGATCCGCACAGCCCCTCAAGAATCTCGCACACACGTCCATACGCAGCGGCCCCGGCCCGCATCCTGGAATTTCCAAGAGCGATACATACATTGCGCACAAGCCCTTGCCGCTTTGCCCGCTTCAATGGGCTCCTCCGAAAATTCCGTCGAAACTCTTCTTCGCTTAGCAGCGCCAGCCGCTCCAGCCGCGGATGAAATAGTGTTTCGTCGTCACCCGCTGGAACGGACATTCCTGTCTCTTCCTCTTTCTCCTCCTCCGTCGAAACATGCCTCGGCCGAAACTCACTCGCCTGCGTCACCGCCCCACTCCGATTCCATGGACACACATCCTGGCAAATATCGCACCCAAAAACATGCCTCCCCATCGCCTCGCGCAACCCATCCGGCACCGTCCCGCGCAGCTCAATCGTCAGGTAGGAGATGCAGCGCCGCGCGTCCAGCACGTACGGCTCGGCCAGCGCGTTCGTCGGACACGCATCCAAACACAAGCGGCAGCTTCCGCAAAGATCCGGGGGAGGCGCCTCTGCCTGGTCAACCGAAGGGGCCAGCTCCAGGGTCGTCAGTATGACGCCCAGAAAGAGGAAGGATCCGAGCTGCTCGTTGATCAACAACGTATTCTTCCCAAGCCATCCGAGTCCCGCGTGCCGCGCAAACACGCGCTCGTGGACGGGGCCTGTGTCCACATACCAGCGGGCTTCGAACGGCCGAGCAAAGTGCTCCTGCATCGCCGCCACAAGCTCTGCGAGTTTTCCTCCCAGGACATGGTGATAATCTTCGCCCCAGGCATACCGCGAAATCCAGCCGCGGGGCTCTTCCGTCGGAGCTTCCGTGGGGACGTGCGTCGAAGCAGGCTGTTGCGTGTTGAAGTTCAGCGCGCAAGCAATGACGCTCTTAGCGCCGGGCAGGACGCGCGTGGGATCTTCACGCCGCGGATCCTTCAGATATGCCATCTCGCCCGCGTAGCCGCGACCCAGCCATTCCGGGAGCCGCTCGAGTTCCGGAAATCGCCCGGCAGCCGCCACGCCGCAAAGGTCGAAGCCGATCGCGCGGGCGCGCTCCGTGATCCATCCGGTTTCAGATGCGTCCTGCACGGGGAAGATTGTGCTACAGAAACAATCTGGCGACGAATGGCAGGGAAGAAAAAGGGCCCCGCCAGGGAAACAGGGCCCTTCTCGGAAATCTGGTTAACTCGCTGCAGTGACGTTTTCGGCCTGATATCCCTTCGGTCCTTGCTTGACCTCGAACTCGACGGGTTGCCCCTCGGAGAGCGTCTTATATCCATCCATTTGAATTGCCGAGAAATGAACGAAGACGTCCTCACCCGATTGCCGTTGAATAAAGCCATATCCCTTCGATGCATTGAACCACTTCACCACACCCTGCTCTCTGCTCAACTTCGGTGCTCCTCTGCCTGTAAAATTGCGTCGTGCCTGGCGAACCGCATCCCGGGAAGAGCCGCTCGCGCAGATCCTCGCGGGACACCGGAACACACAGCCCGAAAACGCGTGCGTATGCTGGCACAAAATCCCGGCAGGTGTCCAGATTGGTATTCGCTCAGGGATTGATCTGCAGCCGTCCGTCCTGGAGCAGCGTGCACTTGCGGTCGCGCCACACGATGCGGTTTCCCCAGAAGCCGCCGATCCAGATCAGGAAGCCGAGTACGTCCTGCAGCGGCAATAACCACCACTGTTCGCGAGTCAGTGGGTCATGAAGCACGCGTGCCGCCGTCGCCCAGGCCGCCAGGCTGCGCAGAATAATCGTCACCGCGCCGGCCGGCCATGCGTTTGCCTGCACCGCGCAGAAGAGCAACGCGATCGGCAGCGGATACGTGAAAATCTGTCCCCAATACCCGGCGGGCCGCGAACGCCGCGTGCTGCGCGCCCAGCGCAGCCGGTGGCCGATGTTCTTCCGCATTGGCTGGCTGCCGATTCGGTGCTCTACGACATAGGAGGAAAGCACCACCTCATAGCCCAACTGCGCGGCCCGCTGGCCCATCACGAAATCCTCTGCCAGAAAGTCTCGCAGGTATTCAAATCCCCCCATCTCTTCCAGGACGTCGCGCCGCACGGCCAGCGTCGGTCCCAGCGCGAATTTCATTTTCTCGAGCAGCCGCGAGACGAGCACTCCTCCCAGAAACTCAGTGTTCATGCCGATCGCTTCCAGCCGCGACCATAGACTGTGGCCCGCGGCCGCGCGATACGGGCACGTCACCAGCCCCACGTTCGGCTCCTCGAACTCACCCGCCAGATGCTTCAAGAAATCCGGCGTGACGCGCACATCGCTGTCGCTCATCGCCAGCAAGCCATGCCGCGCTTCCGCTACCAGCAGTTGCAAACTATGAGCCTTCGCATTGGGGATTGGCGATTCGCCCGTCACGATCAACCGCGACTCGCTCCGTCCTGCATACTCGCGTTGGAGCTTTTCCACAACGGCAACGGC
>JBGQHF010000068.1:0-18166 GCA_041497835.1 Terriglobia bacterium
ATCGCCGCGTGGCCTGAAGGTTCCAGCTATCTGGGGTTTCTCTTCGCGCGTGGCGAAACCGCGGAAATCGTGGAAGCGGCGCTTCGGAAGGCCCACGCGAAGCTCGAATTCACTTTTGCGGCGCGGCTGCCAGTCGAGCACCCCCTCAAGAGCCGGGTCCTGGGCGCGGAAGGCTAGGGAGCAAACGGCCGGCCGCAATTTGAGGAAGAAGCTCGGAAGGAAGGTCTCCGTCCAACGGAGAAGGCAAGCGTCTTCGAATGCAGATCAACTTTTTGCTTTGGGCGCAACGTAGCCTTCCGGCAGCCGCGCCCCTTCGCCGAAGAAAAACTGCTCCAATTGTTCTTCCATAATCTTCTGAGAACTGGGATCCAGCGGGTTCAGGCGGTATTCGTTCATGACCATTTTTGAATGCTCGAGCCACATTTTCCACGCATCTTTTGAAACGTTTTCGTAGACGCGCTTGCCGATTTCACCCTTCCAGGGAATGCGATCCAGCCCCGGCAGCTCTTTTCCGAATTTCACGCACTTCACCATGCGCGTCCCGGGCGCGACGGGTTCCTGCGCCGGGGGCGTAGGACCGCAAGAGTCATTGGCCATAGCTGCCTCCTCGTTGTTTCGAAACTCGAACATACTGCATCTCCGTGAAAATTCCTAGTCAGAGTGGGTGGAGTTGCAGCCTCTCCTGTGCCGCGGGGACTCGCGCGCTCGTGCTCCCGGACTTGCGGTGAAACGCCGATTCTGAGAGAACTGTCAAAGTGATTTTGGGCTGAATCCACGGCGAGTGTGGCCGTGCTCCCCCGTTGAGTCTTCAATCGAAATGGGAGGATTCTGAACTTGGGTGAAATCACGAAGCTGTTCTGGGACATCGGGGGCGTCATTTTGACCAATGGCTGGGATAGCGCTTCGCGCAGACAAGCAGCGAGTATTTTTCAGCTCGATTGGGAAGAATTCCAGGATCGCCATGACCTGACCTTTCCCGCCTTCGATTGTGGACAGGTGACTTTGAACGAATACCTGGACCGAACACTTTTCTACCGCCCGCGTTCGTTTAGCCGGGAAGAATTCACGGCCTTCATGTTTGCGCAATCGAAGGAGTATCCCGAGACCCGCGCCGTCCTGGACTCGCTCGCGGCCACCGGGAAGTACTTCCTTGGCGCAATCAACAACGAACCGCTGGAATTGAATCAATACCGCATCGAGGCGTTTCATCTTCGGAAAGATTTTGTTGTATTCTTCAGCTCGTGTTATGTGGGCGCGCGAAAGCCGGATCCAGCGATTTACCGCCTGGCCCTGCAGGTGACCCAGAGTCTACCGGAACAATGCGTGTTTATTGATGATCGCCCGATCAACCTGGAACACCCGCGCCAGTTGGGCCTGAGTGTGATTCACTATCAGAATCCGGAGCAGTTGCGGGCCGAACTGAACCGGCTGGGAATTGAAGTTCCGCGCCGGTGAGCAAGAGGCAGCATCAGATCCAAGACTGAGGTGCAGGGATGAGCACGGAGACAGGCCGCCAGGAAGCCAGCCACAGCGCCCCGCCCTCGGATCCATGCGCGGTGATCCTTTTCGGCGCGTCGGGCGATCTCGCTCGCCGCAAGGTGATGCCCGCGCTGTACGATCTGGCTGCTCACAATTCGCTTGCCTCGCGCTTTGCCCTGGTCGGTTTCGCCCGCACCGCCATGACCGACGAAGCCTTCCGTGCTTCCGCCAGCGATGCGGCAAAAAATATTTCCGAGGTCGGACCGATTGATCCTCAGAAGTGGAATGAGTTCGCCTCGAATCTCCACTATTCGACCGGTGAATACGCCGACCAGGAATCCTACGCGCGCCTCGCGAAGCGCCTTGCCGAACTTGATCAGGAAAAAAATCTCGGCGGTAACCGCCTTTTTTATCTCTCGACGCCGCCGGAGGTATATCCCGACATTGTCGAACAACTCGGCCGCGCGGGACTCGCCCGGCCCTCGACTCCAAAATCCTGGGTACGCATCATCATCGAGAAACCTTTCGGGCGGGACCTTGCTTCGGCGCATGAGCTGAATCAAATCGTGCTGAATGTTTTTGAAGAGAATCAGGTTTACCGGATTGACCACTATCTAGGCAAAGATACCGTACAAAACCTCCTCGTTCTGCGCTTCGGCAACGGGATTTTCGAGCCGCTGTGGAACCGCAACTACGTGGATCACGTGCAGATTACCGCGGCGGAAACTCTCGGCGTGGAGCGCCGCGGCGGTTTTTATGAAACGGCCGGCGCCCTTCGCGACATGATCCAGAGCCATGTTTTGCAGCTTTCCTGCCTGACAGCCATCGAGCCCCCGGCGTCCTTTGAGGCGAATTCCGTGCGCAACGAGAAGATCAAGGTGCTCCAGTCCATACGGCCGTTCAATCTGGAGATGGTCGCGCAGTCCGTCGTTCGCGGGCAGTATGCCGCCGCACAGTTCAACGGCAAACTCGTTCCCGGTTATCGTGAGGAGCCCGCCGTCAATCCCGACTCGCGTACCGAGACGTTCGTCGCCGCCCAGCTGCTGATTGACAACTGGCGCTGGGCCGGCGTTCCCTTCTACTTGCGCACGGGGAAGCGCCTCGCAAAGCGCACCACGGAGATCATGATTCAATTCCGCCGCGCGCCTCACATTGTTTTCCGGGGCCGGGACATCGAGCCCAACCGCCTGATCTTGAATATCCAGCCGGACGAAGGAATTTCCATCTCCTTCGGCGCAAAACGTCCCGGCACCGAGATGCGCATCGGCAACGTAACCATGAATTTCACCTATCGCGAGGGGTTCGGAGAAGCCTCGCGCAGCGCCTACGCTACGCTGGTGAACGATTGTCTCCGCGGGGATCCTACTTTGTTTGACCGCGGCGACAGCGTCGAGGCTGCCTGGAGGCTCGTGGACCCGATTCTCGAGGTTTGGAGCGCCACGAAGAGCGTGACCGTGCCGTCTTATCCGGCAGGGAGCTGGGGACCGAAGGAATCGGATTTGCTGCTCGAGCGAAACGGGCACACCTGGCACACTCCCTAAATTGTGCCTGGGCGGGGAAGTGACGGGGAGGACTCGTGATTCTTGCGGGAGACGTTGGCGGCACGAAGTGCAATCTCGCTTTGTTCACGGAAAAGGATGGGAAGCTCACGCCCGTCCTGCAACGGCGTTTCCCCAGCAAGGACTATCCGCAATTCGAGGCGCTGGTTGGAGAATTTATGAAACAGGCGGAATCTCACGGTGCGAATGAGCGTCTCGTTTCCGCGGGCTTTGGCGTGGCCGGACCAGTCGTCCAGAATCGCGTGAAAGCCACGAACCTGCCTTGGGTTGTGGAGGGCTCCGCTCTAGCGCAACAGCTCGGTGTCCAGCGCGTCGTCCTTTTGAACGATCTCGGCGCAACCGCACACAGTCTTCCACACCTGACGCCACAGGATTTTTGCGTCCTGAATGCCGGCACTGCAGCGCCCGGCGCGGCCAAAGCCCTCATTGCCGCGGGCACGGGTCTCGGTGAGGCGATTCTTTTCTGGGATGGAATTCACTACCAGGCGGCTCCGAGCGAAGGCGGTCATACGGACTTCGCTCCGCGGACCGGCCAGCAAATCGAGCTCCTCCGTTTCATGAATCAAAGATACCCCCAGGTGAGCTGGGAGTTGATTCTTTCCGGCCGTGGCTTCAAGACGCTGCACGAGTTCCTCGATTCTTCGGTCCGCCATCCTTCTTTCGACGTCCCTGGCGGCGACGCGGCCCCGGAGATCACCCAGGGCGGACTTGCGAGAACGTGTCCCGTTTGCGTGGCGGCGCTCGATCTCTGGACCGCCATCTATGGCGCCGAAGCCGGAAATCTGGCATTGAAAGTTCTCGCCCTCGGCGGCGTCTATGTCGCAGGCGGTATCGCCGTCAAAATTCTAGAGAAGATCAAGGACGGAACCTTTTTGAAGAACTTCGCCGACAAGTGGAAGTTCGAGAGTCTCCTGAAGAACATTCCTGTTTCCGTTGTTCTGAACGAGTCTGCGCCACTGCTCGGCGCAGCGTATGAGGCGCTTGCTGCCGTTCAGTGATAGCAGGGGCTAGGTTTGGACGATTCTTGCATCGCGCCGCCTCGGCGGAACATCCAATCGGGTAGGCAGAGGGAGTTTTCATGGTTTATCCGTTCCAGAGAACTTTTCGTGTTGTCCCAGCCTTTCTAGCGTGTCTGTTCCTCGCCGGACTTACTCTGCAGCCAGCGCTTCCGGCGCAGGCCTCGCCATCCAGCGAAGCTCCGTTGGCGCAAGTCCCGCAGGCAAACGATCTTATTCTCTTGGCTGACCATACGACCGCGCGGCGAGTGCCCGCAAAACCCGGCGATATTTGTTTCCAGTGCGGTCACGCCATCGGCCTGCGCGATCCCGTCTATGACGTAAACGGACACAGGATTCCGCTTCACCTGGCCGAACACGAACGCGATCTCCCCGGCCAGTTGTATCGTCTTTCCACTCGATTTGAGCCCTCGGGCGCATTCCTGCAAGCCGCGGCACGGGAGACGGGACTTTCCCCCTTCTGGTTTCTGTTCGGCTGCTACGTTCTGCTGGGTCTGCTCTTCGCCGCGCTCTGCGCCCATCGGGCGCTCCACAAGGGTCTCCCTCCATGGGTTTGGTTTCTCGCGGGTTTGTTTCTGAACTTCTTTGCGTTCGTGGCGCTTCTACTCCGGCCGGCCCGGAGCCTCGGTGCCGTGGCAGGAGTGCCTGCCGGGCTTCACAAGATTTCATTGACGCACGCGCCGAAACGCTGCCCGAAGTGTGGCCGAGAGAATCACCCCGCGGCGCGTGCTTGTGCGGGCTGCGGCGCGGCGCTGCAGCCCTCGCTCGAAACGGAAGTGGCGCGGGCCGGTTTGCGATCGGCTTGAGCGCGAAAATTGCCGCAGCGGGGGAAGACGGAATTTAATCAGGAGTCTCATGTTCCGCAAAATACAGCAGCAGATTGAGAATGTGCTCTCCAGCGGGGACATGCCCGCCCGGCGCCCCGTTCTCCGGGCAAACAAGGAGAGCAATATCCCGGGCCTCTACATTATTGGGGACCTGGCCGGTGCGCCGGTCATCAAGCTGGCCATGGCGCAGGGTTTTGAAGTGATTGAGCACATCGCTTCGCAACCCGGCGCGCGCGGATCGGACTCTTCCGTTTACGACGTTCTGGTTGTCGGCGCCGGCGCCGCGGGCCTAAACGCGGCTCTGGCCGCGCAAGAGAAGGGTTTGCGCACTATCGTTCTCGAAAAGGGCAAGCTCGCCAACACCATTGAGAATTTTCCGGAAATGAAATGGGTCTATGCGGAGCCGGATTCCAAGCCGCCGAAAGGCAAACTATGGCTCGATGGCGCCCGCAAGGAAGATCTCATCGCGCGCTGGCACCAGATCGTTTCGGAAAACCGTCTCGAAGTCCGAACTGAGGAAGAGCTGAAATCGGCCGAGCGGCAGAAAGACGGGATTTTTCGCGTGAAGAGCGCAAAGGCCGAATACCGTGCGCGGCGCATCATCCTCGCCACCGGCCAGCGCGGCAATCCGCGCAAGCTGGGGATCCCCGGCCAGGACCTGGAGCGCGTGTATCACCGCCTCTACAGCCCGCGCCACTATAAGAATGAGGACATCCTCGTTGTCGGTGGCGGGAACAGCGCCATCGAGGCTGCCCTTGTTCTCTCCGAACAGAACCACGTGCGCTTGTGTCACCGGGATTCCGATTTTCCGCTGGCGTTCAAGGACAATAGACGCAAACTCGATGAAGCCGTTGCGCAGAAGAGAATTGAGCTCTTCCTGAATTCGAATACAAAAGAATTCCGGCAGCGCGAGGCGGTGATTGAGACGGACCGCGGCGGGCAGAAGGAACACAGGACCGTTCCCATGGACCATGCCTTCGTCCTGGTCGGCGCCGAACTGCCTGTGAAGTTCCTCAAATCCCTCGGCATCCGGCTCGAAAACGAATGGGAAGGGAACGTTTGGCGCGCTGCGGCGCTGGCGTTTTCGACGCTTCTGGGTCTGTGGATTCTCGGCGGGCATGCGACTTCATTTGCCGGGCTGGCGTTGGATCGCGTTCCGGGTCTTGCGGGGGTGTTCTTGGCCGCTGCCAGTTTTGCAGGCTTGCTCTGGCTGGGTTATCGGAGCGACCGCTACGCCTGGCTGGCGATTTCATTTCTGGCCTGTTATTCCATCTATGCCATCAAATCGCCCGGCGACGCATCCGAATTCTGGCCCTACCGCTATTGGGGCTATAAGGCAACTTCCTTGCTGGGCCGCCCGGCAAGTTTCTGGTACACGGTTCTCTACACGGTTCTGATGACCGTCTTCGGCATTCAAGCATTGAAACGCTGGGGGCTGGACCGCAAAGACAAATTCCAGATCTGGCGCTACGTCAGCCTGCTCAGCTTTCAGTGGATTTTCTTCTTTCTGATTCCCGAGTTCCTGTTCCAGTGGGCGATCAAGTATCAATGGGTTGGCGCGCAACTCGCCCATGATCCGCAGTTTGCCGGGCAGGCGTGGCGCAGTTACGGCATCGTCTATGCCTGGCCGCTTTTCTTCTACAGCTTCTTCTACGATCCGCACAAGATCTGGGTCATCTGGGGAATCTTCCTCACGTTTGTCCTGATTCCCGTGTTCGCCCTGTTCCACGGGAAGCGCTACTGTTCGTGGATCTGCGGCTGCGGCGGTCTGGCGGAAACGTTTGGCGACCGCTGGCGCCACCTTGCGCCGAAAGGCGACGCCAGCATCCGCTGGGAATGGATGAACAAGGTCGTCTTGCTTTTCGCGGCCGCCGTGACCGGGGCCATGTTGTTGAAAGACACGGTTGCGTTCCTCAGCCATCCAGCGATGTGGGGGCTCGAAACCTACCACATCTACGCAGACATCTGGTTGGTGGGCATCCTGCCGGTAACGCTGTATCCCTTTCTGGGCGGAAAAGTCTGGTGCCGCTATTGGTGCCCGCTGGCGAAGTTGATGCACCTCATGAGCAGCTTGTACACAAAGCTTGGCGTCAGCCGATTTGCCATCACGGCCAACGACAAGTGCATTGGCTGCATGGAATGCTCGCGGAATTGCCAGGTGGGAATCCCCGTCATGAATTTCGCGTTGAAGCAAGATCCCATCCATAACGCGAATTCCTCCTGCATTGGCTGCGGAATTTGCGTCAGTGTTTGCCCGATGGATGTGCTGGATTTTGGCCGGGCGTCGGCGCCGGCTCCGGCAAACCTTGTCCAGATTGCCAACGCACACAGCGCGTAGTCGGCATCGCGCTCTGCGCGCGGATGTTTTCCTCAAGAGTCGCCAAGTGTTGCATCCAATTTCATCGCCTCCACGGAAACCGGTTGGCAAAGGAAACTTTCCGCGTGTGGTCAGGCTTGTTACCCTTCTCTTGTGAATTTTCCCGCCGATCCGTTCAGCGATTGGAAGCCGGTTTCGCGCCCGGCGGGAATCGCTTGGTTGTGCTTCTATGGATTCTTCCTGCTCTACGCGGCCGCTGAGCGAAGCGGCTTCCTCTTTCTGGATTTCGTAAACCTCATCATTCACGAAGGAGGCCACTTTTTCTTCAGCTGGTTTGGATACACCGTCATGATTTTGGGCGGGACGCTCGCGGAGCTAATCGTTCCGTTGCTGTGCGCGGTCTATTTCTGGCGTCAGCGGGAGACCTCGGGACTCTCCTTTTGCAGCTTCTGGTTCTTCGAAAACTTTCTCTATATCGGAACCTATATGGCCGACGCGCGCACGCAAGCGCTGTCGCTCGTCGGCTCGGGTGAGCATGACTGGGAAATCCTTTTTGGCCAGTGGGGACTCCTGGCCCACGACCGCATGCTCGGGGGCGCCACGCGGGCGATCGGGTGGTGCGGAATGCTCTTTACTGTCGCCGGGTTTCTGTGGGGAGTGTTCTGGCGCAAAGATTCAACGGGAAGCGGGCCAAGCGTGTAAAAACAGATCAGCCTACAGGTGGAAAGCGCTATTCAATCCGCCACGGCCATCATGGACCTTGCGCGGATTTGCGGGATCGTCCAGCCAGCGCCACCCATCCAGCAGAAATTTGTAGGCATGCGCGCCCGGCGCAAGCCGCAGCGGCGCTGTGATCCACAATCCAGTTTCTCTTCGCACGGCCTGCACGCCCGGCGGCGCCCACCCATCCCAGCTCCCGTAGACACGAACATCTTCCGCGGCATGATCGTGCAGCAGGAAGACGACCTCTTCCTGCCGGATATGAGGAGTAAGCGTGACCTCTTCGGGCATGCCGTGGCATTCGGCCAGCGCGCGGACCACGGCGCGCCCCGGATCGACGGTGCCGGCGCCCTGGCGTTCCGCGGCTGCGCCAGCGACCGGGTAAGCCGTGGCCCTCAGGAGATCGCGCACAAGCAGCGGCGTCAGTCCCCGGTTTGCTTCCAGCATGCATGCGATGGTTGAGGCGACAATCGGTGCGGCGAAACTCGTACCGTCCACGTGCTGATAGTGCGGTGTGATGAGTTTCAACTCCCTCATGCGCCGGACAACTTCTCCGTTTTCTTTTCCGCGGCGTCCAAAAAGCTCCAGCGCCTCGCGTTCCACTTCAGAACCGGGAAGCACCGGCGCCGCCACCCAGATGCTCGGCGCCACGAGCTCCGGCTTCAGCACCTCGTTGCTGGCCGAGCCATAATTGCTGTGCCAGAGCGCGACCTCGTCGCGGCTGAATGTATTGTGGTCGTCGATCCCGCCGACGGTCAGTGTGAGCGGCGCCGTCGCCGGTGGAATAAGCTTTCGTACGCCGTCGTTTCCCGATGCAGCAACAACGCTGATTCCACGCTTCACCAGATTTTCGATCGCGGCATCCACGGGATTGTCCGGCCGGACTTCCTTTGCATCTCCGCTCACGGACATGCTGATCACGCGGACACCCAGGCTCTCAGAATGTTCCGCCAGCCATGCGAGCGCGCGTAGCAGCGTCTGGTCTGTGATGCGTCCATCCGAATTCCGCACCTGAATCAAGACGAGGTCAGCTTCGCTCGCCAGCCCTGCATACAGGCCGTGGCTCAGGTAACCGTTCCCGGCTGCAACAGTGCTGGTCATCATGCCGTGCCACTGCCACGGCTCTGCCTTGTCCCATCCCGGCCACGTGGGAGTTTCATCCGCGCGAAACAGATGTTCTTCCAGCAGTTCGCTGCCGGCATTCACCCAGGCGCGGATGCGGTTGCGCGGCCGAACCAAGTCCGGGTGCGGATAAAAGCCCGCGTCCAATAGGGCGAGGGTCACACCGCGGCCCTGAAACCGCGGGTCGGCGTGCAGGCGCAGGGGAGTGGGAAGCGCGCCGAAGGCGCCCTCAGCATCCAGCGGCCAGTGCGACTGGATCGCTTCATGCAACGCCTCGTCGCCTTGTTCGAGGAGGGTCGCCAGAAGATGCTGCTGCACGCAGGCGGGGCAGGCTCCTTCTTTTTTCTCCCAGAATGGGTACCACCGCGCCTCGGCGAGTAGTTCAGCCGTGGACGGCTGGCTGCAAACCGGGCAGCGGACTTCGCCGGATTTTGAGTTTGCTCCTCGCATTCTTCCGATCGGAGGCAGAGACTGCGCGCCGGGATTCGTATTCAATCCTTACACGTGTTCGGTAATCTGCAAGCGCAAAAGTTTCTAAGTGTCCGCGGATCCGCACTTTCCTCCTGGCGGACCCGGGAGCCACCGATGAGCGGCGTCGTTTCCTTGCATGCGCCGGAATTGGAAAACTACAGTAACGGAGCCCCGAAGGTCTTGGCCGCTTCATGAAAATATCTTCAGGCCCGACATACCGAGGCGCAAAGCGCGATCTTCGACAACCTGTTAAAGGCCGCGCTGTCGGACAAACGTAAAAATCTGTCCCTTCGGACAGTTGACCGCGGCGAAATCCTCGGCTCGTTTGGAACTGGGATGGCTGCAAGGGTGTGATATCTTTTCCGTGCCCGCCCGATCGGACGACGGATGCCAGGTCATCTCTCACCCCCTTGCTACAATCCATGGCCCCGCTTGCGGGGCGCCGGCCTCGCCCTTTTCGCCGCGGGTTTCTTACTGCTGGTTTGCGCGCCTGCGTCGCGAGCACAGCTTTCTCCCGGTGCGCTTTCCAAAGCGCATCAATCACTCAGCGGCGCGACGCATTGCACCAGTTGCCATACATTGCGCGTGGCCTCCGCCGAGTTGAAATGCCTGGAGTGTCATACCGAAATCGCCCGGCGCTTGCGTGAGCATCACGGGCTGCATCCCGCTCTTGTGAAGGATCCACCCAATGCAAAAGACTGCGCCCGCTGCCACTCCGAACACAATGGCGAAGACTTTCCGCTCATCCGTTGGGAAACTCCGTTGAACAGCTTCGACCATCGCAAGACTGGGTACGCACTGGAAGGGAAGCATTCAGGATTGGAGTGCGCGCGCTGCCACACCCTGCCGCATATCGTCCCCGCGGAGCGCACACAGATCCGCATCAAAGATCTGTCGCGCACCTGGCTCGGTCTCTCTCCGGATTGCATCACCTGCCACAAAGACCCCCACGAAGGGCGGCTCGGAAACAATTGTTTGAAGTGCCACAACTTCACGGACTGGAAAGCAGCCAACCAGTTCGATCATTCGAAGACTCGTTACCCGCTCACGGGGTTGCACGCGCGCGTGCCCTGCGCCAAATGCCACGCGCCCAGCGGTCCTGAGGGAACGGTGAAATTCACGGGGATAGCGTTCGCTGCCTGCTCGGATTGTCACAAAGATCCGCACCGCGCTGCTTTCAAGCAATCGTGTGAAACGTGTCATACAACCGGCGGCTGGCACCAGGTTCGCATGCCTCCATCATTCGATCATTCCAAGACCGCGTATCCACTGCTGGGCAAGCATCAGGAGGTCGGCTGTCTCAAGTGCCATGCGGGCGGAGATTTTCAGAAGCACGTCGCGCATGCAAAATGCGTTGATTGCCACAAACCCGATCCGCACACCGGACAGTTCCGGGAGCGCGCCGGTGGGGGTGAATGTGCATCGTGCCACACAGTGGATGGGTTTAAACCTTCTTCATTTGGCGTGAAGGAGCACGCGACGTCCCGCTATTCCTTGGAAGGGAAACACGCGGAAGTTCCATGCGCCAAGTGCCACATTCCCGCGGGGGCGGCAACGCTCTACAAGGTCAAGTTCGCGCGCTGCCTCGATTGCCACACCGACCAGCACCGCGGCCAGTTTTCAGCGGCCCCGCATTTGAACCGTTGCGACGCTTGTCACTCGCTGCAGGGATTTCGGCCCGCCAAGTTCACCCTGGGCCAACATCAGAAGATCCGGTTTCCACTCGACGGGGCTCACGTCGCGGTTGCCTGCGCGGACTGCCATCGCGAGGCCATGATTAGCGGAAGCCGCACGGCACAATACCGTTTTGAGGACCGCAGCTGCACGTCGTGCCACAAAGACCCACACAAAGGGAAGTTCCGAACGTGGATGGATCGGGTTCGCGCGGACGGCTCGCGCGCCGGTTGTCTGGCTTGCCACACGGTGCAATCCTGGCGCGACGCAGCCGGCTTCGATCATTCGACGACGAAGTTCCCCCTCACCGGCGCGCACAGGTCTGTCGCCTGCTCTGCATGCCATAAGCCAGTCGCTGCGGACGCCGCGTCTCATGAAGTGTCGTACCGGTCCGCCCCGACGGCTTGTTCCGGCTGCCACCAGGACCAGCACGCCGGGCAATTTGTCCGCGCGGGCAAGACCCCGGAATGTTCCGCGTGTCACTCCCCGGCAAAGTGGATTCCGTCCAGCTTCGACCACGACCGAGGTACGGCATTTCCGCTAAAAGGTGTCCATCAGCGCGTCGCCTGCGCGGATTGCCACAAACTCTTCCGCGAGGTAAGCGACAAGTCCGTACTTTTCTACAAGCCGACGCCCAAAGCCTGCGCGGAGTGTCACGGGGATCGTCGTTTTCCAAGCCAGTAGGATTTCCAGCGTCCACTCCATCCCGCAGGCCCATGCGGCAATTTCTTCACAAGCCGCGAAAATTTTTCTCATCCAATCCCCTTGCGCGAAAGAGGACCAGCTAGGTCCGGTATCTCGTAGCGGTGCATTCCCTAGAAATTTTGCCGATTCGACCTCTGATAACGAAAGATCAGAACCAATATCCTTTGGCTGCGTGAATGCAACAGATGTTTCGCCGCGAGTCAGGTTGCCGGCGGGATGGTTTCGACGAGGTTCAGCCGCAAGTCGCTGAACGAAAACTGTCCCACTGGTCAGTTATCCGGACGCCGTCGCGCGGATAACATGACGGTTGATCGGCTCCAGCCCTTCAGTTTTGGAACAGCAGATACGGTGCCATGGCGACAGGTCTGCCATTGTTGCTTCATCTTCTTCTCTTTTTGCTGGGCCCTCCCGGTATAACGCAACCACGCCCCGATGTCCCTCAGGCTTCTTCCCGCAATCCTCACGGCCCGATTGCCATCTCCTGCGACAACTGCCACACCTTCACGGGTTGGAAGCCCATTCGGAGCGTTCCGGAGTTTGACCACAACCGTACGCGGTTTCCTCTGCGCGGAATGCACGAAAGCGTGAGCTGCCGTTCATGCCACATCAATCTGGTTTTCACGAATGTTGGCTCGCGTTGCTCCGATTGCCACGCTGATCTTCATCGCGGGCAATTCGGCGCGCGCTGCGAGCAGTGTCATACGGTCAAGGGCTGGAATGTCGCGGTCAAGGCCATTCAGAATCACCAGAACCGCTTTCCTCTAGTCGGCGCGCATGCCACGCTGGAATGCGAAGCCTGTCACCGCGGCGGGGCCGGCGGACAATTCACCGGCCTGCCCACCGATTGCCTCTCCTGCCATACAAAGGATTTCCAGAACGCCAAGGGTCCCGATCACCAGGCGCTCGGCTTTCCGGCAACCTGTCAATCCTGCCACTCCATGAACAGTTGGTTCGGCGCGACGTTTGACCATCTCAAGTTCACCGGCTTCGCGCTGACCGGCGCGCATGCCAGGCTCGACTGCCTCTCCTGCCACATCGGCGGCAAGTTCAAGGGGACTCCTGCGAACTGTTACGGCTGCCACGTGAAGGATTACAACGGCTCGACAAATCCACCTCACTTGCAGGCTGGCTTCCCGACCGATTGCTCGACCTGCCACACCACGGCAACTTGGGCCGGCGCAAAGTTCGATCACAACACCTTTACCAAGTTCCCGCTGACCGGGGCTCACGTGACCATTCCCTGCATCCAATGCCACATCGGCGGCAAATTCGCCGGCACCCCGGCGGATTGCTACAGCTGCCATATCAAGGATTACAACGGCACAAACAATCCCAATCACGTGCAAGCCGGTTTTCCGACCGCGTGCCAGACGTGTCATACGACGTCGTCCTGGCAGGGAGCTAAGTTCGATCACTCGAAGACAAATTTCCCGCTCACGGGAGCGCACGTGAACGTGCCCTGCACTACGTGTCACGTCAATGGGAAATATGCGGGCCTGGGCACAACCTGCGTCACGTGCCACCTCAAGGATTTCAACGGCACGACGAACCCCAACCACGTGCAATCCGGTTTCCCGCAAACCTGCGAGGTGTGTCACAACACCTCCGCCTGGCGGCCAGCTTCCTTTGATCACAACAAAACGAAATTCCCGCTGACCGGCGCGCATGTCACGGTTCAGTGCTCTCAGTGCCACATCAACGGCCGTTACACGGGCACCCCGACCGACTGCGCCTCATGCCACCTGCCGGATTATCAGAAGACCGCCAACCCTCCGCACGCGCAGGCGGGATTTCCGACCACGTGCCAGACCTGCCATACGACGGCGAGCTGGCTCGGCGCGAAGTTCGATCACAACACCATGACAAGCTTCCCGCTGACCGGTGCTCATGTGAACGTCCAGTGTTCGCAGTGTCACATCAACGGCAAGTATGCCGGGACACCGAAGGATTGCGCCTCGTGCCACCTGCCGGATTATCAGAAGACGACCAACCCGAATCACGTCCAGGCGGGCTTTCCCACGGATTGTTCCGTCTGCCACACCACGGTTTCCTGGGCGGGCGCAAAATTTGACCACAGCAAGACTTTGTTTCCCCTCACGGGCGCGCACATAAACGTCGCGTGTGGCACGTGCCATGTCAACGGCGTCTACAAGGGGCTCAGCACCGACTGCGTTTCCTGTCACTTGAAGAATTATAACGCCACGACGAATCCGAACCATGTGCAGGCAGGATTTCCGCAGCAATGCAACGTCTGCCACAACACCACAGCATGGCAGCCCGCTGCGTTTGACCACAGCAAAACGGCATTCCCGCTCACGGGAGCCCACGTCACCGTACCCTGTGCAAGTTGCCATATCGGCGGGAAGTACGCCGGCACGCCGACGGATTGCTACTCCTGTCATAAGGTGGACTATCAGAAAACCACCGATCCCAATCACGTTGCCGCGGCCTTCCCGACGACATGCCAGACCTGCCACACGACTTCGAGTTGGCTCGGGGCGCAGTTCAATCACACATGGTTCCCCATCTATTCCGGCACGCACCAGGGGAAATGGACCACCTGCGCGGACTGCCATGTGAATCCCGCAAACTTTGCGGTGTTTTCCTGCATCACCTGCCACGCGCATGACCGCTCCATCGTGGATCCAAAGCATCAAGGAGTGGGCGGCTACGTTTACAACGGCACGAGTTGTTACTCCTGTCATCCAACGGGACGCGCAGGTTGAGGACAGCCCTGATGAAAGTCCTCAATCTCGGTCTATTCGTTTTGGTTTTCGCGGCTGCCGCCACTGCTCTCGTGGCGGACGAAGTATCTCCGGTCTTCCACATCAAGTACGTTGCGGAAGGTGTTGTCTATCTCGACGCCGGCCGGAACGCCGGGCTGGCGGAACATCAGGTGCTCAAGGTCGCGCCTCCAGCGGCGGGCTCAGGGGCAAGTCGGGGCGAGCAGCTTGCTGCCGAAGAGGTCGCCACGATTGAAGTCATTTCGCTCGCGGACTCCTCCGCGGTGTGCGAGGTGCGCGCCTCGACGCGAGCACTCCGAGTCGGGGACGTGGCAGTGCTCCCCGCAGGAGTCGAACGCCCGGCTCCGCAGCCCGCTTCCGCCGGCGCCTCGAGACCTTATCTGCAGGTGATCTCCTTCACCACGGAAGATCCTCTCGAGGAAGAAGCTCGCGAATCGGTTCCACGGCCTCCTTTGCCGGAAGTGAACCGTGCGCGCGGGCGCATCGGTCTGGAATACAACGCGATTTTCGGGCGCGGCGACGTTGCAGCGAACAGCTCCCAATTGGGTCTCGTCCTCCGTGCCAACATGACTCGTATCGGCGCCACGTACTGGAATTTCGACGGTTACTGGCGCGGACGCATGAATCGCAGGTCTTCTTCGCAGCCGCAGACGATCAGCGACCTCATCAATCGTACCTATCAGCTCAACTTCACTTACAACAATCCCTACTCTTCCCATGTCGCGGGATTCGGCCGGCTCTATCTGCCCTGGGCGAGCAGCCTCGACGCCATCGATGGCGGCTACGCCGGCGTGCGCTCCGCCTACGGCCTTACCATGGGAATCTTTGCCGGCTCGACACCCGATCCTTTGTCCTGGGACTACAACTCCGACCGGCGCATGGCAGGATTCTTCGTCAATCTGGAGCGCGGCGCCTTTGAATCGGCGCATCTTGCGAGCACTGCCGGTGTCGCCATTTCCGCGATCCGCTGGCGGGCCGAGCGCCAGTATGCTTTTTTCGAAAATACGCTGAGTTACCGCCGCTGGTTTTCTCTGTATCACTCGATGCAGATGGACGCTCCGCATACCTACACGGCCGCAAATCCAGCCGATCCGGCTACGCCTATCGCGACGACCTACAACGGGCTGAACCGCAGTTACGCGTCGCTTCGCATTCAGCCGCACGCTCGTTTGACCTTTGACGTGAATCACAGCTACTTCCGCGGCGTGCCCACCTTTGATCCGGTTCTGATCGGCACCGGCCTTCTGGATCGATATCTTTTCCAGGGCTTGAGCGGCGGGGTGCGCGCCGAAGTTGTCAGACAGGTGACCCTGTACACGAGCCTCGGCCGTAACAATCGTTCCGGTGATGCGAAGCCTTCGTGGAATCGGCTCTACGGCGTCACTTTCGGAAATCTGTTCCACACCGGCTGGCGCGCCGACATGCGCTACTCACGATTCGATAGCATCATCGGACAGGGAAGCTACGAGGCCATTTCATTCTCCCGCCAGTTGCGGGAAGACCTGCGCTGGGAACTTCAAGCCGGGTTCCAGACACTGCGTTCGGCGTCTTCCACCGGCTCCAATTCGCATTTCACCACCACGCAGATGGATTGGTCGCCCGGCCGTCGCTTTTTTGTTCAAGGCGGATTCACTTGGCAGCGTGGCGGCTTGTTGAACTATGACCAGTTGTTTTTTGTGATTGGAGAAAGGTTCTAAGTGTTGCCCTTGAAGCAAGACGGAATGCGCGGCATCGGCTGGTGGCGCCCCGCGATCATCTCGGCAATGCTGCTCGTAATCGTTTGTGCCGTGCCGCTTCTTGCCCATTCGCAGGCGGCATCAGACAGCGCCGCCGATGGCTCTCTCCTTCGGCGCGCCAACACCGCAGCCGAAGACCTCATCAAGCATCTGGGAATGGTCCGTTATGTCGAGCACGTCTCGCAACACAAGCTTCGAGCCAACGGAAAATCGGAATATCAGCAGGACGCGTTCTTCGATTCGCTCATGCTCGTGCACCTGAAGGAAGGCCGGATGACGTCGGAAGAGTCTTCCGAGGTGGATCGGCCACAATTCCGGTTTGAGCAGCGCCCCCTTCTTACTACCAGCGGCTTTGCGACGATGGCCCTGCTCCTGCACCCCTACTATGAGCAGAGCTTTCGTTTTTCCCTACTCGGTGAAGAAGTAGTTGCCGGCCAGCGGCTCCAGCGCCTGCAGTTTGAGCACATCAAGGGCGCTGATTCGCCGACCGTTCTCCGGCTCCGCGGGCGCGATTACCCGGTCGGCTTGTCCGGCACGGCTTGGCTTGATCCCCAGACGGGCGCGGTCGTTCGCGTCGTTGCCGCACTCGCCGAGCCCATGGAAGACGTGGGCCTTCGCAGCCTGCGCTGCGACGTTCAATATCTTCCCGTCGCGCTCCAACAGTCTCCGGAGAAATTCTGGCTTCCCGTTTCCGCCAACGTGGATCTCGAAACGCCGCACCAGCATTGGCGCAACGTGCACGCATTCTCGAATTACAGGCGCTTTTCCGTGGATGTGCGCCTCGGTTCCGGAGCGACACCATGAAGGCGGCGGCAATTCGCTTCCTGTCTGATCTCATTTTCTGTCCAGAGCGTACTTCGCCCGAAAAGGGGAGGGCATAACGGCTATGAGCAGCCTTACCACAGCTCCCGCTGCTGTCGCGGCCATCGCCCGCGAGGCAAACAGCATCGAAGTGCGTCACCACCTTTGGATCAAACTGTGCGCCGTCGCGGCGATCCTTTTGACTGTGGTGCTCGCCATCTACGGCTTCGATTACTACACGCTCGACAAGGCGCACCGCGTTCTCTCTCCCAAGCATCATCTTCTCAGGCCAAGCGGCGCCGTCGGCATTCGTTTGGGCTTGTTCGGAGTCGTTCTTTTTCTACTGCTCTATCTCTACTCCATCCGCAAGAGCTCGAAATGGCTCTCGAGACAGGGGAATTCGCGCCATTGGCTGAATTTTCATGTCCTGCTGGGTGTTTTGGCGCCGGTCGTCATCACCTTTCATGCCTCCTTCAAGTTTGGCGGTCTCGCAGGCGTGGCTTACTGGATCATGGTTGCCGTGGCGGTCAGCGGCTTTGTCGGCCGGTATGTCTATTCCCTGATTCCGCGGACACTCGGAGCAGCGGAAGTGTCGGTTAAAGAGTTGCGCGATGAGAGCCAGAAACTCGCTCAAAAACTGAATCAGCAGGAGGTGCTTTCGCACGAGGATTTTGCGCCGCTCTTGAAGTTTCCCCCGCAGTCCGAGGTAGCTGCCATGTCCGTGATGGGAGCGCTGTGGCTCGCCATCTGCAACGACGCGGAACGCCCATTCAAGATTGCAGAGCTCCGCAGGAAGGCATTGCTCTCCTTTGGAGGACTCGCGGCTTTTCGGGGCCTGGTGCGCTCACATCACCCGCAGATTGAGAACGCCCTTGATCTCTTGAGGGATGAGGCGGCCCTCAATAAGAAGATGTTGATGCTCTCGAAGTCCCAGGAATTGTTCCAACTCTGGCACGTGATCCATCGTCCCTTCAGTTATTCTTTTGCAATTCTGG
>JBGQHF010000069.1:0-18150 GCA_041497835.1 Terriglobia bacterium
CGTCTCCCGGTGCCCCAGATACCCCGGCGGCGATCCGATCAGCTTGGCAATCTCGTGCGAGTGCTGAAACTCCGCGCAGTCCACCTTGATCACCGCGTGCGGATCCCCGAACAAAATCTCCGCGGCCGCTTCCACAATGCGCGTCTTCCCCGAACCCGTCGGACCCAGGAACAGAAGGTTTCCCACCGGACGCCCCGGCGAGTTCAGTCCCGCGCAGAACACCTGGTACAGGTCCACCAGCGCCTGCACGCCCTCGGCCTGCCCCACGATCTTGGCCCGCAGCGAAGACTCAAAATCCAGAGATTCGCTGCTACGTAAGCCAGGGTCGAGTTTCAGTGCTTGTGTAGACATAGCCGCCTCCTCGCCTAACGAACGCGCAGTTGCGTGCCCGCCGATCCGATCCGCCCGCGCTCCCGGTCAAACTGGTCCAGCTTGACCTGGATGGTGGAGTGCAGCAGCCGGAGCTGCAGCAGGATTTCCTGCGCCACCTCGGGCGAATCGGAAATTCGTAAGAGCGGCGGAAAGAGGCCCGCCAGATCGAGATTGAGTGCTCTCAGTGTCGAAACGAGATTCTGTACCGCGGGTGAATCGGGATCCGCAAGCTCCAGTTGGCTGTTGAGGTGTTCCCGCAGCGCGTTCCAATTGAGCTCCATGAAGGGGTGTTTCTTCGAGACTTCGCGCACCACCTCATCCGTGATTTGCGCGCGCGCGCCCAGCCGCGCCAGGTGAAGCTGCTTCACCTCGGCGCCGCGGCGAATGTTGTGCACGAGATAGAAGGCATTGCCTTTGCGGCGAACAAACGCCATCGCTGCACCTCGAAGTCCCGAAATCGTTTGTAGTGTACCCATATTCCACTACACCCGTCAAGGTTCGATGCGCCCCGCGTCCCGGGGTTGCCTCGAATCCGTTACCTGTCCTTTCGTCCACATCGTTCGTCCTTCTCTCTTCATTGGATGCGCGTGCGTTCGCCCCGCTTCGGAAATCTTCGGCCGGCGCCGCACATCGCATTAAACCCGCCCCGGGCATTTTTCTCTTGTGCTCGCGCCATCGCGCACCTAGCATCGCATTCTGATTTTTGGATCAGGTTGATTCGCAATGTCTTGGCAGCCCGTTTACGAAATCGTGAAACAAATTCCTCGCGGCCGGGTTCTAACCTATGGGACGCTCGCTCGATTTCTGCGCCTGCGCGGCGGCGCGCGCAGCGCCGGTCGCGCCATGGCCGCCACGCCTTCCGGCCGCGGGATTCCCTGGCATCGCGTCGTCGGCGAGGGCGGCCGCATCCTTATCCGCGAGCCTCACGCCTCGCTCCAGCGCAAACTTCTCGCAACCGAAGGTGTCTCCTTTCTCGAATCCCGCGTGAATTTGAAGCGCCATCTCTGGAGACCTCCCGGAAAATCGCGGAACTCCCGCCCAAAAGGAAAAACACGGCCGGTGCGTAGCAGAAATTGAGGCCCTTCATAGGCGCCTCGCGGTGGTCGAGGCTCGAACAGCAAACTGCGGTATGCTATAGGCTCTTTTTCAGGTGTGACCGCAATCCGGTCTTCTTGGAATGTGACCGCAAAGCGGTTAACGACGGCCAATGCCCAATTCCAGTCTCCACGTCGAGAATCTGACCAAACGCTACGGCGACGTCGAAGCGCTGCGCGGTGTGAGCTTCGATGTCGAGGAGGGCGAAGTCTTCGGTCTGCTCGGCCCCAACGGCGCCGGCAAGACGACCACGGTCGAAATTCTCGAAGGTTTGCGCACCCCAGACAGTGGCAAGGTATCCGTCTGCGGCCTCGACCCGCAACGCAGCCCCGAAGAGCTGAAGAATGAAATCGGCGGCGCGCTGCAATCCACCGCCCTGCCGGAAAAGATGCGCGTCCTCGAAGCGCTGCGTCTTTTCGCCAGCTTTTACAAGCGCCGCGGCAATCCCGAAGAGCTCCTGAAACGCTTCGGCCTCGAGGAAAAGCGCAACGCCTTCTACGGCCAGCTCTCCGGCGGACAGAAACAGCGCCTCGCGCTGGCCATGGCCCTGGTGAACGACCCTCGCGTTCTTTTCTTCGACGAGCCCACCGCGGGTCTCGACCCGCAGGTTCGCCGCGAAATTTACGACATCATCGAAGAGCTCCGCCGCGAGAAAAAAACTATTCTGCTCACCACCCACTACATCGAGGAAGCGGAGCGCCTCTGCGACCGCGTGGCCATCGTGGACCACGGCAAGGTTATCGCCCTCGGCTCTCCGCGCGAGCTCAAACAGCGCTCCGGAAATACCACGCGCCTCGAAGTGCGCCTTGCCAAACCGGCCGCCCAAGCCACGCTCAAGGGTCTCGATGGCGTCGTGGACTGCCGCCCTTTCGACGGAGCGTTCATTCTCCATTGCCAGCGCCCGCCCCAGGCCATCGTCGCCCTGGTCAAACATCTCGAAGCCGAGGGCAACGAACTGGTCAGTCTGGAAATCTCCACGCCTTCCCTTGAAGACGTCTTCATCGAGCTCACCGGACGGAGGCTACGCGATTGAAACACTTCGCCACATTAACCGCCAGCCGCATGACCCTGGCCATGCGCAACAAAATTTTCCTTTTCTTCAGCCTGGTCATGCCTCTCGTATTTTTCTTCTTGTACGCAGGCGTTTTCGCCAAGAGCGACCCCAAATGGGTTGCCTATCTGCTCGGGCCGGTTCTCGCGCTGACGGTGATGGGCAGCTTCTGGGGCTTGAGCGCTGCCCTGGTCATGTATCGAGAGCAGGGCATCCTGCGCCGCTTTCGCCTTGCTCCCGTCACCTCCGGCGATATGCTCGCCTCCAGCATCGCCGCAAACTACCTTCTTACCTTGCCCACGGTCGCAATCGAACTGGCCCTCGCGCGCTGGCTGTTCCATGTCACGCAGATGGGTAATCTGCTGTCTCTTTTTGTCATGGTGTCCATCGCCACCATCTCGTTTGGCGCGCTCGGATTGGTTGTCGCCAGCGTGACCAACACCATGCAGGAGACCCAGGTGATCTGCCAGATCGTCTGGCTCGCCCTCCTGTTCCTCTCCGGCGCCACCCTGCCGCTGAGCACGCTTCCAGGGGTGGTCCAGCACGTTTCGGTGTTTCTCCCGGCCACCTATCTCGTCTTCGCCCTGCAGCAAGGTATGCTGCATTCGGCGAATCTCTGGGAGTTGCGCATCGAGATCTTCGCCCTTGCGGCCTGGGCCGTTCTCGCCTTCTTCATTTCGACGCAGCTCTTCCGCTGGCAGCCCGAAGAAAAACTACCGCGCAACGCCAAACTCTGGGCCCTGGCCACCATCCTTCCGTTCCTCCTCCTTGGCGCGTGGGAGAACAAGTACGGTCACTTGATGCAGCAGACGCTCTCCACCTACCAGTCCGTCAATGCTCCGCAGTCTCCCGCCACCGGCGCTCCCCAGTAAGTTCAGAGAACTCTCTCGTGCGCCGCTGCCCGCGCCTTCCGCGTCTCGGCGCGCACCTTCCTCAGCGATTTGTCGGTTCCACCGCACCCTCCAAATTGGCCGAAGGGCCGGCTCGTACTGGAACTCGCGGCGCATTGACCCAACACCCTACCTGCCGTATTCTGCCCAAGGCTGCGAAATCACCCAGCGCCACCGACACGGAGCGTACATGCCGATTCAGAAAACGGAAAAGATCTGGCACAACGGCAAGTGGATCAACTGGAACGACGCGACGCTGCATGTCGTCTCTCACGTCGTCAGCTACGGCTCCGCAGTCTTCGAGGGCATCCGCTGCTACGACACCAAGCAGGGTCCCGCAATCTTCCGCCTCCGCGAGCACATGAAGCGCCTCATCAATTCCGCCAAGATCTATCGCATGGAGCTGCCCTTCTCCCTCGAGGATTTCTGCAACGTCGCCACCGAGCTCGTCCGCCTCAACAAGCTCAACGCCTGCTACGTCAAGCCCATCATCCTCCGCGGTTACGGCGAAGCCGGCGTCAATCCGCTCAACTCCCCCATCGAATGCTACATGGCCTGCTGGGCCTGGGGCGCCTATCTCGGCCCCGATGCCACGACCAAAGGCGTGGACGTCTGCGTCAGTTCTTGGACGCGCATCGCCCCGAACACCCTTCCCGCGATGTCCAAAGCCGCCGCGAACTACATGAATTCCCAGCTCATCCGCATGGAAGCCTCCTTCAACGGATATGCGGAAGGCATCGCTCTCGATACCTCCGGCTATATCAGCGAAGGCTCCGGCATGAACGTGTTTCTCGTGCACGACGGCACCGTTTACACGCCGCCTCTGGCCGCCAGCGTTCTCCCGGGCATCACGCGCAATTCCGTCGTCGCCCTCTGTGAAGACCTCCGGATTCCCGTCAAGGAGCAGGTCATCCCCCGCGAAATGCTCTACATCGCGGACGAAGTCTTTTTCGCCGGGACCGCCGTGGAAATCACGCCTATCCGTTCCGTTGACCGCATCAACGTCGGCAAGGGTGCGCCCGGCTCCATCACCAAGCGCCTCCAGGAAGAATTCTTTGCCCTCACCAGCGGCACCAAACCCGATCGCCACAGCTGGCTTACTCCCTGCAACGCCCCCGTCGGAGCCGCCGTCCGCTGAACCTCCGCGGCGTCTCCTTCCGTTGACTTTTGACTGCCTGCGCCCGTTCCAGTAGAATCCGCGCCAGGCGTGCGCCGGGTGCCGCCGCATTCCCTGCCGGTTGGAGGCAATCCTGATGTACAACACGCCGCAAAAGCTCATCGCAGAGTTCCTCGGCACGTTTGCCTTGATCTTCTTCGGCGCGGGCTCCATTTGCGTGGATCAATTCCTCCACGGCCCCGATGGGCCCGGACTCCTCGGCATCGCCATCGCCCACGGCCTGGCCATCGGAATCATGGTCACCGCGCTGGGCCACATTTCCGGAGGTCATTTCAATCCCGCCGTCTCGATTGGCTTCTGGGTCACGCGTCGGATCAGCACGATTGATGTCGTCCTGTACTGGGCCGCGCAGCTTGCCGGGGCGATCGCCGCCGCTTATCTGCTCAAGATGCTCGTTCCGGAAGACACCTGGCGCGCCGTGGCCATCGGCACTCCGGATCTGGCCCGCGACTTCACGCGCCTCAACGGCCTGATCCTCGAAGCCGTCATGACCTTCTTCCTCGTCTTGGTGGTTTTCGCCACCGCTGTGGATGAGAAGGGCGCTTTCAACAAAATCGCAGGTTTTGCCATTGGCCTCACCATCACCGTGGACTTCCTCGCCGGCGGCCCCTTCACCGGCGCCGCGATGAACCCCGCCCGCGCCTTCGGCCCCGCCCTCGCGGCCGGCCACTGGGCCAATCATGGCATCTACTGGGTCGGCCCGCTGTTCGGAGGATTCCTCGCCGGCCTTTTCTACGAATCCCTCTATCTGAAAAAGGCCTAGTGCCGTTGCAACTGAAACCTGCCCGACGGCTGCCCGCCGCCTCCGCCGAAAGGTCAGGTTACTGCCGCGCAACTGCCTTTCCCGTCGCGCTTGCCGCGGCCTGGGGTGGATGCTAGTGTCGCCAAAGAAGCCGCTTTCTTTGCACTTTACGGGGTTCAAGCGACATGGCACTCAGCATTGATGACCTGCTTCGGCGCGCGGTCGAGAGCAAAGCCTCCGACCTCCATCTGAAGGTCGGCAACCATCCCTATCTCCGCGTGGATGGCGTCCTCAACCCGCTCACCGACGTGCCTCGTGTCACGCCGGAAGAGATGCTTTCCATGGCGTTCAGCATGATGACGAACCGCCAGAAGCAGAAATTCAAGGAAACCGCAGAGCTCGACATGGCCTACGGGGTCGCCGGCCTCGGCCGCTTTCGTGTCAACGTCTTCCAGCAGCGCGGCAACGTCGGCATGGTCCTCCGCGTCATCCCGACGAAGATTCGCACGTCTGATGAGCTGAACCTTCCCCTCGTCATCAACAAGATTTGCGAAGAGCAGCGTGGTCTCGTCCTCGTCACCGGAACCACCGGTTCCGGTAAGTCCACCTCGCTCGCCGCGATGATCGACCGCATCAACACCACGCGCTCCGATCACATCATCACCATTGAAGACCCCATCGAGTTTCTCCACCGCGACAAGCACAGCTTTATCAACCAGCGCGAAGTCGAGGTGGACACCGCCAGCTTTTCCACCGCTCTCCGCGCCGCTCTGCGTCAGGACCCCGACGTGGTCCTCGTCGGCGAAATGCGCGACCTCGAAACCATCTCCACCGCGCTCCTCGCCGCGGAAACCGGCCACCTCGTCTTCTCCACCTTGCACACCCTCGACGCCACCGAAACGATTCAGCGCATCATCGCCGTCTTTCCGCCGCCCGAGCAGAAACAGATCCGCCTGCAGATGGCCGCCACGCTCAAAGCCGTCATCTCTCAGCGCCTCGTCCGCCGCGCCGACGACAAGGGCCGCGTCCCCGCCGTCGAGGTTATGATCGCCACCGCCTACATCCGCGATTGCATCATCAATCCGGACAAGACGCGCCTTATCCACGACGCCATCGCCGCCGGCACCAGCCAGTACGGCATGCAGACCTTTGACCAGTCGCTCTTCGAGCTTTACTCCAAGCAGCTCATTACCCTCGACGAAGCCCTCATACGCGCTTCCAACCCCGACGAATTCAAGCTGCGAATTCAGGGCATTCGCTCCGCCGCCGACTCCGCTCGCGAAGAGATGGAGCGCCAGATGGTCGACTTCGAGCGCTTCGCCCGCCGCTGAACGCGCGTGGCCCCCGGTTCTGCGTAGCGCCGCCCTTCAGGGCGACATCTGACGATCCCATGAGGATCGTTATCCCGAGCTTGCTTGCTTCCTTCCCTCCTTGCTTCTATCCTCCCTTCATGTTCCGCTCCCCGCGCAAGCTCACCTCCGAGGGCGATCTCTATGACGCCGCCCTTCGCGCCCTCGTGCGCCGGGCCCACTCCGTCCATGAAATGAAAAAGGCGCTCGAGCGCCGCGCCGAAGACAAGTCTCTCGTGAAAAATGTTTTGGACCGTTTAAAACGGGAAGGCCTGATGGACGACGCCCGCTACGCGCGGCAATTCGCGCGGCATCACGCCGAATCCCGCAGCCAGGGAAAATTCCGCATCGCGCGCGACCTCCGCGCCCGCGGCATTCCCGACCGCCACATCGAAGCCGCTCTCGAAGAATCGTCCGCGGAAACGGACGAAACCGCTCTCGTCCGCAAGCGCATTGATCGCAAATTGAAAATGTTCCGCGGTGAAATCGACGACCGCAAGCTCGCTTCCATGTACCGCAGCCTGCTTCGCGCCGGCTTCCCCGCCGACATCATCCGCCGCGAGCTCCGCGCCATGACCCGCGAAGATGTCCCCGAAGTGGATGTTTCCACTTCCGAGGATGTGTAGCGGCGGGTGTATCCCGCACTCTGAGGATCAATCCGCGATCTTCCGCCAAATCTGCTTAGGGGCGCGCTACATCGCGCCCCTCCAGTTGACCCGCCTGATCACTCCACAAACTGCGTCAGCGGACTCGGCGCCACCACTGGTGGCCGCAAGAACGTCCACACTAGATTGAACGCAAAAATCGTCACCGCCGTCATCTCGATCACCGCGGATACCGGCAACACATTCCACGCCCACGCCGCATAGTTCTGATACGCCAGGATCTCGGAGCTCACTCGCAGGAAACATCCGGTCATCAGCAGGGTTAGCCCCGCGAACATCAGCTTCGGACTCGCCAGCACGCGCATCCCGCAGAACGACGGCAAGGTTCTCTGCCCCACGCTGAACACCATGGCCGCGATGAAGCCCACCGTCAACGCGTGCCGCGAAGCGCCCAGAATCCCAGCGCTCCCCGCCAGATGCTGCGCCGCCCAGATGCCTAGAATCGCCGATACCACCAGCCAAACGTAGGCAATCCTCACGAACACCGGAAAACTCACATGCACACCCGCAATCTTGGGCTTTTTCGCAGACGGCTCAAAAATTCGAATCGCCGCTCCTGCGCTTACGCCCCCCGCGAGCAGCAGCCACACCGCAAACCGGAACTCTCCGAGCAACGCCGTGGCTACTCCCGTCGCATTCGCGCCCACCGCCACAAGCAGCATCTTCGACTGCAACGGCCGCAGTCCGAGGAACACGGTGATCCACCGCGCGCTGAATCCCCACACCATCGGCACCAGGAATCCCCACGTGGCCACGACGAGGTATCTCTGATCAAACACATGCGGAAACGCCGGCGAGGCGCCATTCATCCCGAGCGAAACCGTCTCGAAGACCTGCAGCACCAGGGTCAGCAGCAACCCCGCCGTAGCCGCAATCACCGCATACACCCACGCGTCCCACGCTTTTTTCTCGGACGCTTCCGGCGCGGCATGCGCCGGCCCGATCGTCACGAAGAAAAGCAAAAACGCCGCCAACTCCAGCACGGCGGACGCCGGCAACAACATCCGCCAGTGCCACGGCCACAACGTCACGCCCCAGCGCAACAGCACGCCCGTGGTCCACATCGCCCAGCACGCCCACGCGCGCCACATGGCGATCGGCTTCTGCTTTCGCAGCTTCGGTATCGAGTAGAAACCGATTCCCAGGATAAACGTCGCCACCCAGCCGAAAATCTGCGCATGCCCATGCGCTTGAATCCATCCCGGCGCCACGGACTCCGCCGCTTGCAGCTTGCTGATGGAAATCAGGTTCCACACGCCAAGAAACGTCCCGGGCAGGAGCATGAACAGCAGGCCAGTCACGATGTAGGTCATCAACATCGCTGAGAGTGCCCTCTCGCGCGCGATGGCCCGGTCCATCAACGATTCGGTCTTCCCGTCCAACCACCGCGGCTTGGTCATCGCACCCACGCTCCCCATTGTTTTTCTCCCGCCCGGCGCATCGCCTCTTCGTCATCCGCGCCGGCCCGTGCCTCGACAAGTAGACTAACCGCGGCGCCGGTCGCGCGCTGTGACAAAAGTCCGGCTGGCGGCAGGCCTGTCTTCGGAACGATCACCCCCGCCCACTTGCTTCCTTTTCGCCGGCTACGCGGGTTACTTCGCCACCGAGCTGAGGGCTGTATTTCTTGAGCTTCGAGTTCTGTTGTCGCGGTTCTCCCCTCATTGCGGCACCACACCGCGTCTGCCATAATCACTTTGGGATCGGGAAATCTTATCGAGGATTCTGTGACCGGCAACGAAATCCGCGAAATGTTTCTGCGCTATTTCGAGGGCAACGGCCATCGCCGCGTCCGCAGCTCTTCGCTCGTGCCCATCGGCGACCCCACTTTGCTTTTCACCAACGCCGGAATGAACCAGTTCAAGGACGTCTTCCTCGGCCTCGAGCAGCGCGACTACAAGCGCGCCACCACCTCTCAGAAATGCGTCCGCGCCGGCGGCAAGCACAACGACCTCGAAAACGTCGGCTTCACCAAGCGCCACCACACCTTTTTCGAGATGCTCGGCAATTTCTCCTTCGGCGACTATTTCAAGAAAGACGCCGTCGCTTTCGCCTGGGAGCTGATCACCTCGGCCGCCTGGTTCGCCCTGCCCAAGGAAAAGCTCTACATCACCATCTTTCAGGGAGAGGGCGATATTCCCCGCGACGATGAAGCTGAGAAGTATTGGCTCGAGCAAGGAGTAACCCAAGACCGCATCTATTCGTGCGGGATGAAGGATAACTTCTGGCAGATGGGAGAAACCGGCCCTTGCGGTCCCTGCAGCGAAATTCACTACGACATGGGCCCCGCCGCGTCCGACTTGGGGCATGGAATTACTGCTCCCGCGTGTGAATTCGGCTGCGACTGCGGCCGCTACGTCGAAATCTGGAACCTCGTCTTCATGCAATACGATCGCAAGGCGGGAGTCAAAGATGGCGTGCCCTGGTACGAGTTCTCGCTGCTCCCCAAGCCATGCGTGGACACCGGCATGGGCCTCGAGCGTGTCACTGCAGTCTTGCAAGGAAAAATCTCGAATTACGATACCGATTTCTTTGTCCCTCTGATGAAGCGCGCCGCCGAGCTCTGCGGCGTCAACTACGAGCGCGAAATGGCCGCCGAAGCCGGCAAGGGCGGCGCCGCTTCGCTTCGCGTCATCGCCGATCACGCCCGCGCCACCACGTTTCTCATCACCGACGGCGTCCTCCCTTCCAACGAGGGCCGCGGCTATGTCCTCCGCAAGATCATGCGCCGCGCCATCCGCCACGGCCGCCTCCTCGGCTACTCCGGGCCGCTGTTGAGCGAATTGCTCACCGATGTCCGAAACATCATGGGAGGAGCCTACCCGGAGCTTTCCGCGCCCAGCGGCGCCCACATCCGCGAACTGATTTCTGCCGAAGAGAAGCGTTTCGGACATACGCTGGAACTCGGCCTCAAGAAGCTCGAAGACGAGCTGCGCCCCCTGACGGCCTATGTCGGCACGGCGGAGGCAAAAGAAGCGGTCTATTCCGGCGACCGGGCCTTCAAACTCTACGATACCTACGGTCTGCCCGTGGATTTCATCGTGGACGCGGCGCGGGACCTCGGACTCGCTTTCGATGAACCTGGCTTCGAACGCGCGATGCAAGAGCAGCGCACGCGCGCCCGCGCGTCGTGGAAAGGCGGAGCCAAGGAAGCCGCGAATCCCGCCTACGTGAAGCTCGCCGAGACGTTCCGCACCGAGCCCGATTTCTACCAGTCCACCAACACGCGCGACTGCCGTATCGAAGCCATCGTCATCAAGCTAGGCCTCGTGAACGAACTGCACGCGGGAGAATCCGCCGAAGTCGTTCTCGACCGCACCGTCATCTACGCCGAATCCGGCGGCCAGGTCTCCGACGTCGGCGCCTTCTACGACAATTCGGAGTCCATGCATCTCGCCGACGTGAAGGCCGCCTACTATCCCGTCGCCGGCCTCGTCGCTCACAAAATCGCCGCCAGGGAAACTCTTCGCGTCGGCGACCGCGTCGCTGTCGTCGCCGATGCCGCCCGCCGCGAGGACATCAAGCGCAATCACACCGGCACGCATCTCGTCCACGCCGCGCTGCGCAACATCCTCGGCACGCACGTCAAGCAATCCGGCTCGCTGAATGCCCCCGACCGCCTTCGCTTCGACTTCTCGCACTTTTCCCATGTGGACGCCGAAGAATTGCGGGACATTGAACAGCAGGTGAACGACGAGATTCGCCAGAACGTCGAGATTGAAACCGCTGTCACCTCCCTCGAAGACGCGCTCAACTCCGGCGCGCTCGCTTTCTTCGGCGACAAGTATCCCGAGCACAATGTCCGCGTCGTGACCATTCCTGATCCAAGCTCACCTCGTGGTTTCTACAGCAAGGAACTCTGCGGCGGCACCCACGTTCGCCGTTCCGGCGATATCGGCGTCTTGAAGATCGTTTCCGAGCAGTCCATCGCCGCCGGCGTCCGCCGCATCGAAGCTGTCACCGGAACCGGCGCCCTGGAGAGCTACCAGCGCGCCGCGGAACTCCTCGCGCACCTCGCAACTACCCTCAACGTCGGTGAGGAGACCCTGGTTGCCACGTTCGAAAAGCTCGCTCAGTCGGTCAAGCACCTCGAAAAGCAGCTCGGAACCGAGAAACGCAAGGGCGCCCTCTCCCTGCTCGACGACCTCGTCTCCCGCGTCCAGCTTGTCAAGGGGGTCAAGGTAGTCGCCGCCGAAGTCGAGGGTGTAGACCGCGAAGGCCTCCGCCAGCTCGTTGACAGCCTCCGCCAGAAGCTCGGCTCCGGTGTAGTCGCCCTGGGCACGATCGAGGACGGCAAAGTTGCTCTAATTGCAGGGGTTACAAAAGACCTGACGACCAAAGTTCATGCCGGAAAACTCATCCAGGCCCTCGCCAAACAGGTGGGCGGGACCGGGGGCGGCCGGCCCGATTTGGCTGAGGCTGGCGGAAAAGACACACCTGGCCTAAAAAGGGCCTTGTTAAATCTCCCCACCCTCCTTGAGCCCTTGCTATAATTGCCTATAGCGCCAGAAGCGTGTCTGGCAGGGGACACCCTCCTGCTCTCAGGCACGGCTTCTTATCGGAGTCACGGAAGTCGAATCCTAGTGCCTTCCCCAAGGCAGATGGTGAAACGTATCCCCATCTCGGCTGGTATCGTTCTGGAAATGCTACTCTTGTTTGTTCCAGGAGCGGGCGCCCAGATCGCCACAATTCGGGATGACAGCGGTCGGCGGCTTTTCATCAATGACAATCCGCCGCTGCTGTTCAAGTCGGTCGCGATAAAGCGCAGAGCAACCATCTACCTTCCGGCAGAATCTTCCTTTACGGGGCGTCCCCGCCCGGCCATGAACCTCGACCGGGACGGCGTGGAACGCATCGTACGAGAAGCTGCGGACAGGCATCGCGTGGACCCAGCTCTTATCCGCGCGGTGATTGAAACCGAGTCCGGCTGGAACCCTTCGGCGGTATCACGCAAGGGCGCCGCGGGACTTATGCAGCTTCACCCGGGGACGGCTCAACGATTCGGAGTGAACGACGTGTTCAACCCGCAGCAGAATATTGACGCAGGGGTGCGGTACCTGAAGATGTTACTGGAACGGTACAACGGTAACCTGGATCTTGCCCTTGCGGCGTACAATGCGGGTGAGGGGGCTGTGGACCGCCATGGCGGTAAAATCCCCCCGTTCCGCGAAACGCGGAACTACGTCCAAAAAGTGCAGAATGCTTACTTCCGGCCTGGCTCCGGCCGCCTTGGCAGCGCTTGGGGTTCTTCTCGCTCCATCCACAAGGAGACCGACGCGCAGGGCCGCATCATCTTCACCAACGATTGATTGCTGAGAAGATGTTTCGCGTGCTCGCCCTTGCTGATCGTCGAATGCGGATCGCGGCCTTCGCCGCCGTTTCGCTGTGTTTTGTCGCCTCTCTCCCCGGACTCGCCGCCAACAAAACCTCCATCAAGCGCCAGGCCGCGCAATCCCAGTTCACCCGCGCCGAAGAACAGCGCACCGCGCTCAACAGCAAGCCGCTCGCCGGGCGCACTCTCGCCGATTACAAGCAGGTTGTCTCCACCTACCGCCGCGTCTATCTCATCACGCCGCACGCCCCCGAAGTTCCGGACGCGATCCTCGCCGTCGCCGAGCTCAACACGGAGATGGGCGACCGCTTCGGCCGCAGCTATTTCCAATCGGCCGTGGACACCTATCAATTTCTCGTTCACCAGTATCCCTCCAGCCGCTACTGTCAGGATGCGCTCCTGCGCACGGCGCATCTTCAAAAAGACCGCCTCGGAGACCCCGCGCTCGCCGCGAAGTCCTACGAACAATTCCTAAAGCTATATCCGCGTTCGCCGCGCCGCCGCGAAGCCCTGGAGAGTCTCGCCGAAATCGCGCTTCTCCACGGCGGCGGATCTCCCGAACCCGCGGACGTTCCCAAATCCTCGCCCGCTCCCCCGGCGCGTGGCAAAGCGAAAGTACGCGAAACGGAATCGGATGCGGCGGCCGCAGCGTCGGCCCGCTTCAGCGAAATCCCGAGCATACGGAAAATCTCCTCGACGGCATCCACCGGCTCAACCCGCCTCCTCATCGATCTCGAAGATAAGGTCTCCTACTCCTCGGCGCGCATCAAGAATCCCGACCGCATCTATTTCGACCTCCATGCCGCGCGTCTCACGCCGGACCTTGCCCGCCGCGAAATTTCCGTGACCGGTGATCTCCTCAAGGCCGTCCGCGTCGCGCAGAATCAGGCGGGCGTCGTCCGCATCGTCCTCGAAGTCGTGGGCGTGCAGGACTACACGGCTTCGCTCGGCAACAAACCGCCGCAGCTCATAGTGGACCTGTATGGCTCGAAGGCCTCACTGCGCGCCTCGCGCGATGCGAATGAATCTGAAAATCCACAGCAAACCAGCCGGCAGGACGCCGCCGAGGACGCCGACTCACGCGTCACCGTAAGAGAGACTGAGTCCGCAACCGTTCAACCCGCGGCCGCGAAAAAGATCCCCGCTGAGCCGGAAACCGCCGTAACGCGCTCCATCTCCAAGGGCAATTCCCGGAAGTCATCCGCCGTTTCCGACCCTCTTCCCGTCAACAACACGTCGTTGACGCGCGGGCGCAAAAACGGCTCGGCGCGTGACTCGGCTCCTCCGCCCGGCGCTGCCCAGCCCACTCATGATGGCCAAGCCACTCTGACGCGCACGCTCGGCCTCAAGATCGGTCGCATCGTCATTGACGCCGGGCACGGCGGCCACGACACAGGCACCATCGGCCCGACCGGCCTGATGGAAAAAGACCTCTGCCTCGACATCGCCCTACGCCTCGGCAAAATCATCGAGCAGCGCCTGCCCAGCGCCGAGGTTGTCTTCACCCGCTCGGATGATTCGTATATCCCGCTCGAGCAGCGCACCCAGCTCGCCAACGAAGCCAAAGCCGATCTCTTCATGTCCATCCACGCGAACTCCAGCCACGACCAGGCGGCTCGCGGCATCGAAACCTACTACCTCAACCTTAAAGGCTCGCCCGAAGCCATGGACGTGGCCGCCCGCGAAAATGCCACCGCCAATGGCGGCGTCCACGAACTCCAGGATCTGGTGAAAAAGATCGCGCGCACCGAAAAAATCGACGAGTCTCGCGAATTCGCGCGCGATATTCAGGACTCTCTCGCCAGGCGCATCCAGAAGAACGCGCGCACCGTGAAGAACCGCGGCGTCCGCAAAGCTCCGTTCGTCGTCCTCATCGGCGCGGACATGCCTTCGGTCCTCACCGAGATCTCTTTCCTCAGCAATCCCTCCGACGAACAGTTGCTGAAGAAGCCGGACTACCGCCAGCGCGTCGCCGACGGCCTCTATCAGGGCGTCGTCAGCTACCTGCAAAGCCTGAACAGCGTCACGAACAATCTCCCCGCGCGCGTGCCCCCCGGCCGCTCCCCCTCTTCCTCCGTCTCGGTTGAACAATCCCGCAACCAACAGTAGTCTAGTGGTGTCTAATTCAAGGACAGGGATGCGCCGGACACTTATCTCATCCTTCTTTCTCGGGCTCTTGCTCGCGCCGGGCCTTTCCGCCCAGCAGAGCCTGCCTGACCGCTTTGCGGGCTGGTCCGCTTCCGCACCATCCGCCAAGCTCGTTCTCGAAGCCTACGGCAAATCGCCCGGCGAAGCGGCCGCCGTTCTCGGAGAGGCCGGCCTTGCCGGCGTAACGCGCCGCGCCTATTCGCACAGCCCCCAGCCTCTCACCTTGACTCTCTACCAGCTCCGCGACCCCAGCGGCGCCTTCGCCGCCTTCACGTACCTCCGCTCGCCGGACATGGTGGATTCCGATCTGTCCGCCTACGCCGCGGTCACGCGCGACCGCGCCCTTCTCCTCTCCGGCAGTTCGGTCGTGGAAGCATCCGGCCTCGACGGCGCCGCCATCTCCGATCTTCGCGAGTTGGTCGCGGCGCTGAACGGCACCGCGGACCAGGCGCCGCTTCCGCCGATTCGCACGTATCTGCCCCTGACCGCCAAAATTAGCGGCTCCGAAAAATATCTTCTCGGACCTGCCGGTTTCCGCGCAGCAGCGGCAAGCCTTGCTCAGCCCGAGCTCGCGTCTCTTGCGGAAAGGGCCGGTTTCTCCTCCGGCGCGGAGGCCATGCTGGCGCGTTACCGCCGCGGACGCGAAACCGCGGCTCTCCTCTTGATCGCATACCCCACGCCTCAATCCGCCGGTCTGCATCTGAAACATATCGAGTCCGCCCTGGCTTCCGCCTCGCAGCCGGGTGGCGTCCCTATCCGCCGCATGGGTTCTCTGCTAGCCGTGGTTCTGCCGAACGCGTCACCCGCCACGGCGCAGTCTCTCCTCGACGGCGTGCGTTACGAAACCGCGGTCACCTGGAACGAGCCCTCGCAATCGCTCACCGACCCCCCCTGGCCCGTCATCGTTGTCAACACCATCGTCGGGACGGGCGCCTTTCTCGTCGCGGCCATCGTGTTCGGCATCGCCTTCGGCGGCGTGCGCATTTTTACGAAGCTCTTTTTCCCCGGCAAAGTCTTCGACCGCGCCTCACACATGCAGATTCTCCAGCTCGGCCTCGGCAGTAAACCCATCGACGCCGACGACTTCTACGCCTCCTGGAACCCCCGCGGCTGATCCTGCACGCCATCCTTTCTCCAAAAGAAAAAAGCCGGGGGCGCATCGATGCGCCCCCGGCCTTCGGTTGAAATCGCGGTCAGCCTAGAACGAGAATCGTATACCCACCTGCATCTCGCGCCGGCCGTTCAGAGTCCCCCCTTGTATGTCGGTAAAGTTGGACCAGTTTGTTGGTGGTGTCAGGTTGCGGACCGCCGGATCCGCACGTATTCCGTAACCGCTGCGGCTCAGGTCCATCGGACCAAAGTGCTGCGTGTTCGTTACGTTGAAGACCTCCCAGCGGAGGTGCAGCTTCTGCTTCTCGCTCCAGGGCATGTTAATGACCTTGCTCAGGCCCGCGTCCAGGCGGACAACACCCGGCACGCGGAAGATGTTCCGCTGCCCGCCTTCACCGGGGTAAGCATTTCGGAAGCTCTGATAGGCAAGCGTTGGATCGCAGCCAAAGAGCTTTGGAGCCGCGGTGGCGGTGCCCTTTGTCACGCAAGGCTCCAGCGGACGTGTGAGCACCGTACTGCTCTGCACGTTCCAGTTGGTGGCCCACCGCGCATCGTCAATCGGTGCACTGAGCGGCAGTCCCGTGCTCCAACGGAAGATCCCGGAAAGCTGGTAACCGCCAATCAGAGCATCCAAACCGCGGCTCGCGTTTTTCCCGACCCATTTGCCCCGGCCCATCGGAAGCTCGAATACGGCGTTCATGTTGACGAGGTGGCGGATGTCGAAAGCGGAGTTCGCATACCAGTCGCGCTGGCGGATCGGGTTGAGAATAAACGAAGCGGTGCCAAAACCAGTATCGCTCTGCAGGCCCGAAGCGTCGTCCAGCGAGTGAGACATCGTGTAGTTGAAGTCCCACTGCAAGCCGCGAATCCGCTGCCGTACCGCGAGCGACAATGAATGATAGCTGGAGTTGCCGATCGTGCTCCACGCCGTGAGTGCCCCGTACTGGGGATTAAAGAACAGGGTCTTGTCGCCGCCGAAGAATCGCTCTACGTCGATATCGGCCTGCAGGTCCGTCCAGTCGTTGGAATAGAAATTCCGCGCAATCCAGAAAATGGCTTGCGTCGGCGTGAATCCATTGGGTATACAGAACTGAGTTGCTGGATTACAAGTGAGTGGTAACCCGTAGAAAGCACTCATCCTGTCGCGCAAGTTGGCAGGAAAGATGTTTTCAAAATAGGGAACTGGCGTGACGGCCGTGTTTCCCGGCGGCCTCGTCTGGCGGATTTTCTCCAGCATGGTCGCCGCCGTGTACCAGTCCATCCCTGTCTTGGGATCCACCAGGTCGTTCAACGCCATCGCATCCCGGTGTGCCAGCAAACTGCGGCCGAGCCGGCCCGCATACGAAAGCTGGAACAGTATCCCGGCCGGCAACTGCCGCTCAACCGTCAAGCTCATCGCGTAGGCCCGGGGGGTGTGCAGATCCGAGTCGAGTGACGCCTCAATCCGCTCCCCCATATCCGAGGGCTGCAACTGTGGAAAACTGACCGTATTGCTGAACGACAGGTTGGGCATTGTGCGGACGTTCTGGCCGAATCCGGTAAAAAGCGGTGCCGGCTTGTTCGTCACATTGTAAACGTTCACCGGGATTGCATCAGCTGCCGAAAAGCCCAGCGTGTTGTTCAGGTCAAAAGACGCTGCCAGTTGCTCGCCATAGTAGTCGCTGAAAACGGAGAATCCACCTCGAATCACGGTCTTGCCCGCGGAGCCAAATACGCTCCTCAACAAACCCTTGTCAAAGCTCGGAGACCAGGCCGCGCCAATCCGTGGCTGAAAATTCTTGTAATCCCACGGATACATTGGGCCTTTGCCATTTGCGGAGCCGGAAAGCTCCATGGTGATTGGATCGGCGAACGCAATTCCCTTCGCCGCGGAGGCCACGCGTGTGTCGAAGTATTGGCTCAAGGGGATATTGGGCTTCACCTCGAACCCTTTCGTCTCATACACGGGGCGGCTCAAACCGTAGCGCAGCCCCAACGTCAGCGTCAGACTGCGTGTCGCCTTCCAAGCATCCTGAACGTAGAAATCGTAGGATCGTGTCGCGAACGTCCGGTCCGACGGGCTGCCGGGTGTGGTCAGCTTCCCGGAGTGGTCGTAGGTCAGGTTAACAGTGTATTGGGAGAATCGCCCGATGAGCGCCGTGCCCGCGTTCTGGGCTTCGCTGACTGAACTAAGCTGCCACGTAGGTCCGAGTGTGGCCTTGATGTTAGAGTCGATTGGATCC
>JBGQHF010000070.1:0-17912 GCA_041497835.1 Terriglobia bacterium
GCCGGCGATATCCAGGTTCGTGTCCGGCCCGCGGAAAATTCCCTGCGCGATGCGCAACTCGTCGCGCGAGTAGCGGAAGCGCACCGGGCCGTCGTTTTCCAGGCGCACACCGGCATAGTTGAGGACCAGGCGGGACAAACTCCCTTCGACAGCAATGCTCTGCGGCTGCGCCAGCGCGCCGCTGACCTCCAATTCACCATCCACCAGCCCGTGTCCGCTCAACTGCTCGAGATGCAGCGCGGTGACGAGAAACGGGTCGAGGTCCATGCCGTTCATCGAGATCTTTCCGCTGACCGGAAAATCGCCGCGCAGCGCCACCCGGAATTCACCGGAGAGTTTCCCGGCGGCCATCGCGGAGCCCAGCTCGAGTCGCGCTTCGCTGCCGTCGGCGGCAAGTTTGCCATCGAAGCTCCCGATGACTTCCTGGCCGACGTGAAGATCCACGATGCGAAACGTTCCTTCCGCCTGCGGCGAGGCCAGTGGTCCCTGCGATTTCAAGTGGAAACTCAGGCTGCCCCCGACGGGCAGGCGCGGCGACTGCAGCTTTTCGAAGCTTTCCAGCGGCAGCGCGGCGCCCGTTAATTCGAGCGAGATGCTGTGGTCCTCGAAGCGGTATCCCAGCCCGCCGGTGACGATGCCCGCGCCCTGGGCGCTGTCCTTCTCCCGGGGAAAGACGCGCAGCTCGGCATTGGCGATGCGCACTTCCTCGGGGCTCCCGTTCAACTGGCCGCGCAGGCGATTGAAGGAGACGCCATCCACGCGGCCGTCCGCGAGATCGAAAAGTCCCGTGACGGAGGGCGCGGCACGAGTGCCGCGGCCATGGAATTGGCCCGTCAAGTTGCCGCTGACCGGATAATTCAGGCCGAGCAACTGTTGCAGGCTCTCCACGGAGGACTGCAGCAGGTTGACGTCGGCGGTCCATTGATTGTCGGACAGGAAACTCCAGTCGCTGAGCTGAAGGTTTGCTTCGATTTCGGCGTCCAGCGCTCCGCGGCGCGCGCGGCCGCGCGTGATCGAGAGTTCCTTCGGGGAATAGGCGAGATCGCCTTCGACGAGATCCCAATCCATCGTGCCATACCGGACACCTTCGCCGCGCGCATGACCGGCGAACGTAGGCCCGCCCAGTGGGCCGAGGATGCGGCCGTCCCAGCGCGCGCTGCCGGCAATGCGGGGCGCCGTTTCTCTTGTGCCGGGTGCAACACCCTGAATCGCGTGGAAGAAATCGTTCCACGTGCTCAAATCGCCCGATTCGAAGTGCACGTCGAGCGCCGAGTCCTTCGCCGCAAGGAGTCCGGCGACCGTAATGCGGCTTGCGGGCGTCGTGATTTCCCCGGAACCGATGCTCAGTTCGCGCGCGTCGTCACGGTACTGGAAATTGAATTCGCCTGCGACGGGCAGGCGCCCGCGCGCGAGGTGTTCCGGCGCGGTCCAGGCGGCTTCCCCGCTTATCTCGAAATGCTTGAAGTCCGCCGTCCAGGTTTCGACCGTGTCGGCGGAAACGGCGGCGTCCCAATGCAGCGCGTTGACGGGGAAGACGCGGCGATCGAGGGCGTTGAGAACGGCGGCCAGATTCACCCCGCGCGCGCGTGTTTCGGCGCGAAACTCCTGACCCGAAAACCGCATGGAAACATGGCCGGCGATACTTCCGCCAAAAGCCTGCGCGCGAAAATCGGGCACCTCGAGGCCGCGATTGTCGGCCAGGTAGCTGCCGCGGCTCGCGAGGCCCGCTGCGCGGAACTCCGGATAGTCCATGGCGATCTGCTCTCCGGAATAATCGCCGTGGACACGCAATTGGCCCTTGGCGAGCGTCCCTTCGCCGCGGAAGTCCACGCGGCCCGCCGGCGTCCGCGGCTTGCGGAGAATTTGCCGCAGGTCTTCGAGGCGCAGCCAGCCGCGGTAGCGGAATTTCCAACTCGGCTCGGTGAAGTTCGTGAGTTCGGCCTGTGCGTCGAACTGGGAGTCGCGGAAACGCACTTGCGCTTGTTCGACAGTGAATCCGCTGCGAGACATTGAGAACTTGAGCGCCAGGTTCGCCGCAACGGGCAGGTAGCGCTGCGCCGTGAAGCTCAGCCCCTTCCAGTCGAGCGTTCCGAGATAGACCGCCTGCTGCGGCGTGCCCCCCGCTTCTAGGGAAAAGCGCAGCGCGCCGCCCTCCACGGCCAGCGGAGTGCCCACGTCGTTGTAAACGATCCAGCCGTCGGTGATCTGGATTTTCTGGAAGCGAAGGTCGAAGAGCTGCTCGGTGAGCGGCTTCGCTGCGCTGCTCCTGCGCGGGGGAATGGGAAGATTGCTCGAGCCGTCCTTTTCCACGCGCAGGTGTACGCGCGGCGCTTGCACCACCGCGTCCTGTAGAGAAATTCTTCTTCCCCACACGGAATCTACTCGAATTCCGGCATCGATCTCGGCCACCGTGAAGAGCGGCTCCGCGCCGGCGGGTTCCTTGCCGTGGATGACCAGTCCTTTCAATTTTGCCCGTAGGCCCCACCAGCGCATGGAAAACTGCTGCAGCTCGACTCGCCCGCCGGTCATCGTTTTGAGGCGGTGAACGATCATGCGCTTCAGAAAGGAGTCTGCCGCGCCGCTCCACAGGAGGATCGCGAGCGCGGCGCCGATGAGCACGATCTTGCCGAGCAAGACCCAGGCGACGTGGCGCAGCCACCTCCAGCTCCGTTCGGGCCTTGCGCCGCTCATGCCGTCTCCTTCTCGATGTGCAACCGGCTGCGGCGCTCATTCAACCAGCGGTCGGACTGCTCGTTGATTCCGCGCTGGATGAGAAGCTCGCGGATCGTTTCGCGCGCCCCTTCGAGCGTCGGCGGAGTTTCTCCCTTCGCTTTGGCCAGCGGCACGACGGTCTTTTCGTAGAATTCGTCAATGGTCTGCGCATCGATTTGCACGACGGGCCGGAACCGGGAATCGAGATAACCGGTCAGATAGAGTTGCTCGGTGACGATGCGCCGCAGAGCCGCTTCACTCAGGCCGGCTTCCTTGCAGCGCTGCTCGAAAAGCTGGCTGGACGGATAGCCCGTCTTCAGTTTCTCCAATTCGAGGTTCACGTCCCCGCTGCTGGGGAGCGGATAACGCGAGGCTTCCGCCTCGGTGCGCACAATCCACTGGTCAATCAGCCGGTCAAGGAGCTGCGCGTCGGGTTCCCGCTTTCCCGAGAACAGCTGTTGGTACGCGCCCAGCTCGCGCACTTCGCTGAGCAGGATGACGTCGCTCTCGACGCGGGCCGCGAGGCCATCCACGATTTCCTGTGCGCGCGCTCCCGCCGCAATTGCGATCCACAGGAACGCGAGTACCCCTGCAAGGAATGTGCGGCGGCGAAGCATCAGAAGGGCGCTCCCAGGTTGAAGAAGAATTGCAGCCGCGGAAGCCGGGCAGCTTGCTGGCAGTTTGGCGCGCCGCTGGTGCACGGGATGACGAATGTCGCGGGATTCAACTGGTAGCCGATATCCACGCGGATCGGCCCGACCGGCGTGGCATAGCGGATGCCGAAGCCGATGGTGTGTGAAAAATAGTTCAGCTCGTTGGCGCAATTGAACTGGCATTGCGTGGGATTGAGCGGGTCGAACACGGGCTTCGGCGGCGTCCAGCGGAGCGTCATGCGGCTGACGCGGCTGAAAACATTTCCGGCATCGTAGAAGAACGCGCCGCCGAGTTGAGTTCCGAAATAGGGCACGCGCAGCGGGAACCGGAATTCCTGGTTGAGGATGAGCTCGGCTTGCCCGCCGACGGGAAAGCCGGTGACGGCATCGCGCGGGCCGGCTTGATTCAGCGCGAATGCGCGCAAGGAGGTTCCGCCCCCGGCGAAGAACCGCTCCGGGAGCGGAATGAGCGTGGGGAGCGGCGGAGTCGTCGGCGCGGGGAAGGTCAGAGAAGACGTGCCGTGGTAGGGGTGCAGAACCCCGAAGCGCGCGGAGCGGGCCAAGCTGAAGCGTTTCCGGATCGGATGATACGTGGAGTTTTGCGCGAAGAAGCGCAGAAAGCTTGCGCTCGAGCCGATGCCCGTGTCGGCAAGGCCGGCGTCCACGCTGTTGAACGTGCCCTTAGTGGCGTCGGCCGGATTGTTGCGGCGGTCGCGAAACAACGCCACGCCGAATTCCGAGACCAGCGTAGGCTGGTTGAAAAGAGGTATCTCCTCCGTGGGAATCCGCAGATTGTTGACCAGAACTTTCCGAAACGTGTACCGGTAAAGAAGCGAGGTGAACGGGGATACCGTCTGGGTCAATTGCACGGTTCCTTCGTAGCGCGTCTCGCTGAACGTGCTGATGTCGCGCGTTTTCTCGGCGAAGGCAACGGCCTGGAAACTGAATTCTTTTTTGCCGAACGTCTTCGGCGCGGAATAGCCCAGCAGGGCGCGGCCCTGGAGCGTGCTGCTGCGCAGCTTGAGCGAGAGGGAGTCGGCGCGTCCCGTGAGATTGACCTTGCTCAACTCGAGAATTCCGCGCGGGCTGGCGCGCAGTTCGCCGCCGGTCGGGTCAGTGCTGCTTGCCAGGCGCTGGACCTCCACGCCGCCGCCGTAGGAGAAGGTGTAGCGCTTGGTCTCTTCGACTTGGACAACGACGTTTTTCTCCGGGTCCGTGCCTGCCGGATTCTGCGGCTCGATGGTCACGCGGTTGAAGACTCCGAGATTGTAGAGATCCCGCTGGGACTCCACGACCTCGCCCTGCCGAAGCGGCTGATTCGGACGAAGGCGGATTTCGCGGCGGATGACGCCGGGCCGCGTGTGCCGGTAGCCGCTGTACAGGATGCGTCGTACGCGGACTTGCGGTCCTTCTTCGATCTGGTAGTTCAGCCGGACCTGCTTGGAGGCGTCCGCCGAGCCGGCGCCATTCCCTTTGCCGCCGGTCGTGGCTTCCGGCGCTGCGTTAACGGCGGCCGCCTGAAAACGAGCCTCGGGAAAGCCTTCGTTGTAGTACAGCGCAAGGATGTTGTCGCGGTCCGCGGCGACATTGAATTCGGAGTAAGGCTGTCCCTGGGTTGAGCCGACGACACCGATCAATTCGTCCTGGCTGAAGGCGCGATTGCCCTCCAGCGCAAGCGAAGCGACGCGCGTCTGAGTCCCCTCTTGAATGACAAAGCGAATCAAGAGCGCGCCCTCGTCGCCCTTGTAATCGTCGAAGGTAAGCGCCTGGATTCTTGCCTCGGCGAAGCCATTGGCCTGGTAGAGATTCCGCATGGACTCCGTGTCGCTCTCCAGCAGGCGCCGGCTGAACCGCCCGCGCGAGGCCAGCGCCGCGGCCAGAATCTGCAGCCGGCCGCGAATCAGTTCCGCGTCGAAATAGTGGTTGCCGGTGATCTCGACACCCACGAGTTTGTGGCGCTCGCCCCGCTCCACCGTGTAGGTGATGACTTCTTCCTGGCCCGTCCAGCCGCTGCGGTTCTTCCCAACCGGGTGCATCTCCGTGGCGTAATCCACCTCGGCATCGAAATAGCCCTCGCGCTCCAGGCGTTCCTGAAGATTCCGCCGGCCTTCTTCCAGAAGATCCGCGTCCACCGCGCCTTCCTGATAGATCGGGATGAGCTTTTTCAGCGTGCCGCCGGAAAGCTTTGCTCCGGTGACGACGACGCGCACGCGCGGGCCTTCGGTCACCTCGAGCTCCAGAGAAATGCTTTTCTTCGCGCGGTCGTATTCTCCCCGGCGCACCGCCGCGCGGGCGCTCAGATGGCCCTTCTTGGCGAGAAATTTCCGGATGCGCTCGTTGCCGCTCTGCAGCCGCCGAAGAGTGATCTCCCGTCCGCTCTTGAATCGCGCCCGCGAGAGTAGTTCGCTGTCCGGATAGCCGGTATGGTTCACCAGGTGGATTTCACCCATGCGTGCGCGGGGGCCTGGGACGACGCGAACGGCGACGTCCATCTGCTGTGTGTCTGCATGCGGAGTCGTCTCCGCGGAGATCCTGGCTTCGTAGAGGCCTTCCTCCTGAAGCATTTCTTGCAGACGGACCAGCGCCTCGTCGAGGGTGTACTTGTGGAAGACCTGCCCGAGGTTGATCTGCATCGCCGCGGCCGCGGCGGCTTCGCTCGGCGGCGCGGCAAGCCCTTCGATGCCCACCTGATTGAAGAAAAAACTCTCGCGAACCACGAAATCGAGACGCACGCCGCCCGCAACCGGAGTGCGCACCGCCCGTACATCCGCATAATTTCCCGTGCGGTAAAGGCTGCGGAGGCTTTCGCGAACGGCATCGCGGTCCATCGGCTTGCCCAGCTCGACCGCAAGACCCGGCGGTTTTTCGGAAAGAACCCGGCCGTCCTGTGTGACGATGCGCGTCGCCACGACGGGCGCCGCTTCGCCGGCCGCGGTTCCCTCGGGCGACCGGACGGAGGCCGGCGCGGGAGTCTGACCCTGCAGGGCGCTAGCCCCCGACAGAAACACCAGCGACAGAAGCGCTCCGCTTCGCTTGACCCAGCCCTTTTGCATGCACCTATTCGCTCAGACGAAGGTTAGCATACCGGCGTTGCCTGCCCGGCCGTCTTTGGCGCTATCATTCCTTTTCGCGGGAGCAACGGGGAATCTCGCCCGTTCTTCTCCTGGACCGGACCGCGCGTGGATCAACGGCTCGAAGAAAGATACTCCCGGCAGATGCTCTTCGCGGAAATCGGCGAAGCAGGGCAGAAGCGCCTGCTCGCGTCGAGTGCCGTGATCGTGGGGTGCGGCGCAATCGGCTCCGTCGCCGCAAACCTGCTGGCGCGGGCCGGAGTGGGTCGGCTGCGCGTGATCGACCGGGATTTCGTGGAGCCTTCGAATCTGCAGCGGCAGTTGCTCTTCGACGAATCCGACGCGCGGGACGCCCTGCCGAAGGCTGTCGCCGCGGAACGCAAGCTCCGCGCCATCAACTCCGGCGTTTCGGTGCAAGGCGTCGTCGCGGACCTGCACCCGAAAAATGCCGAGGAACTGCTGGCCAGTTTCGATTTGATCCTGGACGGCACGGACAATTTTGAGACCCGCTTTCTGATCAATGACTTCGCCGTGAAAAATGGCCGGCCGTGGATTTATGCCGCGGCCCTGGCCAGCTACGGCGTATCGCTCGCGATCCGGCCGGGAATCACGCCGTGTCTCGCCTGCCTGCTGGAGGGCGGCGCGCCGGGGCTCGAAGAGACCTGCGACACGGTCGGCGTGCTCGGCGCAATCGCAAACCTGGTCGCGTCGTTCGAGGCGGGCGAAGCTCTGAAGCTGCTGGCGGGGCGTGAGGACGCGCTGCACGGTCGGCTGGTGGCCTGCGATGTGTGGAGCGGCCGGCTGCAGGCGGTGCGCGTCGCGCGGAATCCCGAGTGCCGCGTCTGCGCGCGTCGCGCATTCCGCTACCTCGAGGGGAAAGCGCAGCCGCATCTCACCCTGTGCGGGCGCGATTCCGTGCAGATTCACGAACGCAGCCGCCAACTGGACCTCGCTGCGTTGCGCGCGCGGCTCGTCCCCACCGTTGCCGAAGTGCGCAGCAACGAATTCCTGCTCCGCTTCCGTGTGCCCCCTTACGAAATGACGGTTTTCGCCGACGGCCGCGCCATTATCAAGGGAACGTGCGACCCGGCGGTGGCGCGCTCGCTCTATGCGCGCTACATCGGCGCATAAGCGCTCAAAATCCAATCCTGACGGAAGAATGGGGCGGGAAGTCGAACTTAGCGTGGAGTGCCGCTGCGTCCGAAAGGCGTGCGCATGGCCGCGCGGTCCAGGTTTTCCCGCAGGTTCATCAGCGTAAGAAACGTGCTCAGGACCCGGGCTTTCAGATCATCGCTCAGGGCCAGGCCGCTCGTGGCTACGCGCGCGAGTCGCTCGCCGTTTTCGGCGATGAAGTGGATAATTTCTCTTTGGCGGTCGTTTGGCGCGTTCCCCAGCACCGTTTCCCGGCGCATATCCGAGCACGCGTGTTCGAGCGAAAGAGTGAAGTGCAGAACGCAGAGCTGCTGGTCTTCGAGAGCAGCCGGCGCAGACAGCTTGCATCCGGTCGATTTACACGTCGTAGCCATCGCGGGGACTATCCTCATTCGTAACATTCTTGGGCGCGAAAATCCAGCGTGCGCCGCGCCCATGGCGCGAAACGAACAGGGGCCCGCGCGCGGGCGGCCGTCGGGCTCCCGCGCACGTTCGCACGAAAAAAGAATTGACAGGGGGAGTCCGCGGCCCGTATAAATATGCAGCGCGATGCATATTTCAGCGATACCCATGAGCACCGGCAAGAAATTCCGCCACGGGCAGATCCTGAACCTGGTTACCGCCGAACCGGTCACCAGCCAGGATGAGCTTCGCCGCCGCCTCGCGCAGAAGAAGCTGCGCGTCACGCAGGCCACGCTCTCGCGCGACCTGCAGGAACTGAAGCTGCTGAAGACCCCGGCAGGCTACAAGACAGCGGCCGCGCTGGCGGACGAGGGTGTTCCGCTGCCGACGCTGGCTCATGCCCTTCGCGAGTTCCTGCTGGATATCCGCCCCGCGGAGAATTTGCTCGTTCTGAAAACGCCGCCGGGTGGCGCGCAGGCTCTTGCCGCGGCCGTCGACGCCGCGAAATTTCCGGAGGTCGCCGGCACGATTGCGGGCGACGACACCGTGTTGATCATCACGCCGAAACGCAAAAGCCGGGAAGCCCTGCAGAGAAAGATCGAAGCGCAGGTGAGATGAGAGATCCGAGCCAAATCGCCGTCGCGGGCGTCTCTGGGTACACGGGGCTCGAGCTCGCGCGGATTCTCCTGCGCCATCCCGCTGTCCGCAAGCCGGTCTTCTATTTGCGCGAGACCGGCGGAGCAAACTGTCTGGGCGAGCTGTTTCCGCAGTTCCGCGGCCTTGGCGACGCGCCGGTGAGGACTCTCTCCGCCGAAGCGATTTCCGAAAGCACAGCCGGTGTAGCGTTTCTGGCGACGCCGCATGAAGCCTCGCGGGAACTTGCGCCGGTGTTGAGCGAAGCCGGGCTGCGCGTGGTGGACCTGAGCGGCTCGTTCCGCTTCCGTTCGGGAGAGACATTCTCCGCCTGGTACAAGCAGCCGGCCCCTTCGGCCGCGTGGCTGGAGAAGGCCGTGTATGGCCTGCCGGAGCTCTACAGCTCGGAAATCGCCGGTGCGCAGATCATCGCCAACCCCGGCTGCTACGCAACATCCGTGATCCTCGGGCTGCGCCCGCTGGCGGACGCCGGATGGATCGCGGCCGGGCGCGGCGTGATCTGCGACTGCAAATCCGGAGCGAGCGGCGCGGGCAAGGAACTGCGGCGCGATCTGCAGTTCGTTGAAGTGGACGAAAATTTCCGTGCCTACGGCCTTTTCACGCACCAGCACACGCCGGAAATTCTCGAGCACACGGGTCTCGCGGACGCGCAGGTGATGTTTTCGACGCACCTGCTCCCGCTGGCGCGCGGAATCCTCTCGACCATCTACGTCTGGCTGGATGCGCCTCGGCAGGCGCCCGACGTTGAGACGCTCTACCGGAAATTTTACGCGGGGCGGCCGATGGTGCGGATCTGGCCCGCGGGACAATTGCCCGAGCTGCAGCACGTGACGCACACAAACTTTTGCGACATCGGGTTCGCGCTGGACGCCTCCGGCGAGCGGCTGATCATCGTTTCCTGCCTGGACAATCTCGGAAAAGGCGCCGCGGGGCAGGCGGTCCAAAATTTCAATCACATTCTGGGAGTCGAGGAGCAAACAGCACTGCAATGAGACTCGTCATCAAGTTCGCTGGAGCTTTGCTGGAAGACGCCGCGGTTGCGTCGCTGGCGCCGCAGGTCGCGGCGCTGGCGCACGCCGGGCACGAAATTCTTGTCGTGCACGGGGGCGGGCGGCAGTTCACGGCCACGCTCAAGCGCATGGGAGTGGAGAGTCGCTTCGTGGCCGGTCTGCGCGTGACCGACCGCGAGACGCGCGATGCCGCGGTGATGGTCTTCGCCGGGCTTCTCAACAAGCGCCTGGCCGCGGCGATTTCCGCGGCGGGGCAGCCGGCCGTGGGGATTTCAGCGGCGGACGCGCACTGCTTTCGCGCGGAGCCGCTGGTGCACAACGAAGTGGCGGGCGGGCTGGGCTACGTGGGCTATATCGCGGGCGTCAACGCGGAATTTCTGGAATCGCTCTGGCGCGAAGGGCTCGTGCCGGTCGCGCCGTGTCTCGGCATCGGCGCGGACGGCGAACTCTACAACGTCAATGCGGACCACATGGCTGCGGCGTGCGCGGAATACCTGCGCGCCGACGCTCTGATCTACCTGACGGACGTGGCTGGCGTGCTGCACGGAGAAAAACTCCTTCCCGCCGTCTCCTGTACGGAGATCGGTCCGCTGGTCGAGAGCCGCATTGTCACCGGAGGCATGGTGCTGAAGCTCGAAGCGGCGAAGCGCGCCTTGGAAGGCGGAGTCGGCAGCGTGCGCATTGTGGGTGGCTCGGCGCCGGATGCTTTGCTGTCCGCGGCTCATGCGGTGGAAGCCGGCCCGGCAGATGGCAATCCGGCCGTGCCTGGCACGCTCGTCACCCGCGAGCGCGTTGCCGCCGCAACCATGGCGGCGTTGAGCGCCGCATGATGCGCGGGGTCTCCGGGAAAGTAGTCAGAATGCCGAAACAGAAAACAGTGAAGAAAGAGACGCAGCCGGACGCCGGCAGCGCTCTGCGTGACGCGAAGCAATATCTCCTTCCCACCTACAAGCGGCCGCCGATTGTGTTCACGCACGGCCGGGGCGCGGTGGTCTTCGACGCCACGGGCAAACAGTATCTGGATTTTCTGGGCGGCATCGCGGTGAATGCGCTGGGCCACGCGCACCCGCGGATCGTGCGTGTCGTCCGGCGCGAAGCGGCGCGCGCGATTCACCTCTCAAATCTTTTTCACAATTCATACCAGGGGCCGCTGGCGCGCAAACTGGCCCAGTGGTCGGGGTTGGACCGCGTGTTCCTTGCGAACAGCGGCACGGAAGCGATTGACGGCGCGCTGAAACTGGCGCGGCTTTTTGCCCACGCCAAGGGAGCCCCGAGGGCGCGCCTTCTCGCGTTGGAGAATTCCTTTCACGGGAGGACCTTTGGCGCGCTGTCGGTCACTGCGGCGGAAAAATACCGGCGCCCGTTCGAGCCGCTCGTTCCCGGCGTGGAATTTGTGAAGTTCAATGACCTTGCGGACCTGGACGCGAAATTCGATGCGACGGTTTGCGCCGTCATCCTGGAAACGATTCAGGGCGAGGGCGGCATCCACCCCGTCAGCGAGGCGTTCTGGAATCGCGCGCGGGAGCTGTCTACGCGTCACGGCGCGCTGCTCATCGCGGATGAGATCCAGTGCGGCCTGGGCCGCACGGGGCGCTATTTCGCCTATCAGAAGTTCTCTTCGAATCCGGATATCGCCCTTGTTGCCAAGCCGCTTGCCGCCGGTCTGCCGCTCGGCGCGATTCTGACCACGCAGCAGGTTGCCGAAGCGATTTCGCCCGGGCTGCACGGCACCACGTTTGGCGGAGGCCCGCTCGTCTGCGCCACGGCGCTGGAGTTCTTGCGCACCATCGAAGACGAAGGTTTGCTCGAAAACGTTCGCTCGCGCGGCGCGCAGATTCGCGCGGGCATCGAAAAACTGGCCGCGAAGTTTCCCCTCCTGCGCGAAGTTCGCGGCGAAGGCTTGATGCTCGGCGTGGAGCTGGCGGCCGAGGGCGGTCCGTTCGTTGCCGAAGCGCTTCGCCGCGGGCTTCTCATCAACTGCACGCACGAATGCACCCTGCGGCTGCTTCCCCCGTACACCGTGACGCCGGCGCAGGTGCGCGAGTTCCTGCGCCTGTTCGAAATGGTTCTTGCCAAAACCCCGCGAGTGGTCTCCGGGCCCGAATCCGTTGTGGTGGCGGATGAGGCCCGGCGAGCCCACGCCGCGGCGAGGTGAATATGACTGCGACAACCATGGCCACACAACTGTTGCTCTCCAGCGACTTGCTGACCGGAGCGGAGTGGAACGCCGCCGCGACGCGCGAGCTGCTGCAGCTCGCGGCGGACATCAAGGCGCGCCCGGACCGCTATCGCGGGGCGCTCGGCGGGCGCGTTCTCGCCTTGATTTTCGAGAAGCCGTCGCTGCGCACGCGCGTCACCTTCGAAGTCGGCATCCAGAGCATGGGCGGCTCGGCGGTTTTTCTCGACCACACCCAATCGCATCTCGGCGAGCGCGAAGCGATTCCCGATGTGGCCCGCAGCCTGGAGCGCTGGGTGCACGGAATCGTTGCGCGCGTCTTCCAACAGTCCGCGCTCGAGCTGCTGGCGGCCAAGGCCAAGATTCCCGTCATCAACGCGCTTTCGGACCGCTACCATCCCTGCCAGGCACTGACGGATTTCTTCACCCTGGAAGAAAGATTCGGCGGGCTGCGCGGGATGAAACTGGCGTATGTCGGCGACGGCAACAACGTCTGCCACTCGCTGCTGATTGCCGGAGCGCGGCTCGGGGCGCATCTGCGCATCGCCACACCGGCGGGTTACGCGCCTTCGGCGGAAATCGTCGCGGAAGCGCGGCGCGCGGCGCGGGAAACCAAGGGCAAGCTCGAGCTCTTCGAGGATCCCGTCGAAGCTGTGACCGGCGTGCAGGCCGTTTACACGGACACCTGGACGAGCATGGGATTTGAAGAAGAAGCCGCGCAGCGCGAAGCCGTCTTCGCGCCGTTTCAGGTCAACGAGGATTTGATGGAGCTCGCGGCCCCGGATGGCGTCTTCATGCACTGCCTCCCGGCGCACCGCGGATCGGAAGTCACCGAAGACGTGCTGGACGGCCCGCGCTCGATCGTTTTCGACCAGGCGGAGAATCGTCTGCACGTGCAGAAGGCCATTCTGCTGACGCTGCTCAGCTGACACGCGAAAGAGGGCCAGTGCACAAGCCGAAAAAAGTAGTGCTCGCGTATTCGGGAGGGCTGGACACCTCCATCATCATTCCGTGGCTCAAGGAAAACTACGGCTGCGAAGTGATCGCCATGATCGGTGACGTTGGCCAGCAGGAAGACCTCGAAGCGGCGCGCAAAAAGGCGCTGGCCACCGGCGCTTCCTCGGCCTGCGTCGAAGATCTGCGGGAAGAGTTTGTCCGCGGTTACATCTGGCCGACTCTGCGCGCGGGCGCCGTGTACGAGCACACCTATCTGCTCGGTACGTCCATGGCGCGCCCGGTGCTCGCCAAGCGCCAGGCGGAGCTGGCGCTGCAGCTCGGCGCGGACGGCCTTGCGCACGGCTGCACGGGCAAGGGCAACGATCAGGTGCGTTTTGAGCTCGCCTACAAGGCCATCGCGCCGCACATTGCCATCATCGCGCCGTGGCGCGAGTGGAACATCCATTCGCGCGAAGACGCCATCGCCTACGCGCAAGCGCATAACGTTCCGGTCGAACAGTCGAAAAAGAACATCTACAGCCGCGACCGTAACATCTGGCACCTGAGCCACGAGGGCGGCGAGCTCGAAGATCCGGCCAACGCGCCGAATGAGGCCATGTGGCAGTGGGTTGTCTCGCCGGAGAAGGCGCCGGACAAATCGGAAGAGGTGGAGATCGGCTTCGAGGCCGGATCCCCCGTGTCGGTGAACGGAAAGACACTCGGCCCCGTCGCGTTGTTGAACGCGCTGAACGACATTGCGGCGAAGCACGGCATCGGCCGTGCGGACGTGGTTGAAAACCGCCTGGTGGGAATGAAATCCCGCGGCGCGTACGAAACGCCCGGCGGGACGCTGCTTGTCACCGCGCACCGCGAACTGGAAGCGCTGGCGCTCGACCGCGAAACCCTGCATTTCCAGCAGGGGCTGTCGGTTCGCTACGCCGAGCTTGTGTATTACGGCCTGTGGTTTTCGCCGCTGCGTGCCGCGCTCGACGGCTTTTACAATGTCTCGCAGCAGCGTGTCACCGGCGTCATTGGCCTCAAGCTTTGGAAGGGCACCGTGAGCGTGACCAGACGAGTCTCTCCTTTCTCGCTCTACCGCACCGACCTCGCGAGCTTCACCATGGGCCGCTACAACCCCAAAGACGCCGAGGGCTTCATCAATCTTTTCGCGCTGCCTGTGACCGTGCGCCCGAAAGCCAAGGCCGAGGGCGGGTCGTGAGTTTGCCCAGATGACGGAGCGTAAGGACGACAAGCTCTGGGGCGGGCGCTTCGACCGCGGGCCGGACAAGACGTTTGACGCATTCCAGCGGTCGTTTTCCTTCGACCGCCGGCTTCTTCCCTACGAACTGGCCGTCAACCGCGCCTGGGCACGCGCCCTCGAACCGGTCGGCATCCTCACCGCCGCCGAAGTGAAACAGCTCGTTGACGCTCTGGAACGCATCACCGCGCGCGCGAAAAGAGATTCTGCCTGGGTGGAACACGCAGACGCAGAAGACCTCCACCATTTCGCGGAGAAAGCGCTTGTCGAAGAGGTGGGCGCGCTTGGCTGGAAGCTGCACACGGGCCGCAGCCGCAACGAACTGGTGGCCACGGATTTTCGCCTGTTCGTAATGGATTCCGCCGCAGAGATGCAGCGCCGGGTAACCGCGCTTGCAGCGGCGCTCGTGGACCAGGCGCACGCCAACCTCGGCGTGCCCATGGCCGGCATGACCCACATGCAGCACGCGCAGCCCATCCTGCTCTCGCACTTTCTTCTGGCGCACGCGGAAGCCTTCGTTCGCGACCTCCCGCGCTTGCAGGCCGCCGCGGCAAGCGCGGACGCCTGTCCGATGGGCTCGGGTGCGCTGGCGGGCTGCGCGTTTCCCATCGACCGCAACGCTATCGCGCGCGATCTGGGCTTTTCGCGGACCACCGCGAACAGCCTGGACGCCGTCAGCGACCGCGACTTCGCTCTCGATTATCTCTACGCGCTCGCTGGCATCGCCACGCACCTCTCGCGGCTCGCCGAGGATTCGGTGCTGTTCGCCTCGCAGGAATTCGGCTACACGATCCTGCCGGACGAATACGCGACCGGCAGCAGCCTGATGCCGCAAAAGAAAAATCCCGACGCCTGGGAGCTCATCCGCGGAAAGACGGGCCGCATCACCGCGGCGCTCTTCAGCCTGTTCACCACGCTCAAGGGCCTGCCGTCGAGTTACCAGCGCGATCTGCAGGAAGACAAGGAACCGCTCTTCGCCGCGCAGGATCAAGTGGCGGCGATGGTGGAGATTGCAGCGGGCGCCGTGGCGAAAACACGCTTCAACGCCGAGCGCTTGCGCGCATCGGCGGCTGATCCCGCGCTGCTTACGACGGAACTCGCCGATGCGCTCGTCCGGCGCGGCGTTCCGTTCCGGCGCGCGCATGACCTGGCCGGACAGATCTTCCGCGAAGCAGAGCGTCAGGGCCGCGCATGGAGCGAACTGCCGCTCGGCGAGGTGCGTAAGATCGCGCCGGAGCTCGACGCCGCGGCGCTTGCGGAGTGCACGCTGGAGGCTGCGCTCGCGCGCCGCGGCGTTCCCGGAGGCACGGCGGTGGAAGCCGTAAAGCAGGCCATTCTTGCGCTGCGGGATAAACTGGGCCGGCAAACGGGCCGCGCGGGAGCATCCGCATGAGGCCGCCGCCGCCGCCCGCCGTCCTGCCGCGAGGGTTTCGATTCGCCGCCACGGCCTGCGGCCTGAAGAAAACGGGCGCGCTCGATCTCGGCCTGCTGATCAGCGACGAGCCGGCCTCGGCGGCCGCGCTGTTCACTTCCAATCTCGTGAAGGCGGCTCCGGTATGGCTCTGCCGCGAGCATTTGCGCGCGTCGAAGGGCCGGATTCGCGCTCTGGTCGTGAACTCCGGTAACGCGAATTGCTCCGTCGGTCCTGCGGGGATAGCCGCTTCCCGGGCCACGGCATCCCGGGCTGCCGTTGAGCTGCGTTGCACGCCGGAGGAGGTTCTCGTCTGCTCCACGGGCGTGATCGGTGTGCCGCTCCCGGTGGAAAGAATTCTCAGCGCCATGCCGCGCGTGACGCGGGCGGGTCGCGGCTCCACGCGCTCGTTCACCGAATTCGCGCACGCCATCCTGACGACGGACACTCGGCCGAAGTGGGCCGCGGCTTCCTGCCGCATCGGCGGAGAAACGATCCGTATCGCCGCGTGCGCCAAGGGCGCCGGGATGATTCACCCGCGGATGGCTACGATGCTGGCGTTCATCGTCACGGACGCCGCCATTGCGCCCGGCCTGCTGAAGAAAACTCTTGTCGAAATCAATTCGCGCACGTTCAATTCCATCACCGTGGACGGCGACAGCTCCACGAACGACACGGTTCTCGTGCTGGCGAATGGCGCCGCGGGAGCAAAGCGCATCACGCCGGGGAGCGCCGCGCACCGCGCGTTTCTCGCGGCGCTCGAGAAAGTCTGCAAATCGCTCGCGCTGCAGATCGTTGCGGATGGCGAGGGCGCGCAGCGCATCATCGAGATTGAAGTGCGCGGCGCGCGGACGGAATCCGGTGCGCGCCGCATCGCGGAAACGATCGCGACATCGCCGCTGGTCAAGACGGCCTTTGCGGGCGGCGATCCCAACTGGGGCCGCATCCTGGCGGCTGCGGGCCGCGCCGGCGTGCCGTTCGATCCGGACGAAGCGGTGATCCACATGGCCAAGATTCCGGTGTACCGCCGGGGCCGCGCCCTGCCGTTCAATGAAAATGCCGCCCACCGCCGCCTGCTTGCCGAGAATGTTCCCATCCGAATGGACCTGCGCCAGGGCCGCGCCGCGGCCCACGTCTGGACCTGCGATCTCACCGCCGAGTACGTCCGCATCAACGCCAGTTACCGGACCTAACCGGTCCGGGCTTCTCATCGCACCTAGCCGGTGCGGGCCAGCTACCCCACGTAGCTGACATTCCTCATAGCGGAACGATAGGGTTCGGCCGCGCCCATCACAAGTATCGTGCGCCTACGACTCCCACTTCCAGTTGGCGAACTGTTCGCGCAGGGCGATTTTTTTGAATTTGCCCACCGACGTGCGCGGGATCGTGTCCACAAAGACGAACGCATCGGGGAGTTGCCACTTCGCGAAGGACTGCGCGAGAAACCCGCGCAACTCCTGCTCCGTGGCGCGGGCGCCGTCTTTCAGAACGACGGCGGCAAGCGGGCGCTCTTGCCATTTCGGGTGCGGGATGCCGACGACAGCCGCTTCCTTCACCGCCGGATGGCCCATCAGCGTGTTTTCCAGGTCCACGGAACTGATCCATTCACCGCCGGACTTGACGAGATCCTTTGCGCGATCCACCAGTTTCACAAAGCCTTCGGAATCAATCGTGGCGACATCGCCGGTCTTGAACCATCCATCCTCGGTCCAGCGATGCGCCTGGTCGGGTGCTTCGTAGTAGTGACTGGCGACCCACGGGCCGCGCACTTCGAGCTCCCCAGGCGTTTCTCCGTCCCAGGGAGCCTCGCCCTCTGGCCGCATGATACGCAGTTCGACGAACGGCGCGGGCCAGCCCTGCTTCGCGCGCACCTCGTACTGCTTCTCCTCAGGCCAATCACGCATGGACGCCTTTAGCCGGCCCGTGGTACCGAGCGGCGTTGTCTCCGTCATTCCCCACAGGTGGATGATGTGGAGACCGTGCTGATCGAGGCTCCGGATCAGCTCGAGCGGCGGCGCTGTGCCGCCGGAGGCCATGCGCACCGGCGAAGGAAATTTCCAGCGCCCCGGATGTTTCTCAAGCGCATCGAGGACGCCGATCCAGACGGTGGGGACGCCGCATGCCATCGTTACGCGCTCCTCCGCCATCAAGTCGAGGATGCTCGCGGCGTCCACGTTGGGGCCGGGGAGAACGAGGCGCGCGCCGGCCATCGTGCAGGTATAGGGCAATCCCCACGCATTCGCGTGAAACATCGGGGCGACAATAAGAACTGTGTCGTGCTGTCCGATGCCAAAGGTGTCCACGAGCCCTTCGGCGAACGAGTGCAGCACCAGCGCGCGATGGGAGTAGATGACACCTTTCGCATTACCCGTGGTTCCAGAAGTGAAGCACATCGCGGCGCCCTCGTTTTCGTCGAGCGCGGGATAGCGGAAATCGTCACCGGCTCCGGCGAGCAACTCTTCGTAGTTCAAGAAGCC
>JBGQHF010000071.1:0-17904 GCA_041497835.1 Terriglobia bacterium
AGCATGCTCGGGACCGATCGCAGGGTAATCCAGCCCGGCCGAAACGGAATGCGTCGGGGCAATCTGCCCATCCCTGGTCTGCAGCACATAAGTATAGGTGCCCTGCAGAACGCCGGGGCGCGCGCCGGAGTAGCCCTGCGCCGCGGCGAGCCGGGCCGCATGCTCGCCGAGCTGGCCGCCGCGCCCGCCCGCTTCAATGCCAATCAGCTTCACGCCGGGGTCCCCCAGAAATTCGTGGAACAAACCGATGGAGTTCGACCCGCCGCCCACGCAAGCGATGAGATGCGTGGGAAGACGCTTCTCTGCGGCGAGGATTTGGTCGCGCGCTTCGCGCCCGATGCAGGAGTGGAAATCCCGCACCATCGTGGGGTAAGGATGCGCACCGAGCACCGAACCAAGAAGGTAGTGCGTCGTGCGGACGTTGGTGACCCAATCGCGCATCGCTTCGTTGATGGCGTCCTTCAGCGTCCGGCTGCCGGCATCCACGCCGACCACTTCCGCGCCGAGCATGCGCATGCGCGCGACGTTGAGGGATTGCCGCGCCATATCCTCGGTGCCCATATAGACAGTGCACTGCAGGCCCAGCCGCGCGGCGACGGTCGCCGAAGCGACTCCATGCTGCCCCGCTCCGGTCTCCGCGACGATGCGCGGCTTGCCCATGCGCACGCAGAGGAGACCTTGGCCGATGGCATTGTTGATTTTGTGCGCGCCCGTGTGCAGGAGGTCTTCGCGCTTGAGGTAAATCTTCGGCCCGCCGAGCTGTGAGGTGAGCCGCGCGGCAAACTGCAGCGGCGTGGGACGCCCGGCGAAATTCTTCAACAGCGACTCGAACTCGGCGCGGAAACCCGCGTCCGCCTTGGACGCCTCGTAGGCGCGCTCAAGCTCTTCGAGCGGCGCCATGAGCGTCTCCGGCACATAGCGCCCTCCGTACGGGCCGAAGCGTCCGGGAGCAGGTGCGGCGGTTTGCGTTATCGCTTTCATCGGATTCGATGGTTCACGGGCTGTCCGGCGAGCTCTTGCGAAGCGCGCTCCACTTCGTGAAGAAACGCGCGGACCCGGCCGGGATCTTTCTTTCCCGGCCGCGATTCCACGCCGCTCGCGACATCCACGGCATACGGGCGGACGCGGCGAATCGCCTCGCCAACGTTTTCCGGCGTCAGACCGCCCGACAAAATGATAAGGCGCGTTCGAGCCGCTCTGTGGGCCGCCGGCCAATCGGTGGTCTGGCCCGTACCGCCATATTGGCCTGTTTGGGCTGCGTCCAGGAGAAATGCGGAGGCTGCCGCATATCGCCCGAACCGAGCAAATTGGAAGTCCGATCCGAAGCGGAAGGCCTTGATCACGGGAAAGCGCTTTGCGCACGCAGCCACTTCGCGAACGGTCTCCTCTCCATGGAGTTGTACGGCGGCCAGACGCAGCGCATCGGCCAGCGAGAGGACCGCTCGGGGAGCCCAATTCACAAAGATGCCGATGGGCGCGACAAATGGAGGCAAGCGGCGGATGATCCTCCACGCCTCCGCGGGAGAAACCACGCGCTTGCTCTTCTCATAGAAATTGAAGCCGAGGGCATCGGCTCCGGCGTCGCAGGCTTCGCGAGCGTCCTGCCAGCCGGTGATGCCGCAAATCTTGACGCGCACCATAAAGGCCACTCAGCCGGCAGCCGGGCGCAAGAGCTGCGCCAGCGCCGCACCGGGATCCGTTGCCTGCATGAGCGATTCGCCGATCAAGAATGCGTCGAAGCCCGCCTCCTGGAGCCGGCACAGATCCTCGTGCGTTTGCAGGCCCGATTCACTCACCGCGATGCACTCGTCCGGAATTTGCCCGATGAGCCGGAACGATGTCTCCACGGACACGGCGAGGGTCTTGAGGTCGCGGTTGTTCACGCCGATGATGCGCGCCCCGGCGTTGAGAGCGCGCGCCAGTTCCTCCGCCGCGTGCACTTCGACGAGGGCCTCCATGCCGAGTTCCCGGCCGAGGGCGAGAAGTTCGCGCAGTTGCGCGTCGCTGAGCGCGGCGACGATGAGCAGAAAACTGTCGGCATCATTGGCTCGCGTTTCCCATACCTGCCACGGATCGAAGACAAAATCCTTTCGCAGCGCCGGGAGCGCGACATTCTTTCGCGCATCGCGCAGATTTTTCAGCGAGCCGCGAAAGAATTCCTCTTCCGTCAGAACCGACAGGGCGGCAGCCCCGGCGGCTTCCAGGGCGCGGCCGAGAGCGATGGCATCGAAATCCTCCCGGAGAACGCCGCGCGAGGGCGACGCAGGCTTGAGCTCCGCGATCACATTCAGCCCAGCGCGGGTGAGCGCCGCCGGAAAATCGCGGACCGGGACGCCGTGTTTGACGCCGTAGCGCAGCGCCGTTTCGGGCAGAATTTTCTTGCGGTGCTCGACGGCCGCGCGCCGGGCATCGAGAATGCGGTCCAAAACCGTTCCTGTGTTTGCGTGGGTCATCGCCAGCGTTATCCAGTTATGCTAGGAGGCGCGCAGGACCCTGTCAAATGAAGATGGAGCCGGGATGAATTTCCAGGTGGAATACGGCGGATTGCTGGAGGCCATTGCCGGAGAGGCGGATCAGATCGCGATGCGCTACTTCCGCAACAGGGCCCTGCGCGTGGAGCGGAAGACGGACGGCTCCGCGGTGACCAATGCGGACCGCGAGATTGAAGAGATGGCCCGCGCAAGAGTCGCCGCCAGCGGGCTTGCGCTCGATGTGCTCGGCGAAGAGATGGGCGAAACACGCGGGAGCGGAAATGCCAAGCTAATCATCGACCCCATTGATGGCACGGAGGAGTTTTCCCGGGGCATTGGCACGTTCGGCACGCTCCTCGGAATCGAGCGCGAGGGAGAAATCGTCGCGGGCTGGGTGAGTGCACCGGCGCTCGGCTCGCGGTGGTGGGCCTATCGCGGCGCAGGGGCCTTTCGTGATGGCCGGCGCATGGAAGTCTCCGGCGTGAAGCAATTACGCAAGAGCATGGTAATTACCTGCGGGACGGATCAGCGGCACGACCTCGAAGCCATCGCCAGAATGCGGCGCGTTACGGACGCGGCACAGACCAGCCGCGGGTTTGGGGGATTCTGGCAGCACCTGCTCGTGGCCGAAGGCGCGGCGGAAGCGGGGATTGATCTGCGCATGAGCGCCTGGGACATCGCTCCTCTGATGGTTATTCTGGAAGAAGCGGGCGGACGCGGAACAAACCTGTCCGGGAAAAGAACGATTCATGGAGGAAGCTTTCTCACCTCAAACGGACACATCCACGCCGAAGTTGTGGAATATTTCCAGTGAAAAAGGCTTCCGTCCGTCAGCGATCATGCTTATGGCGCGCAGGAATCGCGAAAGGATGAAACACCGGGAGCTGAACATTCTCGCCACGGAAATCACCGGATGCCGGAAATGTCCGCGCCTGGTGAAGTATCGCGAAAAAGTGGCGCGGGAGAAGCGCCGCGCCTTCCTTGACTGCGATTACTGGGGCCGGCCCGTTCCCGGATTTGGCGACGCCCCGGCCGGACTGTTCATCCTCGGGCTGGCGCCCGCTGCGCACGGAGCCAACCGCACGGGGCGGATGTTTACGGGAGATCGCTCCGGCGATTTTCTCTTTAAGGCGCTGCACCGCGCCGGCCTCGCAAACCAGCGGGAGTCCCATCATCGAGGTGACGGGCTCCAGCTTCATGGCACATTCATCTCGGCGGCCATTCGCTGCGCACCTCCGGGAAACAAACCGCTGCCGCGCGAAATCGAGAGTTGCCGCGGCTACCTGGAGCGCGAATTGGAGCTTCTCCACCCGCGCGCGGTCCTCGCCCTCGGAAGGATTGCGTGGGACACCTATCTCGAGCTCTTGAAGCGACGAGGTCACATCGCTTCGCGGGCCACGTATCCCTTCTCCCACGGCGCCGAAGCGAACCTTCCGGGCGATCTGCCGCATCTCTTTGGCGCTTACCACCCGAGCCAGCAGAACACGCAGACAGGCCGCGTGACCGAAGCGATGTATGCACAAGTGTTGAAACGAATCCAAAGATTTCTGGCTTCTTGAATTCTCGGGGCGGAGTTCGTTCGGGCCGGCATCTCCCCCGATGTGCATCGATGAGTGTCGCCTTTCGCCGACAGCGCAGTGTCGGGCAATTCCGACGACAAAATGTTCGCATTGGGGCAAATCTTGGTGAAACCAGGCCACCTCCATCATCCTCGTGCCATCCAACTGCACAGAACGTACTGCGCGCTTTGGCGTTCGGAGTGCATCAGCGAAGCCGAAGCTTTGTGACTCCATTGGAGGAAAAGATGAAGAGAACCCCATTCAAGATCGCAGCGGCGGGTGCACTCAGCACGGCGCTGGCGCTGTCCATGTCATTTCCGGCCGCGGCCCAGAATCCATCGTACGGACGGTCTACAGACCGACCCCCTGCCCCGCCCCTGGCGGACTACACAGTCGTGCCGGGCACGAGGTTCCTGGTGCGCCTGGAAGATGAAATCACGACACGCAAGGTCAAAGAAAACAAGAAATTCAAAGTAAAGACACTGGAGCCGCTCGCGGCGGGAAACGGCTTCGTAGTCCCGCCCGGGGCGGAAATACGCGGCCACGTGAGCCGGATCGAGCCGGCAAGTCTCACGGGCCGCGCAAGGATCTGGCTTACGTTCGACGAAATCAAAACTCGATATGGCAAACTGCCAATCGTCGCGGACGTTATCAGCGTTCCCGGAGATCGTAGCGTCAAATCCGAGCCGAGCAAGGAAGGCGAGATTGAAGCGCGCCGCAGCCGCGGCCGAGACGAATTGGGGGCGACGGTGGCCGGCGCAGCGATCGGTGCGGCGACCGGAGCCGCTGCCGGACGGAGCGGCAAGAGTGCAGGTATTGGCGCCGCCGTTGGAGCCGTTGCGGGTTTTCTCATCGCCTCCGGGATGGGCCACGAGCTGGACCTGCCGAAGGGCTCCAAACTGGAATTGGAGCTCGAGCGGCCGCTGTACCTTCTGAACAAGTAGACAGGGTTTACAGGCCACACGAGCCGCGGCTTGGCTTTCGCCTGCGCACTTGCTAAAGTCAATTGCACCAGCCGAAAAAACGCGAGGCTTGTGCATGGGTGATGAGAGCAAGACAGCGGCGCGCGCCGTCGAAAGCGCGGAGCGCCGCGACCGCATTCTGATCGTCGAAGACGAAGAAAACGCCCGCAAGGGCTACGAAGCGCTGCTTCAGCGATGGGGCTTCGAAGTCCTGGGCGTGGGAACCGCGGAAGACGCACTCGCGAAATTCTCGGCTTTTCAGCCGGACACGCTCATCGCCGACGTCGAGCTGCCCGGCATGAACGGGCTCGACCTGATCGCGCAGTTCGGCGCCGAGTTGCGCGACGTTCCCGCCATCATCATCACCGGCAAGGGAAGCGAAGAGCGTGCCGTCGCGGCCATCGAAGCGGGGGCATTCTGGTACATCGAAAAACCGCTCAAAGGCCCGGTGTTGCGCGCCCTGCTCGACCGCGCGCTGGGAAAGGCGCGTGACGCGCGGCAGCTCGCCTCTCTGCAGCGCCAACTCCGCGAGGCCGGGCGGCTCGGAGATCTCGTCGGCGCGTCCAAGCCGATGCAGGAAGTCATGCGCATCGTGGAGATGGCCGCACCCAGCTCCGCCTCTGTGTTGATCACCGGCGAGACCGGGTCGGGCAAGGAAATTGTCGCGCGAACCATTCACAGGCTTTCGCCGCGTGCCGACCGGCCCTTTGTCGCCATCAACTGCTCGGCCATCCCGGAAACCCTGATGGAGAGCGAGATCTTCGGGCACGAGCGCGGCGCATTCACGGGAGCGGCCGAGCGGCGCATCGGCTGTTTCGAACTCGCCGACGGCGGAACCCTCCTGCTCGACGAAATCGGCGAAATGCCGGCGCCCACGCAGGGAAAACTTCTCCGCGTCCTGGAAGATCACAAAGTCCGCCGGCTCGGCAGCAAGTCCGAAACACCGGTGGACGTCCGCGTCCTCGCCGCCACGAACAAAAACCCTGAACAGACCGTCGCCAACGGCGGTATGCGGCAGGATCTCTACTTCCGCCTCAACGTGTTTCACATTCATCTCCCGCCGCTCCGGGAGCACAAGGAGGACATCTCCCTGCTTGTGGAGTACATGCTGCGGGACATCAATACGAAACACGGCAGGCACGTCCGCGGGATCGGCGCCGAGGTGCTGGACACGTTCATGAGCCACACCTGGCCGGGGAATATCCGCGAGCTTCGTAATGTGCTGGAGCGCGCGGCGATCATGTGCGACCGCGACCTCATCGGGCGAGCGCACCTCCCCGGAGAATTCGGCAAGACCGCGGTGAAAAGCCCGGGCGATCTCACCAGCATGCGATTCCCGGTGGGCACGACCGTGGACGCCGTGGAGCGCGAGCTGATCCTTCAGACGCTCCAGGCGACAGGCAACAACAAGACGCGCGCCGCGGAGCTTCTTGAAATCAGTTTGAAAACGCTCCATAACAAATTGAAGGAATACAGCGGGGATCGCCCCGAGACGGAATAGACGGGGGCGGAGTAAAGCGACGACATGCAGCTTCGGCTGCGGACAAAACTCACACTGCTGATGACGGGCCTGGTGCTGCTCGTCGTCGCCGTTTTGTCGGCTGTCTTCGCCGCACGTCTCCTGGAGCAGGTCTTGCGCCAGGCGAACGACCGCGCGCGTTTCGTCACCCAGCAGGTCTTCAATCAAGCAAGACACGCGATTGAAGACGCCTCGGAACAGGGCCTGCGTCCCGCCACCGATGATCCCAAAGACATCCACGACTACATTCGCAGCGCGTTCGAGACACACTCGGGCCTTCACACGGAGATCGATGCGGCCCTGGGCTATTCCTTCGCGATTGACGAAATCACGATCGCCGATTCCGACGGCATCGCTTTCGTGTCGAGTGATCCGTCTCTCCAGGGCCATTTCGTCCCACGGCGGACTCCTTTCACGCGCCTTCTCAACCGGAACTTCGTTTCGAAACTCCGCGCCATCTACGGGCCCGAGCAGCAATTTGAGGTGGACTACCCCTTCACCAAAAGCGGCAAGCCGTTCGGCGATGTGCGCGTGCGCCTCTCGTCCGCATTCCTGCGCCGGGAACTGGCGCCGGATTTGCGCGCGTCGGGCGGCATCGTGCTGCTCGCGATCTTGCTCTCCACAGTACTGGCGGCGGTGGTCAGCGGCGCCTCTCTCCGGCCGCTGACGCAGATTTCCGCCCAGCTGGACCGCATCTCCGCGGGCCACTACGACGCACCGCCGACGAGCCCCAAGGGTCTCGCGGGAGGCTCCGATGAGCTCGGCCAGGTCAGCCGCAAGATCACGCAGGTCGGCCAGCAATTGCGCGGTGTGCACGAAATATTCAGCACGCTGCGGGATAATCTCGATCAGGTGATGGCAGGCCTGGAGGACGGCCTGTTGCTTTTCACCCGGGATGGGCGCGCGGTCATGGTCAGCCCCGCGGCGGAAAAATTTCTCTCCGCACCGGCCAGCGAAATCCTCGGCCACCGTGCCAGCGAGATCTTTCCGCCAGGGCACCCGCTGCGCAAGGCGCTGCGGATCGAGGAGGACGAACTGATGGAAGTCGCCGCGGAAACCGAATTGGAAACCCGGGACGGCCCGAAGCGCGTCGGCGTGAGCGTGCAGGCCATCCACGAGGACGGCGAACGGATGGGCGCGCTGGTAACCCTGCGGGACCTCGATTCGATTGAAAGCATCAATACACAGCTGCAGGTGAGCGAGCGCCTGGCCGCTCTCGGGCGCATCACCGCCGGCGTCGCCCACGAAGTCAAGAATCCGCTCAATTCGATGCGGCTCTGGCTCGAAAACCTGAAAGAATCGCTGCCGCCCGAACAAGAAGGGGCGCAACAGGCCGTGCAGGTACTCGACAAGGAGATCGACCGCCTGGATACGGTCGTCAAGCGCTTCCTCGATTTCACGCGTCCCATGGAAGTTCACCTAGAGGCGACGCAACTGGCCGACCTGCTGAAGGAAGTACTCGAGGTGGCCAAGCCCCAGTTGCAGGCGGCCAGCGTACAAATGGCACAGCTTTTGCCAATCGACGTGCCGGAGGTCTACGTGGATCGCGCACTGCTGAAGCAGGCTGTGCTGAATCTCGTTCTGAACGCCCTCGAAGCGATGCCCACCGGCGGCCAGTTGCGCTTCGTGCTAAGCCGCCGTGGCGACATGGCCGAAATCACCGTCGGCGACACGGGCCGCGGCATTCCCCCGGAACACCGGCAGAAAATTTTCCAATTGTTTTTCACCACGCGGCCCGGGGGTAGCGGGATCGGACTTGCGAGCACGTTCCGCATTGTGCAGTTGATGAACGGTTCGATAGACTTTACTTCGGAGGCCGGCCGCGGCACGACCTTTCACATCGAGCTACCGCTGGCTTCCTGATCATGCTTCGAGACCCTGGCTCCCATCCCTTGATCCGCAGACGATTGCCGCATCGCTTTTCCGCTGTGCTTTTTTCGTGCGCCGTATTCGCGCTTGGCGGCTGCGCCAGCCGGAAAACACCGGCGTTTTCCTGGCACACTGCCTCCATCGTCCGGCCGCGCATCCCACTGAAACCCAATGTGCCCCCCGCCGAAGAGCCCGCGCCGGATCTGCGGCCGCTCATTCCTCCGCCGTCCTTCCGCCTGGTAACCGCGCGCAGCGCCCCGCCACGTCCCCGCTCTACGGCCGGGGCTGAATCGGATTCAGATTCGACTGCGGCGGTTCAAGCGCCATCGATCGCGCCGCAGCTCACGCCGGACGAATCCGCCGCCGCGCAACAGCAGACCAGCCAGCGCCTCAGCATCGCCGAGCGAAACCTGGGCCGCGCGAGCGGCCGCACACTCACCACCATGCAGGCGGATCTGGTCGAGAAGATTCGCGGCTTTATCGGCCAGGCGAGAGAAGCCGCACGCGGTGGAGACTGGGTGCGCGCGCGGAACCTCGCGGAAAAAGCCCAACTCCTTTCCCAAGAGCTCGTCCGGACTCCGTAGGACCGTTCGAGAAAACCGGCGCATTCCTGCCCGGTCCGGCTCATCCCCCTTGCAGATGCGCTAAGATGTGGGCGTGAAAACGTTTGATGTGGCGATCGCCGGCGGCGGGATTATCGGCGGGGCCATCGCCTTCGAGCTCGCGCGCGCCGGGCTGGGGGTCGCCGTCTTCGACCGGCAGGAACTGGGCCGCGAAGCGTCGTGGGCCAGCGCTGGAATTCTCTCGCCGGCTCCCGAACACCAGGGCATGATTCCACTCGTGCCCCTGGGCAAAGCCAGCGCAAGGCTCTATCCGGAATTCATCGCACAAATCGAAGAAATCAGCGGACAGAATACCGGATTTCGGCCGAAAGGAACCCTCGAGGCCTTGTTCGCCCACGATGCGAGGGAAGAGCTAAGCACGCTCGTCGCACTGCACCGCGGGCTGGGCCTTGCCTGCGATCCGATTCATCTCGAAGAAGCGCGCGAGCTCGAACCGTCGCTGAGTGAAGACCTTCAGGCCGCGGCGCTCCGCCCGGAAGAAGCCTCCGTGGACAATCGCGCCCTGACCAGCGCCGTACACGAGGCCGCGAGGCGGAGCGGGGCCGCATTTTTTCCAGATACCGGCGTAGAAGGCATTTGGCGCGAAGGCTCCCGCTGTTCCGGCGTAGTCACCTCCAGCGGAAAAATCGCCGCGGGCCACACGGTTATCGCGGCGGGATGTTTTTCGCGTGGCATCGAAGGCGCGGGCGCGTACGCTCCCGTGCGCCCCGCGAAGGGCCAGATGGTGGCGCTGCGGTCGCCTGCGGTAAAGATCGAGCGTGTGCTCTGGTCCGAGCGCATCTACCTGGTGCCGCGCAATGACGGCCGGATCCTCGCCGGTGCGACCCTCGAATATGCCGGCTTCGATAAGACGCCCACCGCCGGTGGGATCCGGTCGCTTCTCGACGCCGCGATCGAACTCGTTCCCACATTGAGCGATGCGCAGATCATCGAGACATGGGCCGGCCTGCGCCCGGATTCCCCCGATCATCTGCCCATCCTCGGCCCCACCGATCTCGGCGGCTTGCTGATGGCCACTGGCCATTTCCGAAGCGGCATCTTGCTCACCCCTGTCACGGGCCGGCTCATTCGCGATTGGATTGTCGAGAGGCGCGCATCCTTCGATGTCGAGCGCTTCAGCCCTTTGCGATTCCGAACTCTCTCGAGCGCGGCGTCCGGCTCGATCGCCTGAACGCAAATTTTTGACTAGAACGGGAAACCTCCGAGGAAGCGAGTAAACGGGAATGGCAGCCGCCTTCTTTCCAGGCGAGACCGTGGGCGCTCTGGAATGCCGTCCTGAGGGTTAGCCGGCGCAGGGGGCGGAGCCAGATCCCGTCCCAAGTTTGCGAAAGACGCCAAGGCCGGGTCCAGCGAGACGTCGTGGTCAAGAACCACATCCATTGTCATCCCGAGGGTCAGTTCGGCTTCTCGCCCGCGCGTCAGGAGAATCACCGCGATGCCTATCGCTGCGCCTGCTCCGTGTCCAATGGCCGTGCTCCGCGACAATGAGCTGCCCGCCAGTGCGCCGGAATACGTCCCGACAGGTCCGCCCACCGCCGTTGCGAGAAGAACTGTGGCAGCATCTCTTCCCACACTCGACGGGCCGATGATTTTGCCTTCCTTGTCCACGCCTTCCCTTCCGTGTGTGTCCATGCTGTTTGGCGTCGCGACCAGGCTGAACGTAGAACCGTTTGGCAGAGTCACCGATTCAATCAACATTCTGAATTCGCCGCGGCCCTTGATGCGTCCGGGGCGCTTAGCCTCCAAAAGATGGCCCCGCGCAAAAGATCCCATCGGAATCAGAATCTGATTGTTCTGCGCGATGGGATAAATGGTTTCGAAGTAAACCGAATCTCCAGCCTTGGCGGTACGCGTGTTGATGCCGTTCCGAAGGACGAGGGGAAGCTTGGTGCCCGCAGGCAGGACAATTGTCTGACTCTGTGCGCTCGACTTTGTGCCGACGCGCGTGGCAGACGCGTCAGGAGCCGCTTGCGGCGCCGCGGGTGCCGGCGCTGGATCTTGGGCCGCAGCGCACAAGAGGAGATTGCTTCCAGAAAGCAAACTCAAGACAACCGCCAATCGCATGATTCGAGAAAACATGTTGCCCTCCGTCATTGATTCACAGACACGTTGGCAAACGGAGAGCACTGGAGATTCCAGGTGGACCAACTTTTCTCCACGAGCGAGATAGGAGGGCGGCTCGCTCGTGAAATCTCTCAAAATCATGGTTTTGCAAGATCGGGAGAGGCGGGACCGCTTGTCCCCTCAAGCTGTCGGGGATTTGATTAAAGAGGTAGCCTGTCGGGAGAATCCGCCTGCGCTGTCACATTTCGCATGCAGGCGGGGTGAGATACGTGGCAACTGCCCGCAAATGTTGGTCTTTGTCCAGCTACTGCGGCGGGCGCACGACCTGCGCTGGCATGGGGGACATCTGGCCGAGACTGTTGAATTGAATCTTGTCCGCATCGAGCGTGACTCCGCGCTCCAGAACGATGTCGAGCGTCGCCCCGCGCGGCAACTCGACTTCCGGCCCGCGTGTAAGAAGCACGGCGCCAAGGCCCACAAGTCCGCCGATCCCTGCGCCGAGGCCGGCTGCCTTGCCGCTCCGCCCGGCAATTGCTCCTATCGTGGCGCCCGTTGCCGTCGTCTTCGCAACGGTCCCTACATCTCCGCCTTTGTTGCCGCCCCCCGCGACCTTTCCTTCAGGGTCCACGCTTTCCTTGCCTCCCGTGTCCGCCCCTGTCGGTGACGCGGTGAGGCTGATCGTATAACCGTTCGGCAGGATCAGCGTATTGAGCTTCAGACGCATCTCACCGCGGCCCTTCACCCGGCCCGGCCGTTTGGCCTCCAAGACTTCTCCCCGAATATACGAACCCACCGGAATCACGATGCGATTATCTTGCGTGATGGGAAATGCCGTCTGAAGATAGACCGAGTCACCTGGCTTGGCATTGCGCGTGGAGATGCCGCTCTGGAGAATGACCGCAAGTTTCGTCCCCCCAGGGATGGTGATCATTTCTCCCGTCGGAACCCGCGCAGCCGGCGGCGTGGCTGCGACGGGAGGAGGTGCCGATGTCTGTGGCCCCGGCGGCTCTTGCGCGAAGAGCGGTCCGCCCGCGAGAAAGATGCTGATAACCGGGGCACCTGCAATAAGAATCCGATGTGCGCGTTTCATACCAGGCCTCCGTGCATGCCCTGCGATGCGGGATACCAAGTGACGGATGCCTGGAGTATAACTCGCGGATGATGCGGAAGCCCAAAAGCACTCGAACCCTGAGGTTAGACGCCCGGAGAAAGCCAAAGGAATCGCTGGGAGCCTCGAGACCACTGGGCCGGTCACCTCGAGCCTTCCGACAATCCGGGTCATGTGAAAAGATGATGGATGGAGAAAATAGGGTGCGGATTGACCGGCCCCCTCGCGACCGCTAGTCTGGGACGGAATTATACAGGAGGCATCCAATGGCCAAGCTGGCCTTGATCTACGGGATGCGGCTCTTTCCTTCGGAGGAGCTCGGTGAAGTGAAGGAAGCCACAGTCATACTGAAAAACGGGAAGACCGCGCGGGTGACCATGCACCTCATCGAAGGAAGCAAAGAGGAGATCGAAACGGCCTTCCAGCGATCCACGGAAGCCTTCTTCGAAATGTATCCCGAAATCTAGCGGTTTCCGAAGTTTTCCGGGTCGGCGTTCCGGTCGCCCAGCGCATCGGAAATGAGCACAGTCGATTGCCCCGTCAGCTCAAATCGCTTCCGGCACTTGTAACAAACGGCCAAATCGTCCAGCCGCACCATGTAGGAGGTCGACTTTGCAAACCGCATGCGGTCCTCTTCACCCATGCCGCGCGGCAATTCCTTCTTTTTCATGCAGACCTTCCAGCGCACCGGAAACTCGAATTCATTCTTGCAGTGCGGGCACAAGATCTTCTGCTTCTTCGTCTCTTCGCGTTCGTTGTAAAAGGCGCGGTTGTCCATGATTAGCGCGTACCCTCTCCCGCAGCAGGCGCGATTGTAACAAATTCGAGGCCGAGGTCGCGCCAGCGCGGCAGCCAGTATCCCAGCGCCGCAAGCGTGCGCTGCCGGTCGCCATTCAAGCGCGTGTGGTCTCCATCATGCAGGCACAAGACGTCGCCTCCCGGCCGCACCGGCGCGCTCTGCCTCGCGTGTTCCGCGCGGTCCGCGATCGGCTTCATTCTCTGGACCAGCCAATCCGCGGGCTTCTGCCGCCAATCTCCCGGGATCAGCGTCCACATCACGACGCTGCGGATTCCAACTTCCCACGCGGCGGAATTGACAAGCGGGTTGCGAATTCCGAATGGCGGGCGCATCAAGACGGGTGGCACGCCCACGACCGACGCAATCGCCTCCTGACAGCGGCGAAATTCATCACGCAGGCGCGCCCGTCCCAGCCAGAAAAGATTCGGATGTGTTTCCGTGTGATTGCCGATGGCATGGCCGCGCGCGGCGATCTCTCGAACCAGGTCCGGACACTCGCGCACGAAGCGCCCAATTACAAAGAATGTCGCCCGAGCATCGTGCCGGTCGAGCAGGTCGAGAAGCCCCGGGGTGATTGCGGGATTGGGACCGTCGTCAAACGTGAGTGCAAGCTGCCGTGGCGATGGCGTATAGCACAAGGTCCGCCCGAAAAATTGCGACCGCGGAGAGACCGCGCCATACGCGGTGAAGCCAGCGGCGGCGGCAAGAGCGACCGGAACTGCGCTGAACAGCGGATTCATGACAGGGAACACTACCTCGAATCAGCTCGCGTGGCGAGCAGCACAGGGTACCGTATCTCTCCCGCTACCGTGCATGCTAGACGAACTGGTGAGGACAATTTCCAGAATGAAACAGTCGCGGCAAGTTGAACCACCATTTTCGAGCTGTCTAGGTCTCGTCCCTTCCCCGATTCCTCTAACATCCACAATCCAAAGCCTCTTAATGTCGCACCTTGGCCGCATTCGACACCAGCTATGGAGTGCTTGTTGCTCCAATATGCAGTGGAATGGCGCGCCTCAGATCCAACGGCTACGAGTGTGCAAACGGCTGGGAGCAGAAGATCCTGCGCCCCGCGCGGAGGGTGATTCCCGGGTGGCTGGGAATGTTTTGGCTGCTCAGTTCGCTCGCATGGGGACAACAGCCTGCCTCTGATTGGCAAGCCGAAATTCGAAGATACGCCGAGGCGCGGGACTGGGCCGCGGCGATGCGTGTCGTGGACCATGAGCTTGCGCGGGCGCCGCGGGACATGGATGTACGCGCGTGGCACGCACGCCTGCTGGCGTGGTCCGGGCGATTCGCCGAAGCGGAGCACGAATACGGCGAGATCTTGAAGGCGGCGCCGGACGATCCCGACCACTGGATGGGACTTGCAAACGTGTGTGCCGCCGAGGGACGCCCGGAAGATGCACTGCGGGCGTTGGAGCGCGCCATAGAGATAGACCCGAAGCGTGCGGACTTTCGAGTTGCACGGGGACGCTCACTCCGGGATGCGGGCGCACGTGACTCGGCACGACTGGAGTTTGAGCAGGCCCTCGCTCTGGACCCAAACAACGCGGAGGCTCGCACAGGGCAGTTGTCTCTGCGGGGCGAGCCGAGGCATGAACTCCGGTTTGGATTGGACCATGACGCCTTCAACTTTACGGGCGCGAGGCGCGAGGAGTGGGTGAGCCTGGTGTCCCGGTGGACGCCCCATTGGACAACGAGCGCAGCGGAGAGCTTCTACCAGCGAGGCGGGATGGACGCGAGGGAATTTGCAGGCAGCGTCACGGGGCGCCTGCCGCGGTGGGGATCGCTGACAGCCGGCGGCACGACAGCGCACGACAGCACGGTCATTCCCAAGAGCGGAGCATTTTTCGAATATGGCCGGGGTTGGAGAGTTCGCGAGAGAGGATTCATCCGCGGTGTGGAAGCTGCCTACGGGCAGCATTGGTATTGGTACTCGACGGCGCGAATTCTGACCGTGAATGGAACGGTGGTCGTCAATTTGCCGCGGGAGTGGACATGGTCGTTTGGCCTAACCGGCGCGAGGAGCCAGTTTTCCGGAACGCAGGCCGAGTGGCGGCCTTCCGGCGCCACCCGGCTCGGATTTCCGATCGTGGGCCGGGGCGAACGGCGGCTTGGCGGAAATATGTTTTGCGCGGTGGGGACTGAGAATTTTGGGAACGTGGACCAGATTGGCCAGTTCTCCTCGCACACCTACGGCGGCGGTTTGCGCTTCCAATGGACCGCACGCCAGGATGTCACCGGCTACGCGGCCTACCAGAGGCGAACGCAAGACCGGACACAGACGAGCTTTGGGTTTACCTATGGAATTCGTTTCTAGAATGCTCTGGCATCTGAGCCCGGCAGCTCTAGTGCTGAAGGCCATCGTTGTCGCGATCGTCGGGGATGCCTTGCTGCTGGGATTCATCCTGCTGAGGAGAACCTACCGGAAACGCTATTTCGCGAAGCGTGACGCGCGAGTGTTCGAATTGCGTCGGAACTGGGACGCTCTGGTTTCCGGCAAGATCTCCCCCGAGACGTGGCGCACAAAGCCGCTTGACCGGCGGATCGTGGAGGAAATTGTACTCGATGCCTTTGAAGTGGCCGGGCCGGAAGAATCTTCCCGCTTGCTGAAATTCCTGCGGTCGAGCGGGCTGATCCAGAAACTCATCTTTGAGGCGCGGAAGCACCACGGATGGCGGCGCCGGCGGTCGCTGGTGGCTCTGGGCCGGACGCGCGCGCCCGAAGGGATTGCGGCGCTGGGGGAAGGACTGCGCGACCGAGACCCGGAAACGCGGCTCGCGGCACTGCGGGGACTGGGCCGCATGGCTTGTCCGGAGGCGGCAGAGGAGATTCTGGCGTGGGTGGGAGGAGTAGGACTGGCCGTCCCACCGCTCCCGCTGCAGAGTGCGCTGATCCCTTGCTGCGCCGAACGTCCGCAACTCCTCCTTCCTTTCCTGCAACATGCCGAGGAACCCGTGCGCAAGGTCCTCGCGCGAGTCCTCGGCGAGGTGGCGTCGTCCTCCCTGGGAATGGATCTTTTGGAATTTGCACAGGATCCGCTCGATGAACTGCGGGCCGCCGCTGCGCGGGCGATCTCTTATGCCCCGCCTGAGCTGGCCCTCGATGTCCTGGGCGAATTGGCGCAGGACCCGGTGTGGTTCGTGCGGCTGCGCGCCATCGTAAGCCTCGGGAAGCTCAAACAATCGCAAGCCATCCCCATTCTCTTGCGCGGGCTTACGGACTCGAACCGCCTGGTGCGCCTGCGGGCAGGGGAAGCGCTCGCGGTTCTCGAGGCGGAGATGGTTTCCACCTTTGAGCAAGTGGTGGCGACTGGGGACCGCTACGGTCTGCATGCTTACCTGACAGCGCTCGAAAACGCGGGCCTGCGAACAAAGCTGGCGGGGAAACTCGAAGCCGCCGCATGCATCAGCGAGCCGGCAAAGGAGCATTTGCTGAACGTGCTGCGCGCGGGGATACCTTCTTCCTTACTGCCCGCCCGCGCCGAGATGGTCTCCCTGGAGACGGTGCCGCGGTCATGATCCATTTCCTGAATATCGCGAACCACACCCTGTTTTATTACTACCTGGTGTGCAATCTCGCGTACCTCGCGATGCTCATTATCGCGTTGAAGACAAGCGCAGCCCACGCACGGCGGTTGCAAAGCCATCGCCTGAAATGGCTCCAGGAAACACCGATGGCGCCGCCGATCACCATCATTGTTCCAGCCCACAATGAGGAAAAGTCCATCCGCGTTGCGGTGAGAAACCTTTTGGAGCTCGATTACCCGGAATTACAGCTCATCGTAGTCAACGATGGCTCGAAGGATCGCACACTAGGCGAGATGAAGCAGGAGTTCCGGCTGCGCTCGGTGACGTCGCTTTACCTGCCGGAGGTGAAGAGCGCGCCCGTGCGCGAAATGTTTCGGAGTGATGCCGATCCCCGGCTCTTGGTCCTGGATAAAGAGTCCGGTGGAAGTAAAGCGGATGCGGTGAACGCCGGCTTGAACGCGGCAACCTCGCCTTATGTATGCGTGGTGGATGCGGACTCGGTGCTCGAACGCGACGCGCTGCTGCGCATCATGCTGCCCGTGCTGGCCGACCCGGAGCACGTTGTCGCGGTTGGCGGAATCGTTCGCGTGCTGAACGGTTCCGAGGTCGAAGGGGGACGGCTCCGCCGCGTTTGTCTTCCGAGGAAAGGGATCGAGATCATTCAAGTTATCGAATACCTGCGCGCGTTCTTGATCGGAAGAGAAGCGTGGGCGCAGGGAAACATGCTGATGATCATCTCCGGGGCGTTTGGCCTGTTTCGAACCGATCAGGTGCGCGCCCTGGGAGGCTATCGCTCACGCGCAATTGGAGAGGACTTTGATCTTGTGGCGCGCCTGCACCGGTACCTGCGCGAGAGGGGCGTGGACTACCGCATTCAGTTCGTGCCGGACCCCGTCTGTTGGACGGAAGTCCCTTCCGACCTTCGCTCGCTTGGCCGGCAACGGGCAAGATGGCAGAAGGGTCTATTGGATGTGCTCTGGCCGAATCGCGACATGCTGTTCCGGTCGCGCTACGGACGCATCGGCTGGTTCGCGCTTCCCTACCTGTGGCTTTTCGAATTCCTGGCACCGGTGATCGAGCTGGGGGGATTCGTGACGATTGGACTGGCCGTCTGGTGGGGCGTGTTGAGCCGGGAATTCTTCGTACAATTCCTGCTTTTCGGGTACGCGTTTGCCACGATGATCTCGATCGGCTCCGTCCTGCAAGAAGAAATCACCTACAAGCGGTATAACGACTGGAAAGATGTGGTGCGGCTCGTGAGCTACTGCTTCCTCGAGCATTTCCCCTACCGGCAATTGCACATGATCTGGCGGCTGCAGGGCATCTGGGAGTATCTGCGCGGGGATGTGGTCTGGAAGCCCTTGAAGCGGCAGGGGCTCGAAGCTGCTCGGCCGCTC
>JBGQHF010000072.1:0-17858 GCA_041497835.1 Terriglobia bacterium
GGCCGTCGTCACCATCGGCGGCGGCGAAGTGCTCGCCGAGCCGCTCGTCATCCGTCCCACGTCGGAAACCATCATCGGCCACATGTGGGCCAAGTGGATTCAGTCCTACCGCGATCTGCCCGTCCTGATGAACCAGTGGAACAGCGTCGTCCGCTGGGAATTGCGCACGAAGCTTTTCCTCCGCACCCTCGAGTTCTACTGGCAGGAGGGCCACACCGCCCACGCCACGCGCGAAGAGGCCGAAGCCGAAACGCGCCAGATGCTCGACATTTACACCGATTTCGCCGTCAACGACGCGGCCATCCCCGTCATCCCCGGAAAAAAATCCGACTCCGAAAAATTCGCCGGCGCCGACACGACCTACTCCATCGAAGCCATGATGGGCGACGGCAAAGCCCTGCAATCGGGCACGTCGCACTTCCTCGGCCAGAATTTTGCCCAAGCCTTCGAGATTCGCTATCTCGATCAGGCCGGCCAGCTCCAGCACTGCTGGACCACGTCCTGGGGCCTCTCGACGCGTTTCATCGGCGCCATCATCATGGTCCACGGCGATGATCAGGGCCTTATCCTGCCGCCCAAGCTCGCTCCCTATCAAGCCGTCATCGTTCCCATCTTCAAGTCCGACGCGGAAAAATCCAGCGTGATGGACGTCGCGCGCACTCTCAAGTCTCAGCTCGCGCAAGCCGGCATCCGCGTCACTCTCGACGAGCGCGAAGGCGCCAGCCCCGGCTGGAAATTCAATGACTGGGAGATGCGCGGCGTGCCCATCCGCATCGAGCTCGGACCCAAGGACGTCGCCAAGCAGGCCGCTGTGCTCGCGCGGCGCGACCGTCCCGGCAGGGAAGGGAAAATCAGCGTCGCCCTTGCTGAAATCGTTCCCGCGGTCACGCGCCTCCTCGGCGAAATCCAGCAGTCGCTCCACGACCGCGCGCTCGCCTTCCGCACAGCCAACACGATTGACGCGAAGACCTACGACGACCTCAAGCGCGCCGTCGAAACCGGATTTGCCTCCGCCTTCTGGTGCGGCAGTCCCGATTGCGAAGCCACGATCAGGGAAGAGACCCGCGCCTCCATGCGCTGCATCCCTCTGGAGCAGCCTGCCGGCGCTGCCAATTGTATCTACTGCGGCAAGCCCGCCGCCTCCCGCGCCATCTTCGCCCGCGCCTATTGACCCATGCGAACTCGCGGCCGATCCAAACTCCTCCCCCGTTCCTTTCCGGGAACACCGCCTGATGCTGTGTCTCGACACTTTTCCGCTGCGGTGCTAGCTTGAAATGGAACACCATGAACACTCTTCGGATTCCCGTCCATCGGCCGCTGCGCACCCTTTACGAACAACGCGGCGAGGGCCGCCTCAAAGCAATCATTTGGACCGTCATCTTGGTCCTTGTGGGTTACACCTGTTACAAGATCGTTCCGATTTACGTGGCCGAGTATCAGCTTCAGGACAAGATGCAGGAAACTGCGCGCTACGCTTCTGCTCTTCGCCAGACCGACGAGCAGATTCGCGACGCCGTCTTTCGCGAGATTCAGGATCTGAACATCCCCGTCCGCCGTGAAGCAATCAAGATCGAAAATATTGAAAGCAACGGCCGGAGGGTGCGCATCAGCGTGGACTACACGACGCCTCTGGATTTGTTTTTCTACCATACCGATTTGCACTTTACTCCCACAAGCGAGAACAAGTCGCTGACCTGAGCCCTGCGCCACCCTCCCGGCTCGCCGGCATCGGCATGAGGACACGCGACCTTTTTTCACGCCGTCCGTCTTTCCTGGAGCCCGCTCTTGGGAGACAATAAAGCTTCAGCCCTCGGGAGCCGTGCCGTGCGGATTCGCTTGCAAAAGGGATTTTGGACCTCTGCCTTCGGTTTGGGCGTCCTGGGCGTCCTTCTCCTCTGTTTCCTCACCGGCGCCGGCGTCTTTACCTACTACTCGATGAAGTATTCCCGGATGATTGACCTGCGTCTCGCCGGGGGCGTCCTGCAGAACACCACACAGCTCTTCTCGGCGCCCCCGCGGATCACGCCCGGAGAATCCATGTCCCCCGCCGATCTGGCTTCCTATCTTCAGCGCGCCGGCTATCGCGCGCAGGACGTCGAGGACTCCCTCGGGCAGTACACCGTACAGGGCAACTCCGTGGATATCCGCCCGTCCAAGCTTTCTTATTTCGGCGGCGGGAATGCCCTCGCCGTGCAGTTCGCCGGCAAGACCATTCGCTCCATCCGGCCGCTCCGCGGCGGCGCCGAAATGGCCGGCGCGGATCTCGAACCCGAGCTGGTCACCAATCTTTTTGACAGCGCTCGCGAAAAACGCCGCATCGTTCGCTACGACGACATCCCCAAGATTCTTGTCAACGCCATTCTCGCCGCCGAAGACAAGCGCTTCTTCGAGCATCCCGGCTTCGATCCCATCCGCATTCTCGGCGCGGCCTGGGCCGACCTTCGCCACACCTCTCACATGCAGGGAGCCAGCACGCTGACCATGCAGGTGGCTCGCAGCTTTTTCTTTTCCACCGAGCGAACCTGGCGCCGCAAGCTCGCCGAGACCCTGGTTTCCCTCAAGCTCGAGCAGCGCTTCTCCAAGCAGGAAATTTTCGAGCTCTACACGAATGAGATCTATCTCGGCAACCGCGGCAGCTTCGCCATCCATGGTTTCGGCGAGGCCAGCTTCGCCTATTTCGGCAGGGACATCAGCCAGCTCTCCCTCGGCGAGGCCGCCTTTCTTTCCGGCATCATCCGCGCGCCCAACTACTACTCCTCCGCCGACCGCCGCCCCGAGCGCGGCGTCCAGGCGCGCGACCGGGTCCTCACGCAGATGGTGGAGAACAAGTTCATCACGGAGGAAGAGGCCCAGGCCGCGCGGCGCGCCCCGCTGAAAATCGTCCGCAGCTCCATCTCCGGCAGCGAAGCGCCCTACTTTGTGGACATGGTCAAGGATCACCTCCTCGAAAAATTTTCCGAGACAGAGCTGCTCGCGGAGAATTTCCGCGTCTATACCACGCTCGATCCCGCCCTCCAGCGCGCGGCCGTCGCCGCCGTCGAAGCGGGTATGAAAAACGTGGACGCGCTCCTCGCCAAGAAATATGAGCTGTGGAGAAAGCAGCTAAAAAAGAAAGGTCTCAGCGAGCAGATCCCGCAGGCCCAGATCGCTCTTGTCGCGCTAGACCCGCGCACGGGAGAGATCAAGGCGCTCATCGGCGGCCGCGATTACGGCCAGAGCCAACTCAACCACGCCCTTGCCCATCGCCAGCCCGGGTCTGCCTTCAAGCCCTTTGTGTACGCCGCCGCGCTGGACAACGCCGTGGACGGCGTGAGCCCCATCGTCACTCCGGCGACCACCATTGTGGACGAGCCGACCACGTTTGAATTTGACGGCAAGGAATACACGCCCAATAATTTCGGCGAGCGGTTCCTGGGCACCGTGACCGTTCGCGACGCCCTTACCAACTCTCTCAACGTCGCCACCATTAAAGTCGCCGAGTTGGTCGGCTACGGCCGCGTCGTTCAGGTCGCCCGCAAGATGGGCCTCGGCAACCACATTATGCCGACGCCCGCGGTTGCCCTCGGGGCCTACGAGATGACTCCCGTGGACGTCGCCGCCGGCTACACGGCCTTCGCCAACAGCGGCGTCCGGGCCGAACCGGAGTTTCTCCATAGCGTCGTCAGCGCGACCGGCACTATGCTTGAAAAATTCACCCCGCAGACCCACGCTGTGCTGGACCCGCGTGTCGCCTATCTCGTCACCAATCTCCTGAAGGACGTCCTCAACCGCGGCACCGGCGCGGGCGTCCGCGCGCGCGGCTTCACTCTTCCCGCGGCGGGCAAGACCGGCACCTCGCGCGACGGCTGGTTTGCTGGTTTCACTTCCAATCTTATCTGCGTCATCTGGATCGGCTTTGACGACAACCGCGACCTCGGTCTTCCCGGAGGCAGCACCGCCGCTCCCATCTGGGCCGACTTCATGATCCGCGCCACTTCCATGCCCGCTTATAGCGACGTCAGGGACTTCATGCCCCCCGAAGGCATCATGACCGTCAGCATTGACCCCGAGACGCTCCAACTCGCCACGCCGCAGTGTCCCACGACGCGCGACGAGGTTTACGTCAACGGTACCGCTCCCACTCAATTCTGCGAGCGCCACGGCGGCGGGAACATCACGGGTTCGCTGCCGACTTCCACCTCGCTTTCCCACATTTTTGGCGGCCCTCCCACTTCCACGCCGCCTGCCGTGAACACTTCGGCCCCCGGCGCATCTCCCAATCCTGCCCCTGGTACGGAACCCAAGCCGCCCGAAGCAGAGAAGAAAAAGAATCCCCTGCAGAAATTTCTTGGTATCTTTAGGGACAAGAAGGAAGACAAGAAAGAAGACAAGAAAGACACCGACAAGCCGAAACCTGAGAAACAAGAGAAGCCACCGAAGGGAGATTCGCCATGAAATTCCGAAGACTGGCGATTCCGCTGGCAGCATTCCTCCTCATGCCGCTTGTTCCGCGCGCGGGGCGCGCCCAATCCGCCTCTCAGGGCAACCCTGTGACGCCTCCGGCCGGGCAGGTTTCCGCGGCCAACCTGACCGGGGAGCAGCTCGGCGATCTCTACATGGCGCGGAAAGATTACAAGGAAGCCGCCGACGCATACAAAGCGCTCACGGAAAAGTCACCCGGCAATGCCGTGTACCACAACAAACTGGGTATGGCTTATCAGCAGCTTTCCATTCTCGGACCTGCTGCAAAGAGCTACGAGCGCGCCATCAAGGTGGACCCCAAATACGCCGACGCCATGAACAATCTCGGCACCATCTGGTACACGAGGAAAAAGTACGGCAAAGCCATTCGGATCTACAAGAAGGGCATCGCCATTCGTCCGGAAATGGCCGTCCTTCACAGCAATCTCGGCTACGCTTACTTTGCGGAGAAGAACTACGAGGAATCCATCGCCTCCTTCCGCAAGGCACTTACGATTGATCCGCAGTTTTTCGAGCACTCCAGCTCGCGCAACGCTTCCTTGATGCAGAACCGCTCGGTCGAAGACCGCGGCCACTTCTATTTTCTCCTCGCCAAATCTTTTGCCCAGTCAAACAACACGGAGCGCTGCCTTCACTATCTTCGCAAGGCCCGCGAGGAAGGCTACGCCGCTCTCGAGTCCGTGAAAACCGACCCAGCGTTTTCCGCCGTCCTCGCCGAGCCCGAGCTTAAAGAAATCCTCGCTGCGCGCCCCGCGGACGCCGCTCATCCCTGAGGGTTCGCTTTCGCCGCGTCATTTCCCGCGTGATGGATTCATCTGTTTCCCGGTTCTCTGCGCTTCCTCTCCGCCATCTGCTACAATCGCCTTCGGCATGCTGCGAAGAGTTCGCGCAGGGAATTTCTTTCGCGTCGTACGGATCGCCGCGGGTCTCGGCCTGCTTCCAATTCTTTGTCTTGCCCAGGCTCTTCCCGCCCAGCCGCGCGCCCCTCTCGACTCCGCTCCGCGCGGCCACTTTCTGGTCTTTCCCTTTGAAAATGCCGGCTCCGATCCACGCCTGGAATGGCTCGGCGAAGGCCTCGAGGAGCTGACCATCCAGCGCCTTTCCGCTTCGGGCCAGGAGGTCTACACACACGAAGGCCGCACCGCCGAGCTCGAGCGCTACGGCCTGCCGTCTTCCGCGAAACTCAGCCGCGCCAGCATGCTGCGCCTCGCCGGCGATCTCGACGCGGATTACGTCATCTTCGGCAGCTACCACTCCGATGGAAAAAATCTCAGCGTCGAAGGGCGCTTCCTGCGCGTGAATCCCGCCGCGCTTCTTCTTTCCGTCCGCGAGAGCGGACCGCTCGATTCCCTCATGGATTTGCACACGCGCATCGTCTGGCGCCTGCTCGCCTCCAACGAACCCGGTTTTCCTCTCAGTCTTCAGGAGTTCTCGCGCGTCCAGCGGCCTGTGCGCCTCGACGCTTTCGAGCACTTCATCCGCGGGCACCTCGCCGTGGACGACGAGCCGCGTCTCCGCGAGCTCCGGGAAGCGGTTCGCCTCGATCCCGACTGGCCCGATCCCGCCTTCGCACTCGGCCAGGCTTTCTTCACCCGGCGCGATTGCTCGACCGCCGTCACCTGGTTCGGCCGCGTTCCGAAGACCCACGAACGCTATCTCGAATCCGTTTTCTCGACCGGCGTGTGCCGCCTTTGGCTCAATCAGCCGGAGCGCGCCGAGGAAGTTTTCCTCTCTCTTCAGGAATTGCTCAAGAACACAACGGCCGCCGGGGGCCTTCCGGAAATCCTCAACAACCTCGCCATCGCGCGAGAGCGCAGCGGAAAAACGGCCGCCGCCCAGGCCGACCTAACCCGCGCGTCCCAGCTCGATCCCGACGATGGAGACTATCCCTTCAATCTCGGACTCCTCGCCTTGCGGGCCAGCGATTTCTCCGCCGCCGCTGCTCAATTTCGGGAGGCCCTCCGCCGCCAGCCCGATGATGCCGATGCCCGAGCGTACCTGATCCACGCCCTCGAACGCGGCGGCCAGAAACCGGAGGCCGACGCCGAGCGCGCCGCCGCTGCCGAACTTCCCGGCGCTCAGCCTCTTCCGGCGGTCCGGCCCGAAACTCTGCCGCGTCTCGACCGCGTCGAGGTCGAGCTCGACACCACGGCGCTCTGGCAGGAGATCGAAACACCGGATGTTTCCCCGGCGCCATCAGGGGCGTCCCCCTCCGTTGCCGGGCCCTCCGCGCACGTCCGCGCCGGACGCCGCCAGCTCTCCTCCGGGCGCCTGCCCGAGGCCGAACGCGAATTCCGCGCCGCTCTCGCTGCCAACGCGCACGATCCCGCCGCGCATCGCGGCCTCGCGGAAATCTATCGCCGCCAACAACACCTCGAGGACGCCGCGAAGGAATTCCGCGCCTCGCTCGATGTCCGCGACTCGGCTACCGTGCGCACCGAGCTCGCCCGCGTCTATCTCGAACAGAAAAAAACCGAACTCGCCCGCCAGGAGCTCGAGAAGGCGCTCAAGCTCGCGCCCAACTACACCGAAGCCAGGCAGCTTCTCCGGCGCCTCGATCCCGCGAAACCCGGAGCTCCGCGATGAGAACACGTCCAAAGACGCAATTGACTGTCCCCCGCAGGATTCCCTGCGCTTCCGCGCCGGGAATCTTCCTGGCTCTTCTCGTGGCCACTATCCCCGCACTGCTTCCGAAACTCGTCCGCGCGCAGCCCGCCGCGCCGCAGGCCACTGCCACAAGCGTCCTCAAGATGGAGATTGATCGCGAAGTCGAGCCCGTCCTGGCAACGTACATCAAGGAGGGCCTTGCCGACGCCGCCCGCCGCCACGCCTCCCTGATCCTCATCACCATGGACACCCCCGGCGGCCTCAGCGACTCCATGCGCGAAATCATTTCGCAAATGCTCAGCTCGCCCGTTCCCGTGGTTGTGTACGTCTCGCCCGCCGGCGCGCGCGGCGCCTCCGCCGGTTTCTTCATACTTCTCGCCGCGGACGTGGCCGCCATGGCGCCCGGCACGCATACCGGCGCGGCTTCTCCGCTGATCGGCATCGGCGCTTTTCCCGTGCAAATTGACGAAACGCTGCGGCGGAAAATCACCAACGACGCGATGGCTTTTCTGCGCAGTTTTGCGGCCCAGCGCGGCCGCAATATCTCGCTCGCCGAAACTGCCGTCACCGACGCCAAAGCCTTCACCGAAAAGGAAGCACTCGACGGCAAGCTCATCGATCTGATTGCCGCTTCTCCGGAAGAGCTTCTCCGCCAGCTCAACGGCCGGGAGATTGTCCGCTTCGACGGCACACGCACCACCCTCTCTCTTCCGCAGCCAGTCATCACTCCGTTCGAGCTCTCCGCCCGGCAGAGATTCCTCGCCCGCATCGTCCAGCCGGATGTCTTCTTCGTCCTTTTGATCCTCGGGGTCCTCGGCCTGTACGCCGAATTCACGCATCCCGGCCTCATCGCCCCCGGAGTCATCGGCGGCATCTGCCTTGTGCTCGCGCTCTACGCCATGCACATTCTTCCCGTCAACGCCGCGGGCGTATTCCTGATCTTTCTGGCCCTCGCGCTCTTCATTCTCGAAGCGAAATTCGCCAGCCACGGCGTTCTCGCCGTTGGCGGCGCCGTGGCCATGTTCCTCGGGGCCATTTTTTTGATCCGTTCGCCGCTCACCGGCGGAGGCGTCAGCCTGACGATTGCTCTCGCGGTCACGCTCCCGTTTGCGATACTGACGGTCGTGCTCATGCGGCTCGTGCTGCGATCGCGCAAATGGAAGCTTGCCACCGGCCCCGAAGAGCTGCTGGGTCTTTCCGGCATCGTGATCACGCCGATTCCCGGCGATGCGGCGCGCGAGCCGCGCCAGGGCATGGTCCGCGTGCGCGGCGAGCTCTGGCGCGCGGTTGCGCCGCAGCCCGTCGGCGCAGGCGGCTCGGTGCGCGTGATTCGCGTGGATGGACTCACGCTTCACGTCGAGCCGGCCGAGCCGAAAAAGAGCTAGCGCCGGAAAAGAATTTATTGAAGGGCAGGAGGCTTACATGGAAATCAGTTTTATCTTCACGATTGTCCTACTGGTGTTCGGGCTGGCCTGGTTCTGGAACTCCATCTACATCATCAAAGAGTGGGAACGCGGCGTGGTCCTGCGGCTGGGGCGGTTGTTGCCGGAAGCAAAAGGGGCGGGGTTGCGGCTGGTTTTTTGGCCCATCGAGACGCTCTACCGGGTGAACTTGCGCCTGGAGACGCTGGACGTTCCGCCGCAAGACATCATCACGCGGGACAACGTTTCGGTGAAGGTGAACGCGGTGTGTTACTTCCGCGTCGTGGATGCGAACCTCGCGATGTCACAAGTGCAGAACTACCAATACGCGACGTCGCAGCTCGCACAGACCACGCTGCGGAGCATCGTCGGCCAGTTCGAGCTCGACGAGATTCTCTCCCAGCGCGAAAAGGTGAACGCGAAACTTCAGATCATTCTCGACCAGGACACCGAGCCGTGGGGGATCAAAGTCTCCAAAGTCGAAGTGAAGCAGGTCGATATTCCCGAGCAGATGCAGCGCGCCATCGCCAAGCAGGCCGAAGCCGAACGGGAGCGCCGCGCCAAGATCATTCACGCCGCCGGCGAATTCGAAGCTTCGCAAAAACTTGCCGACGCCGCGAAAGTTCTCGAAACACAATCCTCCGCGATCCAGCTGCGTTACCTGCAGACGCTCACCGAGATAGGTGTCGAGAAGAACACAACGATTGTGTTTCCGCTCCCCATCGATATTATTAACAGTTGGGTGAAGGCCCTAGGGGGGAAGTAAAAATAACGGATGGCTTCTGGCAGGTATAGAGGGGGCGCCGGGGAGCGCGTGCTCGAAGGCCGGCACGTCATCGGACTGTTCGTCCTGATGCTGCTTTTTTCCGGAGTTTTTTTCACGCTTGGCTACGTCATGGGGCGCAACCAGTATGATGGCCAGGTGCGCGCCGCGCCGAATCCCAGCCTCTCCTCGGGAGCAGCCCGCGGCTACGGCGTTGATCTCAAAACCGATTCCAACTCAAGGCGCAACGCGAAGACGGGCGTGGCCGCCGCGCCATCGGAAACTGCCGCGCCTCCCGCTTCCGACTGGGAGTTTTACCACGCCGGTGAAGCGAACAAGGCCAATGAGCGTCTGAAGTCCGCCGCGAGCGCGCCGAAGGCGGTCAGCGTGGCCGGGGGTTCCGCTCCTCCAAAACCCGCACCTGCGGTGGAGAAGACAAAATCCTCGCTCAACGCCCCGCTGATTCCCGGCGGCGCTTACACTTTGCAGGTCGCGGCGCTCAGCAAGGAATCCGATGCGCTGGCCCTCGCGGAAAATCTCCAGAAGAAAAAGTTTCCGGCGTTTGTTCTCACGCCCGGCGCGGACAAGTATTATCGCGTCCAAGTGGGTCCCTACGCCGATCCGCAATCCGCCGCCATCGCCAGGAAGGGCCTCGAAAACGCGGGCTTCAAGGCCATCGTGAAGCACTGATGGCGCGGTCGCGCGGGCCTGACGGGATTTCCCTCCAATTGCAATCCAAGCAGCCCGCCATCCTTCCTCTCCTTGCCGGTGCGGTTTCCGGCGGCGCACTCTCCCTTTCTTACACCGGCTGGTATCTGGATTTCTTCGCCTGGGTTTCTTTGGCGCTGCTGCTCGTCGTGGTCTTTCGTTCCCGCGGTCCTATCGCCGCCGCCTGCGGAGTTTTGCATGGATTTGTCTTCGTGCTCGTCTCGATTCCCTGGTTCGCCACCGTCCTCGAAGTGCATGGCGATCTTCCGCGTCCCGTGGCCATCGCTGTGCTCCTTCTCATTGCCGCCGCGTGGGGCGTTCTCACCGGTGCTTTCGCCTGGTGCGTCCATCGCGCCGCTTCCCGCAGCGTGGCCAGCGCTTGCTTCGCCGCGCCGTTTCTTTGGGTGGCCATGGAATTCGCCCGCGCCCATCTCCCCGAAATCGGTTTTCCCTGGAACCTGCTGGGCTATCCCGCCTCCGCGAATCTTGCGCTGGTTCAGCTTACGGCTATCACCGGAATCTACAGCCTCTCCTTCCTCGTGGCTGCGTTCAATGCGCTCATCGCCTGGACCATCTCATCGCCTTCACCGCGCCCGGCCAGGCGGCTTGGCTATTCCTTGTTCGTTGCCGCTGCGCTCCTTCTCGTGATCGCGGTTGGTCCTCGATTCGTGCCGGAACAACCGCCCGCGCACTTCGCCCGCGTCCTCCAGCCCAATCTTCCGGAATTGAAGGCCTATCCTCCCGACTGGTTTCAGGCCAATGCAAGCGATCTCGAGGAAATGGTGCGCCTCAGCCTCGCGGCATCGAATCGCAATCCCGATCTTCTCGTCTGGCCGGAGGCGCCCGCGCCCTTTTCATTCCAGGACGCGCGGTTCGCCCGGCCCGCCTCGGACCTCGCCATCCGTTTCGGCCATCCATTTCTCGCGGGTGTGGTCGAATGGAAATTGGTAGCTGCAAACGGCACGGCCGCCGCGCCGCCGCGTCTCGCTCCATTCAACAGCGCCATTCTTGTGGACGCACAGGGCCAGCGCGTTTTCTCTTACGACAAGATGCATCTCGTTCCTTTCGGCGAATACGAGCCATTTCCGCTGATCCACCGCGTCGTTCGCAGCCTCTCCAGCGAAGTCGGCGGCTTTCATCCCGGCTCGACGGTTGCCGTGGGCCGGCTGCCCTCCGGGTATCGTTTCGGCGTATTCATCTGCTACGAGTCCATTTTCCCCGGCGAAATCCGGCGCTTTGCCGCGAATGGCGCCCAGCTCCTCATCAATATCTCCAACGACGGCTGGTTTGGCCGCTCCGCCGCACCCGAACAGCATCTCCGCATGGCCCGGGTCCGCGCGGTCGAGAACCGCCGCTGGCTCCTCCGCGTCACCAACAACGGCTTCAGCGCCTCCGTGGATCCCTATGGCCGGATCGTCGCCCGGATTCCCGCCGATATTCGCCAGGCCGCCGACCTGCCGTACGACTTCCGCACCGAGACGACGCTCTACACGCGCTTCGGCGACTGGTTCGTCTGGCTCTGCGTCTTCATTTCCGCTATCCTACTTGTTGTCGGTGTTCCATCCAGGAGGCGCAGCTCCGTACCAGCTGGAAAAGAAACGTGAAAATCGAAACTCGAAAATGATCCTCGAAGACCTCGAACATCGATTTGAAGGCCTCAAGCAGCGCATCGAGCTCGTCCGGAGCTATCTTTGACGCGCCCCAGCACCGCGAACGTCTGAAATCTCTCGAAGTCCGCATCGCCAAGCCCGACTTCTGGGACAATCAGGAAGAAGCGCAGGGCCTCCTGCGCGAGCGCAAACGCTCCGAAGACCAGATCGCCGCCGAGGAAAAACTCACGCGCATCACGGGCGACGTCGAGGCATACATCCATCTTGCCCGCGAGGAATCCAACGCCGAGCAGCGCGTCGATCTCCTGAAAGAGCTCTCCGGCGAGATCGACGCCGCGGAAACGTACGTGTCCGAGCTCGAAACCCAGACGCTTCTTTCCGGCGAGAATGACCACCTCAACGCCATCATGACCATCAAGCCCGGCGCTGGCGGCACTGAGTCGCAGGACTGGGCCTCCATTCTTCTCCGCATGTATCTCCGCTGGGCCGAGCGCAGAGCTTTTCGCGCCTCCGTCCTTGACGAGTCCCCCGGCGAAGAAGCGGGCATCAAGTCCGCCACCATCCGCTTCGAGGGCGAGAATGCCTATGGTTTGCTGAACGGCGAAAGCGGCGTCCACCGCCTCGTGCGCATTTCGCCTTTCGATCAGGCGGCCCGCCGCCACACTTCCTTCGCTTCCGTTTTTGTCATCCCCGAAATTGATGACCGCATCGAGGTCAACATCCGGCCGGAAGACCTTCGCGTGGACACCTACCGCTCCGGCGGCAAGGGCGGGCAAAACGTGAATAAGGTCGAGACCGCTGTCCGCATCACCCACATCACGACAAATATCGTTGTGCAGTGTCAGAACGAGCGCAGCCAGCACAAAAACCGCGAGCTTGCCATGAAGATGCTCCGCTCCCGGCTCTACGACCTCGAAATCGAGAAGCGCAAGGCTCACTCCGACAAGCTCGACGAGTCCAAGCTGGAAATCAGTTTCGGCAGCCAGATCCGCTCCTACATCCTCCAGCCCTACCGCCTGATCAAGGACAATCGCACCAAGTTTGAGGTGGGCGACGTGGACCGCGTACTGGACGGCGACCTGGATCCCTTTATCCGCAGCTATCTCCTGGCCAAGAAAACCAAGGGCAAGCTCGAGGTCCAGCCCGAAGACGATGCCGACGCTGCCTAAGGTACTTCCCATTGGCTGTGGAAAACAGCCGTTCGACCCCTCCGGGCTGCCGTTTGCTGTTTTTCTAACGCATTTGGATTCAATGCGTTGACACATCTTTTCGCGGATGTTAGCCTGCTAAAGTTTAGCCGAGACTTCGTTTGCGCACATCGCAGGGTTCGTGGGCCCCTCGCAATTTTCTAAGGAGAAATCAGTTTGAATCAGCAAGGAAAAAACTTCCTCTTCACTTCCGAATCTGTGACCGAAGGTCACCCGGACAAAATCGCCGATCAGATTTCCGACGCCGTTCTCGATGAAGTCATGCGGCAGGACCCCAAGGGCCGCGTCGCCTGCGAGACGCTCGTCACCACCGGCGTGGCCGTGGTCGCCGGCGAAATCACTACGACTGCGCACGTGGATTACGACACCCTAGTTCGCGACACCATCCGCTCCGTTGGGTACGACCGCGCCAAATACGGTTACGATGCCGAAACCTGCGCCGTGATGTGCACCGTCAAGCGCCAGTCGCCCGATATCGCCCTGGGCGTGGACACAGGCGGCGCCGGCGACCAGGGCCTCATGTTCGGCTTCGCCTGCGACGAGACCGACGAGTTGATGCCCATGCCCATCCAGCTTGCGCATCACCTCACGCAGCGCCTCGCCCAAGTCCGCAAGTCCGGTACGGTGGACTTCTTCCGACCGGATGGCAAATCTCAGGTCACCATTGAATATCGCGATGGGCGTCCGGCGCGCGTGGATTGCGTCGTCGTCTCCACCCAGCACAGCGAAAAAGTTTCGAACACGGACCTCCGCGACGCCGTCATGGAAACGGTCATCCGCCCCATCGTTCCTGCGGCCATGCTGGACAGCGGCACGAAATACCACATCAATCCCACCGGGCGTTTCGTCATCGGCGGGCCCATGGGCGATGCGGGCCTCACCGGCCGCAAGATCATTGTGGACACCTACGGCGGCTACAGCCGTCATGGTGGCGGCGCTTTTTCCGGCAAGGATCCTTCGAAGGTGGACCGCTCGGCCTCCTACATGGCCCGCTACATCGCAAAAAACATTGTTGCCTCGGGCCTCGCCCGCAAGGCCGAAGTCCAGCTCGCCTACGCCATCGGCGTGGCCGAGCCCGTTTCCGTGATGGTCGAATCTTTCGGCACTGCCGTCATTCCGGAGGAACGCATCACCGCTCTCGTCCGCGAATTTTTCTCACTGACGCCGAAAGGCATCATCGAAGCTCTCGATCTGCGCAGGCCGATCTATCGCCCCACCGCCGCGTACGGGCATTTCGGCCGCACCGGCCCGGGCTTTACCTGGGAACGCACGGACCGCGCCGATGCGCTTCGCAAGGCGGCTGGACTCCCCACGGCGGCCGGCATGGAAGTCGGCGCTCGCCGCTGAAATGATTCTTGATGTAGCGGCCGCCGGCGCGTGTCCCGGCTCTGTCGGGAGGCGGGCGTTTCTTGCAGGCAAAACCAAAAACATATACCGAAGAGGAGCATGCGTGTGGCTACAGCCGAACTGAAAAAAGGTGACGTCAAGGATATCGCACTCGCCGACGCCGGCAAGCGCAAGATCGAATGGGCCGCCGCGCAGATGCCGGTTCTTCAGGCCATCCGCAAGCGCTTCATCAAGGAGCAGCCGCTGAAGGGAATCCGCGTTTCCGCGTGTCTCCACGTTACCAGCGAGACGGCGAATCTGGCCATTACGCTCCGCGATGGCGGCGCCAATATGGTTCTCTGCGCCTCCAACCCGCTCTCCACCCAGGATGAAGTCGCCGCCGCTTTGACCAGCGAGTACGGCATCCCGACCTACGCCATCAAGGGTGAAGACAACGCGACCTACTACTCGCATTTGAGCGCTGCCCTTGACCACCGACCGCAGCTCACCATGGACGATGGCGCCGATCTCGTCACGCAGCTTCTCACCAAGCGCACGGATCTCGTCCCCAATGTCATCGGCGGCACCGAGGAAACCACTACGGGTGTCATCCGTCTCCGCGCCATGGCCAAGGACGGCACGCTGAAATATCCGGTCATCTCCGTGAACGACGCCCAGACCAAGCACTTCTTCGACAACCGCTACGGCACCGGCCAGTCCACGCTCGACGGCGTGATCCGTGCCACGAATCTGCTCCTCGCCGGCCTCAAGGTGGTCATCGCCGGCTACGGCTGGTGCGGCCGCGGCATCGCCATGCGCGCCAAGGGCCTCGGCTCGGACGTCATCGTCACGGAAATCGATCCCGTGAAGGGAATCGAAGCCGTCATGGACGGTTTCCGCGTCATGCCCATGGCCGATGCGGCGAAGGAAGGCGACGTGTTTATCACCGTCACCGGCAACAAAAACGTCATCCGCTCCGAACACTTCCAGGTCATGAAGAGCGGCGCCGTCGTTTGCAACTCCGGCCACTTCAACGTCGAGATCGACATCCCGGCGCTCGAAAAGCTCTCTTCCGGCAAGCGCGAAGCGCGCCCGCTGGTGGATGAATATCAGCTCAAGGACGGCCGCAAGGTTTATCTCCTCGGCGAAGGCCGCCTCGTAAATCTCGCCACCGCTGAAGGCCACCCGGCTTCCGTGATGGACATGAGCTTTGCCAATCAGGCGCTCTCGGCGGAGTATCTCGTCCAAAACGCCAAGCAGATGAAAGCGCAGGTCTACGTCGTGCCCGAGCACATTGACAAGGAGATCGCCCGCCTCAAGCTCGACTCCATGGGCCATCGCCTCGACAAACTCACCCCCGACCAGGAACACTACCTCGCTTCCTGGCAGGAAGGCACATAGTCTTCTTTCTTCGCAGGGGCACGATACGTCGCGCCCTTACCTGTATTATTCTCTCTCCGCAGCCATGTGGGACCTCTCCGCTCTCGCCCTCGACACCGCCCGCCTCCGCGGCGCAACCTATTCCGACGTCCGCGTGATGCACGTCCGCCAGCGCGACCTCACCACGAAAAACGGCCGCGTCGGCACGCTCTCGCAATCCGAATCCATCGGCATGGGCATCCGCGTCATCGCACTTGGCGCGTGGGGCTTTGCTTCCACCGACCGCCTCACCCGCGAAGGCATCTCCGCCTGCGCCGCACAGGCCGTCGCCATCGCCAAAGCTTCCGCCCTTGCCAAGCGCGGCGAGCTCGTGCTCGCGCCCGTAGACGCGTTCCTTGACAGTTGGGTCAGCCCCTGCAGCAAGGATCCCTTCGAGATCCCTCTCGAAACACAGATCGCGCTTCTTCTCGCGGCCGACGCCGAAATGCACCGCGTCAAGGGGGTCACGCTCACCGAGACCGGCATGCAGTTCCGCAAGATTGATTCCTGGTTCTCCTCCGGCATCGGTTCGCGCATCCACCAGAGAAAAATCCAGACCGGATGCGGCATCGGCGCCACGTCCTTTCAGGGCGAAGAAATCCAAAAGCGCTCCTATCCCAACAGTTTCGGCGGCCAGTACACGCTCGAAGGCTATGAGCTCGTCGAATCTCTCGAACTGCTCAAGCACGCTCCGCGCGTCGCTGAAGAATGCGCCGCGCTGCACTCCGCCGCGCAGTGCCCGGAAAAAACCGGCACGCTCCTCCTCGGTGCCAGCCAGCTCGGCTTGCAGATCCACGAATCCATCGGCCATCCCATCGAGCTCGACCGCGTCCTCGGCCAGGAAGCCAATTTCGCCGGCACCAGTTTTCTCACTCTCGATCAGCTCAATCGCCTCCAATACGCCTCCGAAATCGTCAACGTCGTCGCCGACGCCCGCCTCGAGCACGGCCCGGGTCTCGGCACCTTCGCCTACGACGACGAAGGCGTCCCCGCGCAGTGTACGGACATCATCAAGGCCGGCCGCTTCACGGGCTATCTCTCGAATCGCGAAACCGCGGCGATGACCGGCCTCTCGCGCTCCTCCGGCACCATGCGCACCGAAAGCTGGAACCGCCTCCCCATCATTCGCATGACCAACGTCAGCCTTCTTCCCGGCACGTGGACTTTCGATGATCTCCTCGCCGGCACCGACGACGGCATCCTCATGGAGACCAACCGCTCCTGGTCCATTGACGACCGCCGCTACCAGTTTCAGTTCTCCACCGAAATCGGCTGGGAAATCAAGGGCGGGAAGAAGACGCGCATGCTGAAAAATCCCAGCTATAGCGGCATCACCACGGAATTCTGGAACGCTTGCGACGCCATCTGTTCGCGCGAACACTGGACGCTCTGGGGCACGCCCAACTGCGGCAAGGGCCAGCCCATGCAGACCATGGGCACCGGCCACGGCGCCGCCCCCGCCCGCTTCCGCAACGTCAAAATCGGCTCCGCCTTCTCCAACACATGAGGGTCGCGCGCACAAGTCGCAAACCTTCCGCGCCATCGCTCCTCTCCGAGCGCGACCTCCGCCGCATTGCCGCCACCGTCTTTCGTCTCAGCGAAGCCGCCGCCACCGAAGTCCAGTTCGACGAAGTCTCCGACGCCCTCACCCGCTTCGCCAACAATGCCATCCACCAGAACGTCGCCGAGCACGGCCTCACCGTCTCCATCCGCACTGTCGTGGACGGCCGCACCGCGCGCGCCACCACCAATCGCACCGACGAAGATTCCCTCCGCGCAGCCATCGAATCCTCCATGTCCCTCGCGCGCAGCCAGCCGAAGGATTCGCGCCTGCTCCCACTGCCGGGACGCCAGCGCTATGCTCGCGTGAGGCGTTTCGTTCCGCGCACGGCCGCGCTCACTCCCGACGAGCGCGCCCGCGCCGTCCGCCGCGTCTGCGATCTCGCCGTGAAACACGGCCAGGTCGCCGCCGGAATTTTCTCTTCTGGACAGATGAGCACCGCCATCGCCAATTCCCGCGGCCTTTTCGCCGCCTACCACCAGACCCGCGCCGAGGTTTCCATCACCATGCAGGAGGGAACCGCGGCGAGCTGGGCCAAGGCCAATTCTCCAGACGTTCGCAGCATCGATGCTCTCAAGCTAGCCCAGCGCGCCAGCGAAAAAGCGCACCGCGCCGCGAACGCCCGCGAGCTCCCGCCCGGCCGCTACACGGTCATCCTCGAACCCGCCGCCGTCCTCGATCTCGTCGGCTTCCTCTTCTACGATTTCGCCGCCACCGCGCTCGAGGACAAGCGCTCCTGCCTCAACGACCGCATGGGCAAGCCCCTTTTCGGAA
>JBGQHF010000073.1:0-17716 GCA_041497835.1 Terriglobia bacterium
AGCACTCAGCTCCCAACGCGGGACTCTACAAGGCCGGAACATCGGACAAGCTCGATGTGGATCCGCTGAACTGGTTCGATTATCTCGCGCAGCAGGGTTTCACCGTGGCGGCGTGGAGTCAGCCCTGCTGCAACTTCGGCGCCGCGTACCCTTCGGCCCAGCAAGCACTCACCCAATTCGCCAAGGACACCGCCGCCATGAACCCTTCCGCGCCTCCGCCGATTGCATTGGTGGGACACAGTCGCGGCGGCCTGGTAATTCACAAACTATTGCGCGAACAGGGAAACCTCGGCGGCCGGATCCGCTGGGTCATCACCATCCACTCTCCGCATCACGGCAGCTCGGTGGCCAAGACGCCGCAAGTGATCGCTGAGGATACCGTCGCGCTCTTTGGCGGAGCCAACCTGCCCGCCGATATCAAGAATCCACTGCGTGAGGAAGCGCTGCATGCGGTAAGCCCGCTCAATCAGCTCATTGACGATGGCTCGAAGGAGTTGGCTCCGGATAGTTCGTTGATCACGGGTCTGCTCAACGGCGACGCGCCCGTGCCAGGAGTGCAGTATTCCACGTTTGGCGGCACCAGCCCGACGATCGTGCGGCTCTATACGTGGTTGTTCACGCCGATGAGCACAGTGCCTCAATACAAAAATCTTGAGCAGTACTTCGACTGGCAGGCCAAGCCGGCCGAGGTAGGATTGGTTTCACCGCTTCTTGACAGAGTCAATGCCATTGTTCCTGAGATCAGGGCCGGAAGCGGGGACAGCCTGGTCACGGATGTAAGCGCCCGGCTGCCCTATTCCGTTCACGAGTCAGACCAACTCAACCACGCGGAAGTCTTGTGGGATCGCAGGCTGCAGCAAGAAGTGGTGCGCATTCTGGCCGGCCCGGTGACCCCACCGCAGGCGGTGCGTAAGTGAGATGCCGGCCTGCGGTGTCACGCTTTTCGGATGTACCTGCAATTCAGGAGGTCGCAGGGGGTGGATGATGAAGAAATCAATTTGCTTTCTAGCGGTGGCCATAACGATGCTGTTTCCACCGCCCGTCACACGGGCGCAGCAAGGGCCGGTGCCTTGCTGCACGGTTACCACGGTTAACGTGCGGACTTCCACGGCCGCGGCAAAGATCAATGCCAGCGGACAGACGTTTGAATTCCGCGTCACCGATCCGAAGCTGATGGCTTCACTCAAGACCGGGCAGGCGGTGTACGCGAATTTCACGACGAAACAGGTTTCTTTCGATGGCCGCACTCCCAGTGGGATAATCACAGCCGGGCCGGCATCGAGTCCGGCGGTTGCTGCGTCGCTCGCAGGCAAAGCCGGCAACAAGCCCGTCGGGGTTCCGCCTAATTATGGCCCCGTCGTTGCCGCACACGGATGCCCCGCCGTTTCGGACGGCCCCGATCTCCTGATCACCTCGCTGGCATTCGATCCAACCAGGCACACGGTGTACACCGTCGCGAACTGTGGCCACGCGGCCACCCAGCTACCCTTCATCGTGGATCTTTTCTTCAACGCCACCCGCGGAGACACGGTGGAGCACCACGTGCTGCCCCCCCTATCGCAACAAGCGGTAACCTCTCAAATGGCGCAATACGCGGGGTGCGATCGCGTCACGTTGCGGGCGGTGGCGGACCCGCAACAGATCGTCACCGAATCGAACGAGGGCAACAACGAGAAAATCTTGGACGCTCTGCCTCCGTGCGCGGACTTGGCGGTGGACGAGATAAAACAGGATTGGGAAGACGCGAACACACGCTACCGCGTTCAGATTACGGTCTCAAACCACGGAACTGCCCCAACGACCGTTACCGTTACGGCGCGGGCCAATACCAACGCGAGCAGCTTCGCCACCCCGACGGCGGAGTACGAGGACGTGCCGCCACTGGCTCCCGGGCAATCCCACACCTTTCATCTTTCCAAGAAGTATGCGCTGACGACGTCAGTGGCGGTCGATGTTCTCTTGGACTACTACAACAAGGTCTTCGACGCCAATAAAGACAACAACTACAAGCACAGGATCCTGGGCCCCCACTAACGACCAAGACGATTGCGGCAATTCGTTCGAAGTTCTGTATGGAGGTTTGACATGAAGCGAATTCTTCTATCGGTTGTATTTGCGCTAGCCCTCGCCATGCTGGCGTCTTCAGTTTGTGCGCAACAGCCGCCCTGCTGCTCGATCACGGCGATTGACACGCGCGCCGCGAACGTGACGGCGAAGATCAATGCCAATGGCCAGACGTTTCAATTCCACGTCGCGGATGCCAAGCTGCTCGGCAGCCTGCGCGTCGGCCAGGGTGTGTATGCTAACTTCTCGGGGAAACAGGTTTCACTGGATGGCAAGACCGCGTGTTGCGCCATCGTGAGCGGTCCTTCTCCCGCGGCCCCGGCGGCAGTGCCCAAACCGCCCGTAGCGTCAACCTCGTCTCCCGGGACTACCGCGCCGGCTCAAACGGCAACGAAAGGAACAACCGCAGCGGCCGCCACGCCGCAGACAGGCGCGCAGACCGCGCAACCGAACAAAGCGGCTCCGGGTCTTGCCGGCGTTACGAAAAACGCTACGCAGTTTATTCTTCCCACGGTCACTGCGGGTACGCCGGCCCCAGTGACGCCGGCGAGGGTTGCGATGCTCGCACAAAAGCCAGGCCGGTTTTCGTCGCGCAGCGTGGCCGGCACGCTTGCCGGGCAAGTGCTGAACGGTCAAGTCATGCACCTGCGAGGGCTTGACGGCATTGAACAATCGCAAGGCCTCCCCCAAGGCGCGAAGAATCTGCTCTTGATGCACGTCCGCAAGCTCGCCGCCGGCGAGTCCGACCATTACATCGTCAACCCGCAACTTGCGGCGCAATGGATCCAGGCGCACCCGAACCTGGCGAACGTGAAGGCTCCCGAAGTGAGTAGCAGCAGCCACACTGGATGCAACAGTTTCTCGTGGCACTGTGTCCAAGAATCGGCGGCGCATGCGGCGGAAGAGGCTTCACGCCAAGCGGAAAAGCTCCGCGAACAGGCACAAGCCGACTGGAATCACATCACCGGCGAGCTCAATCACGACCTAAACATGGCCGAAGGCTGCTTTGTGGATCACACGATTTCCTTGGGTCAAATCCCCGTTAAGTTTTCGATCACTCCTCAATTCCCGCTCAACTTCGAAAAAGACGGGAAAACCACCGTCGCAGGGGGCACGGCATCCGGAAGCGTGAAGGGGAATCTAACCGTGGGCCTCCCGATATCGCCCGACTTCAACGCCCAACTCGACCTCTTCTACATCCCGTGTCTTCCTTTCGTTGTCCGCCCCAAAGCCATCTCCGCCAACGGCACGATGACGGTCGGCGCGCGCTTCACCGCCTCGGTCAAGGCGACCGGTAAGTTCAAGACTACGTTCACGATTCCGCCCACAGGCGGTCCACAGATTCCTATCGAGGTAATCCCGATCGTGATCGCCGGCGTTCCGGTGGCGGAGATGGACGTCAGCGCCTACTTTGAGGGCACAGTGGATGTGGATGCAGATGGCTCTTTAACCAGCCAGTTCCAATTGGACGCGCCGCATACGACACAGTTTGACTTCTCTTGCTCCGGTAAGGAGTGCCACTTGAATGCGCATAACGTCCCTACCCCTACCACGACAACGGAGAGTGTTCAGGTCCAGGGACGCATCCACGTCAAACCCGGAATCTACATTGCTCTCCAGCTCGATTTCGATGTGGACGCGCTCTCCGCGCGCGCGGGCCCGCAGCCTCGCTTGGTGGGTGAGCTCGCGGGCTGCGCGTACGGCTCGGCCACGCAGAGCACCGCGGCGGCTACTACCACACAGTCATACAACGCTCTCGCGGGCGATCTCGACTGGGAGATTGATCTTCGCGCGGAGGTCCTCATCGCCCGGCAGCGAATCGGCAACTCGTATGTGAAAAAAATCTACCCAAGCCGTGCTGACCAAGGGCACCTGTGGTTCCAGGACCTGGTGCAATCTGGCTCCACAGCGCTCTTCGCCGGCGTGGATGGTCCCGCGCAGGCGTCCGCGGGGAAAGTCACTTTGTACAAAGTAAAGCCGCATCCCTGCTACCTCTACACCGACACGATCCACTACAACCTGGCGTGGACCGGAGGAGCGACTCCGGCAGCTACGCCGGGCTGCACTTGGCAGGCCGGAGGCGGCACTTGCTCCGGTGATCCGAAGAAAGATACGGCGATCAATCTGACGTGGCCCAGCGCGGGACAATACACTTTGACCGTGACTCCCATGCGCGACGACCACGGCCGCGTGTTCAAGGAACCCCCAACACAACTAAACGTAAACGTTCAAGCAGCGAGTGCAACAAGCCCGCCGGGCAACCAATGACCTGGAACAAGTCCATGCAGCGCGTTGGGATCAGCGGCGTGCAGGCTAATGTCATGGGACTTTTGCAGAGGACTCGCGCGACATTCCAGAAACCCAGATGAACCTGAGACAAGAAGATTTTTTCCCGAGAGGTGAATCGTGAACATCCTAATCCGTTTGATTTCGCAAGTACGCCTTCTTCGCGCGATCCGGCGCACAGCAGCCGCAATTGCGTTCTTCATCCTAATATTCGTTGCCTTGCCGTCCGCGCATGCGGACAATGCCTGCTGCGTCATCACGGCCATCAACAAGAAGACGGGCGTGGTGACGGCCAAGGAGACGGGCAAGGAAAACGCTAGCGGGCGCCCGTTTGAATTCAAAGTCACAGACAGCAGGCTGTTGAATTCGCTCCGCGTCGGCCAGGGTGTCTATGCCAACTTTGGCGCGAAGCAAGTCTCCGTGGACGGGAAAAATCCTTGCTGCGCTATCGTCAGCCTGGGCAATGTGCCGACGGGCGCGGGGATGGTGCCGCAATCGGGTCAAGCCACTCCACCGCCGCCTCAGTCGAGCGATCCTGGAAAAGACAAGAATAAGCCGGGCGACAAGAAGACGGATGCGAGCAAGACCAGCCTAAGCTCGGGGACAGTGCTGACCCCGGCCGAAAATACGACCGAGTCTGCGATTCGGGGCGCCACGGCGGCCGACGGCCAGCCGAAAAACGACAAAGGGAAGGTGATGCTCACGCATACGGCACACCCCTTCATCCGGATTCCGCAGACCCAGGCTAATGCCGGGAACGTGATCAATCCCAATCCGAATCATCTCCCGGACCTCTTTCCCAACGCCGTAGGCGGTGCATCCGTATGTATGCATCCCGCCAGCGAGAGCTGCGAACAGGGGTGCCCTCCGTCCACGGCAAAGGTTAATTTGGGGGTGAAGAATTCCACCCAATACTCGGCCTCCGGGACGATTCACGTCGTTCTGCAGGACATGTCTGGAAATACCGTGCGGACGTGGACAGTGAACAGCCTGGCGGGCAATGGAGAAGCCTATCCGGGTTACTACACCTATACGATTCAGTGGTGCTCTTCCGGCGGCTCAGCCGGTTACGTCGCCGTGCCGCCCCCGAACTATGTCCTATTGGTTAAAACACCGAATGGGGTGGCGGACTTCGATCCGAACAACAACCGCGCCGAGATCTATATCCGGCCCGACGCCACAATCGCGCCGTAAGGAAGGTGTGGGCGCATTCGACGCCGAGTCGCTGCAGGAAAATCGCTCGGGTAAGGAACTAAAAACGGATCCGCCGGCTTGCCATGCGCACCGTTGGATTCTTGTGTTTCAACCGATATTGTTCGAGCAGCGCGATGGGCGAGATGCCGCACGGGGGCGATTCATCCCTCGGCTCACCGCGGGCGCGGGTTTCAATGATCTACTTTGCGGGTCCGGCGGAAAAATCGCCGCCAGGCACGCTGCGGAGAGGTGGCCGAGAGGCTGAAGGCGGCGGTTTGCTAAACCGTTGTATGGGCTAAAACTCCTACCGGGGGTTCGAATCCCCCTCTCCGCCAGATCTTATGTTGAGGCCCCCGCCACGCTCGGAATTTTGATTGTTATTGCCGGCCAAAGAGTCCCGCTTAAAGACCGAAGATAAACCACTTGGTCTCCGGCATTAGCGAGCAAGAGGGGATTGTCGCGGACGGAATACACATTGGGGGAAACGGGGCCAGAGCTCACGGGACCCGCATCAAGTTAGGTGATTCTCGTTAACACGAGGATTTCGTAGCGGAACCGGGAATCGAACCCTGGATTCCAGATTGAGAATCTGGCGTCCTGTACGGACAGGATAAACATGGTTGGGCGCTCGCGCGGATGAGTGCTTTGTTCCAATCGATGCGCTGGCTAGTTCAGCGCTGGCCTACGGGCAAGGCCCCGCGTCTTCGAAATCAACCGAACTTCCCTGTACCAACCGCAACCGGGAACATTCGTTTGATGTTGCGCTGCGCGGGGAGTGTTTCATGTGCCTCGAGGACGAAAGAAAGCTGGTCGCATCCCTCGCAAGTCCGGTTTGGTCATGCACGCCTGTTTTTCTAGAAGGGCATGCGGTGTAAGTCTACGGTGGCAGGCCGACACGGCGCAGTAAGTCTGCAAATCTGGGGTCCGAACGGAGCGGATCGAGCGGCGGCAAGACGTTCAGGAGGATCAGTGTGCCCTCGCGTTCCTGATAGGCTTTTTCGAGGCAAGCAAAGGCTTGATCCTTGTCACCGAGACCGGCATAGACCGCTACCAGACCAAACCCCTCGCCGCACCGTTCTCTTGATTTCCTCTCCAATTGGCCGAGGACCTTTCGCGCGTCGTCTCTCTGCCCCGCCATCGCATAGACGTGGCCGAGGAAAGGAAGGACACCCGCAGATGTGGCTCCCGGAAGCGTAGATGCTCTTTCAAGCACCGCAATGGATTCGGCGTACATGTGTTTCCGCTGATACGCCCACGCCAAAACGCGGTGGGCCAGCACAAAATTCGGGTCAGCCTTCAGCGTTCTCCTGGCCTGTTCGATCGCTTCGTCGTCTCGACGCGCGTAGCATAGAATCTCGCCCAGATCGGCACTGATAATGGTAGAGAGTGGATCGATCTCCTGCGCTCGTCGGACTTCTCGGAGGGCCTCGTCCGTTCGTCCCCGGGCGACCAGATCATAGGCGTACCAATGGTGGGCGGTGGCATAGCCGGGATTTAACCCGATGGCACGTGCGAACTCCCTTTCCGCGCCGGGCCAGTCCCAGTCGTAGTGCATTCTCACGAATGCCAGCGAGGTGTGCGCTTCGGCCAGCGTGTCATCCAGTTCGAGTGCCTTCAGTGCCGCCGCCCTTGCTTTTGGCATCGCTTCTCTTCGCGGCAGCGTGGTACTCGCGATCGATCCGAGCAAGGCGTAGGAATCAGCCAGTCCTGCGTACGCTTGTCCATAATTCGCATCTTTTCTAATCGCCGCAGTGAAGTATTCGATGGCCTTCTTGAATCCCTCCTCTGTCCGCTTATTCCAGAAGTAGCGACCCTGCAAGTACAGCTCGTACGCTTCCGGATCGATGGGCCGGGTGCCGGCGTGGCGCGCCTGCTGTTGTGGCGTCAGCTTGATTTCGATTTCCCGGGCGATGGCGCGTGCCACGTCGCTCTGCAGGACCAGGACATCGCGCAGGTCACGCTCGTAGCTGTCCGCCCAAAGATGAGTCTGATCTTTCACCTGGATGAGCTGCGCGCTGACGCGAACGCGGTTACCCTCGCGACGCACGCTGCCTTCCAGAACGTAGTCCACCGCGAGTTCGCGGCCGATTTGGCCCACGCCCTTGTCGGTGTTCCTATATTTCATCGCCGACGTCCGGGCAATCACCCCGAGCCGCTGGGGATTCAGGCTTCCCAATTGCGTGATCATCTCCTCGGTCAGGCCGTCGCTGAAGTATTCCTGTTGCGGATCGCCACTCAGGTTTTCAAATGGCAGCACGGCGAGCATGCTTCTTCCAGCCGCAGTGCGAGAGGGAGGCCAAAAGCGCTCCCGAGCGAAGTAGGCCGCAACCAGTAGGACCGCAACCGAGATCAAGGCAACGATTTGGAGCCGCCCGAGCCGGGGCTGTGTTCTGAAAACTGCGGAGCTCTGCTGGGATGTCGTGTCTAGTGGAGTTTCTCCGTCCGTCTCTTTCACGGAAGCGATGAACCGGTAACCCAGTTTGGGGACAGTCTCGATGTGGTGTTGTCCGTTCTGCTCTTCGCCCAGTGCTTTCCTGAGGGTGAAGACGTTGCGGGCCAGCGTTCCCTCGTCCACAAAGGTATCGGGCCAAACCCGCTTCAGCAGTTCGTCTTTGCTCAGCACGTGCCCGCTGTTCTCCACCAGGGCGTGAAGCGTCTCGAAGGCCTTCGGAGTGAGGGGCACGGGGTGGCCGTCGCGTAGGAGTTGCCGCTCGTTCACGTCCAGGCGGAAGGGACCGAATTCGTAGAAGTGCTTTGGCCCTCGTTGCATAGCCGCTTTCAAAACACTTTCAAAGAAATAGGAGAACGATGCAAAGACATCGGAACCTTCGCGGGTGGAGGATGCAAAAACCGCGCGTGAGCGACATTGGGTTCGGAAGTCTTTGGGTAGCGCGCATTCTACCGGAAATCCTGAGAGGGGACAACGCCCAGCGGGCAAGGGGGTAGGCATGACACATTGTCGGAGGGTCTTGGAACGCGCGGTTCCGCGTCTTGGGGCTCTGATCGTTTTGCTCGTCGCGCTCGCTCCACTCCAGGCATCGATGTTCGGCCAACAACGGCCCCCGCGAAAAGGGCCGCCTGAAAAAGTGCCGGCGAGAGCTGCTGCCACGCAACCTGCCGTCGCGGCGGAACCTAAACTTAAGGGCATCTGGGAGCCGGTGAACTACAAGGAAGACGTAGAGTTCACTGACGTTGTCTTCGTGACGCCGGATGTAGGTTGGGCTATCGGATATTCTCGGTCGGGAGCAGGAGAAGGCGGCGTCATGATTCACACGCGGGATGGCGGACAGAGCTGGGAAGTGCAACTCGGCGATTCCCATTCAGCCACTCGCGGATTCGAACAATTGAGGTTTATCGATGAAACGCATGGCTGGGCCACGCAGTTTAGCGGCAAGATAGTTCGCACGACCGACGGCGAGACCTGGGAAGAGATAGGTTCCTACCCCACACTGCAGCCCTACGCGTTCGCTACTCCGGCTTTGGGCGTTTCTCTCGACGCACAACGAATTCTTCGAACGGAGGATGGAGGCCGCACCTGGAAGCCGGTGTTCACCTGCCAAACCAAAATCGAGGTCGAGGGCCTCATGCGAGAGGTCGGATGCAACCTTGCCGCGGTTCACTTTGCGTCGCCAACGGTCGGCTACGCGGTGAGTGGCGCACTTCCCAACCGCGCTTCGGCCATCGTGAAGACTCAGGATGGCGGCGCAAGTTGGAGCATCTCTTCGTTTCTGCCCGAAGGCGATGCCCTGGCAGTCTTCTTCCTGGACGAGAATACTGGATTCGTGAAGTCCTACGACAAGTTGTTTGCCACCTCGGACGGCGGGCAAACTTGGCGCGGCGTCGCCGTTGCGGTACCTGCGGGAACGACGGCGAAGATCAAGTTCGCTGATCCGGAAGTCGGGTGGATCTGCATCGGCAATCAGAACTCTTCCTTCCTTACGTACACCACTGACGGAGGGAAGCGCTGGAATGCGCGCGACTTTCGCCTTCCCACTGGCGTGAATGCCTTCAGCTTGCCGCGTCGCGACCGGGCCTATGTCGTCGGCGGCCACGGGATGATCTACCGCTACCGCGTGGTGCCTGCAAATTACACCGCCGCGCGGGCCATCGATGCGCCGACAATGCCGAGCGTGGACACCGCTTTGGCAACGAAGGCCGAGCAACTTGAAACGCAAGTGCAGGCGCTGCAAGCAGAGGTGAGCAAAGCCCAGGCAGCCGGTACCACCGCGGGAGCAGCCAGCAGCGGCGGCGAAGGCGGATTCGTGCAGGACTGTTGTGGCGAAAAATTAGACCAACTCCAATCTACAGCGGATTCCTTCACCACAGAGCTTCCCAAATTCTCGGGGAAGTACCGCAACCTGAACTTGATTTTTTCAGGTTTTCGGCTGATTGGTCAGCTCTTCGGCCAGGTACAGGGTCTGAAGGATTCCTTCAGTGCTTTGCGCAAGTCACGCGACCCGCAGGCGGTATCGACAGTGCTGAGCCAACTTACCAGCCAGATCGAGGGCCTGGTGAGCAACACGAAGACAGCATTTCAGAAGCCGCAATGAACGGCATGTATGCGTGACGCTCGCGAACAGAAGTAGGCGACGACCCACAAGCATCTAATGTTCGCTTTGATTAGCTGTGCGCCAGCTCTCGAAGTTCAAGAAATTCACGGGAACGGATCTGGCGAACAGCCAGGGCGAGGGAGCGCTATTTAATTCCGTTTGGACTTTTGTGGTTGGCCCCAATGCGGGTCCTCGAAAGATGGCAATTGTGAACATGAGTTGTCAAGGTGAATTGATTCCGATAAGGCCGCGCCGGAGCCAGTGGGCTGAGTTTGTGGCGCTCTCGGCTTCGGTATTCGCTCTGCTTGTCGCCGCACCGGGCTGCCAGGTTCGCGCCCAAAGCGGTCCGCCACGCGTCGTGGAAGGACACAGCGCAAAGAGCGGTCCGTCGCCTGACCTCGCGGTTTCGTCCATCGGCGTCACCCCGACCGGTTTTGTCAGCTACCAGGTGGTGAACCGAGGCGAGAACAGCACCGGAAGCCCTTTCGTCGCCGATGTCTTCATTGATGGCGTGCGAAAGGACACGATCAAGCACGACCCCTTGCCCGGCCATGGACAGCAAACGGCGCAATCCGCCCTGGCGCGCCTTACCGGATGCAAGGTGGGAAACGTCCGCGTGGTGGTTGACGCCCAGAACACGGTGGCAGAATCGGACGAGACGAATAATCAAACTACGAAATCGCTGGTCCCGCCCTGCCCGGATCTCACGGCGACAATTCGTGAAGACCCGGTGGACAACCATCTCCGCTACCAGATCAAGGTGACTGTGACCAACCAGGGCAACCTGGCCACCCCCGGTAAATTCGTGGTTTTGGTCGCTGCGGGCAGCGATCCCCACATCCTCTTTCAAAACCTGCCCGTACAAGCCGAGTCTTATCTGGGCCCGCTCGCGGCAGGAGAATCAAAAAGTTTCCATGTCGGAGGGAAACACTTGGCAACGACAACCACCTGGGTGCGCGTGCTGGTGGATTTCTACAAGACCACCGCCGAATCCAACGAGGACAACAACGAGGTGCGGAGAACATTGGGGCCTCACTAAGGGGTGGTGTTGACGTCGAACGAGCAAGGGTGTGACGGACTTCAGGGGAGGTGAAACGTGAATCGCAATCAAGCTTTGGTTCGAGGGCTGGCTCTATGCATTGGCGTGGCCTTCGGGCTTGCAGGGTTTTCGGCGCACGTCGGAAACGCGGCACCGCCGAAGACAAGCCTCAAGGAACAGGCTGACAACCTGCGGACAAAGGCCCAGGCGCTCGAAGCTAGGTATCACGCCCGGGATCGCGAGGTAGCGAGAAGAGCTCAAAGCGACTGGGCAAGCCTCGTCCAGAACTTCGAAAAATGGCTCAAGAGCCAAAACGTCCCGGTTGAGGCCAGATACCGCGCAGCCGAAGCTTCTTCGGAAGAAAAGGGCGGCCGCGGTGGGGGCGGGGGTGGTTCAGGTGGAGGGACAGCCGGGAACACGGGTGGCTCTGGGGGCGCGAGTGGCGGCCAAGGCAGTCGGGACTGTGAACTCACTTTCGAGCGTTCCAACTATTTTTGCTGGCTTGTAAGTTACAACGTGGATTCGGCTGGAAGAAAACGCTGCCACTACAAGTGCGCACGGTTGCCGTAAGAACACCAAAGCCGAGTTACTGATTCTTGCGACCCGCACCGGAGCGTAGCGGAGGGGCCTTGCACGTTTTTATCCTGATTTCTGAATTGGACACAGCAACGGAAGGACTCGGGAGGTGGAGCATGGATCGTCAGGAGAGTTTGATTTCAGGGACGCTTCTCTGGAGGGGGAGTGTGCCGCGGCGTGCGCTGATAGTGTTAGGCGTAATTCTCGTGTTGGCTGCGGAGGCCCGCGCCGGTGGCCCCTGTTGCAGCATGACCGCGATTGACGCCTGAGCCGAGCCGGACAGGAGGAAATAGATGAATCGTGAAAATCGTTCGGTTCCAGCAAACCTATTGACGAAATCGAGGAGGCTGCGACGTATCGTCGTCCTGCTCGGCGTCGTGCTGGGCCTCGCTGTTGTTCTGGCCCCAGAGGCCCGTGCTGCGCAACCCTGTTGCGAGATCACCGCGATTGACACGCGCACAGGCGTCGTGGCCGCCAAGGAAGTACGGACCGGCAAGACTTTCCAGTTCAAGGTCACAAACGCCTCCCTGCTGAAGACCCTTAAGGTCGGCCAGAAGGTCTGGGCCAATTTTGGGACCCACCAGGTGTCGGTTGACGGCGCATCCCCCTGCTGCGAAATCGTGAATCTCTTGAGTCCCTCAACAACGGTTGATCGCGTCCAAGGGAAGCTGTTTGGTGGCAGTCCGTGTTGCGATATTAGTGCGATTCGCGTGCCGACCGGTATAGCCACAGCATTCGACCCGGGGAATGGCCGCACGTTTGAGTTCAAGGTTACGGATGCTCGGATCCTCAAGGGGCTCAGAGTGGGGCAGAAGGTCTGGGCCGATTTCGGGACCCGCAAGGTCTCCGTGGACGGCGGTGTGCCCTGCTGCGAGATCGTGAGCGTAGCCCCAGCGAAGGGCGCAGCTCCGCCGGTGGCCGCGATTGAAGGGGTGCCACCCCTCGGAACCGGCAGGGAGATGGAAAGCCCTGCCTCCGCGGCAAAGTCCAGCAACCAGAAGCCCAAGGGCACAGTTGCATCAACAAGCGGCACAACGCCAACAGCATCGGAGGGCGACACGGCAATGGCCATCCGCGGCAAACCAGCACCGCCTGCGCAGCAGGAACGCGGCCGTATGGGCGTTCTCTCGCCGGCGAGCGAGAACGAGGATGGCCAGCCGGACCCTGCGCCCAGGCTCCCCGCCACCAGCAGGCTGAACCTGGCAGCGGCCAACCCGGGGTCACGCGTTGTGGCCCTTAAAGACCTTCCGCAAGCGCAACAGATGCTGGGCGCAATTGCTCAGGCCATCGCAGGGAAAGAAATCAATGTGGCGCTGCTCGGCGGCCACAAATACATGGTGAACGATTGCCTGGGGATCAAGGCCAGCGCCGGCGAGTTCACGTTGAGGTTCTCCAAGCCGACGGTCGGCTTTGAAGGCCTCGCGTTTAAGGAAGAAGTGAGCATCGACCGGATCGCGCTGAACGCGTTGAAGGTGCGCATGCGGCCCAGCGCCAACCCCGCCCATCTATGTCACTTCAGCAAGGCCTTCGCAATCGGCGGCTCTGCATCCAACGTGCGCGTGGAACTGCGCATCGGCGGTCCGACATTCGACTCCTCCCAATGCCGCCTGGCGTCGCTGGGAGGCATAGACGTTCGATGGCACATTGGGGGGCTGAACCTCAAGCCACTACAGAACAACCTCGACGAGGTGGCCAAAGAGATGCTCCAGGACGCCTTGAACGCCGCCTCCCCGGAGATGGTCAGTGGTACCGCGGGGGTGATCGAGGCGAGCCTGAACGCGTCGTGTCAAACGAAGGTGGCTCTGTACCGCCGCTATATGGACCTGCTCGGCGCCGAGGTCGGACTGTACCACCTTCCGGAGACGTACGTGAACCAACTGAAGGAGCATTACCCCAAAGTGGACCTAAGAATCGTTCGCTTCGGATACAGTGGCCGCCAAGAGCCCGGCAACGCTACAACCGACTGCCACACGATTTATTTTGGTAGCACTGGCATGGTGAAGCGCCTGAAGGACGGTGCCCTGCTCAGCGACCCTGATGCGCTGTTCTGGTTGTACCACGAGCTGCGTCACACCGAGCAGTGCAACGAATTGGGGGGACGCGATCCGTACGCGGAACGGTGGTTCCGAGACCTGGATATCTCGGCCCTCACAACCAACCTCAACTCGGCGCACTACTACCGTGTCCTGCACGACCGGATGCCGATGGAAAAAGACGCCGATGCCCGGGGCCATGCGGTTTACGGCAAAGTGCCCACGTTGGTCAGCCCCTGACGTGTCCGCCGGGGACGGCAACGGCTGACCACAGATCCGCGGCCAGGGAGTGATTTGGTTAACCGAATCTTGACTAGGGATCAGGGAAGCAGAAGACTATGAAAAATCTCATGCGTCGTTTCGGGATCCGCCTCGCCCTGCTCGGCGCCCTGTGCCTTACCGGTCTCGTGCTGCTGGGGGTTGGCGCCAGCTCGGCACAGGCGCAGTTGCCGATCGAGCTCGACCCTTGTATATTCGGGACCGCGGACACGCTCAAGGCGCTGCTGCAGGCGTACCTTGTGGCGCCGGAATGGGAGCCGCTTCGCTCCGATCCGCGATTTGAGCAACTCGCCCGCCGCGTCGGGTTGCCTTCTGGCAAAGGTGTGCCCTGAGGCGATGCGTTAAGTCCAACACAATGGTCGGCACAGGAGGACGTGACCTTCAGCCACTTAATCCGAGTCTTCATTCTAGCTTAAAGAATTTGGTGTCTATTTGGTGTCAGTTTCTATAGCGCACCAGGCAGATTTAGGGGATCTAGGCAGGCTTCATAGAAATCCGACTAACACCCTTTTCTACATCAAGATAGAGACATTTCCAGCATTTCCAACGCCATAGGTCTGAGAGCATGAGGAGAATCCGCCCTCTCTCCGACATCCTCGCGGTCGTTCTTGCCGAGAGTGGACCCGCCGTAGGAAGTTTCAATAGGCGGCAAGCCAGGCCATTTCCCTGCGCACTTTCATCCGGCGGGCGCTTCGAATCCCACCCTTTCCGTGATCATTGCAGTGCAGTAGGTGATGTTCACACGCATGTGGCGTTAGAAAAAATCCAGCAGGCGTCCGGAAATTCCAATCTCTCCAGGCATTGTTCCGGTTCGGGGCAGCAGCGCGGCGTTGAAACAAGTCCCAGCATTCCTCCTCGCCGAATGACTCTCACTCAGCTGCAATCCTTTGATTCTAAATTCCTTAAAACGGTCGTCCTTGACCAGGTTTGGCTGCTTGTATGCCTAAGTTATGCCTGCGGCCTTTTCAGCATCGCGTCCGGGGGAATGCAAATGAGACAACCATGTGGATGGTCAGGTGGCTCGAGACAAGCCAGGGAGATTTCGCTCTCTCAGCGAGGGCTTCGGAGTGTTGCCGAAGCTGCGCCACGCCTTGAGGAATTGCAGAAGACTCCTTTTGAGGGCAGGCCGGTCATGGTCAGGGGGATCCTTTTCTTACTCCTGCTCATGCTGATGACTCCCCTTGTCCAGGCACAGAAGTCCAAAGTCGACTTGAGCGAGGCCAGCCTCGACGTATTGGCGAACCTCGAGGTCACCTCTGTATCGAGGAAGCAGGAGAAACTCTCCCAAGCCGCCGCGGCCGTTTTCGTGATCACGCAAGAGGACATCCGGCGCTCCGGCGTCACAAGCGTCCCCGAGCTGCTGCGCATGGTCCCAGGCCTGCATGTAGCGCAGTTGGATGCCAACAAATGGGCCCTGAGTCCCCGAGGGTTCAACGAACGGTTCGCCGACAAGATGATCATCCTGATTGACGGCCGGGCGGTCTACGATCCCCTGTTCTCCGGAGTGTACTGGGACGTGCAGGACACGCTGCTGGAGGATATCGAACGAATCGAAGTGATCCGGGGTCCCGGAGCCACGCTGTGGGGAGCCAATGCCGTCAACGGCGTAATCAACGTGATCACGAAAAAAGCCAAAGACACGCAAGGCGGCCTGGTTACTTCAGGAAGCGGAAACCTGGAACGCGGCACCGGCGGCGTGCGCTACGGCGGAGGACTGCGCAGCCGGGGTTACTACCGAATCTTTGCCAAGTACTTCGACCAGGGCCCGTTTGAGGATTCCTCGGGCAGGCAGGCTGCGGATCGCTGGCACATCCTCCGCGGAGGCTTCCGGACGGATTGGGAGCTTTCGAGGCGCGATGCCCTCACGGTCCAGGGGGATATCTACCAAGGAAGGGAAGGCCAGACGACGCTTGGTTTGCTTTCTCTATCTCCACCCACGATTGGCTCTATCAATGATCACACCAACGTGAACGGAGGGAACTTGCTGGGGCGCTGGCACCACACTTCCTCGGAGCGTTTCGACACGACCGTGGAGATGTACTACGACACGGCCGACCGCAGCCAGCCTGGCGTGCTGGGAGAATACGGCCATGCGATTGATATCGATTTTGAGCAACACTTCGCCTCCGGTCATCGTCACGATTTCGTGTGGGGGGGCACCTACCGTCATGCCGCGGATCGGACCGTGGGAAGTCTGATGATCTCCTTCGACCCGAGCAGCCGCAGCACCGACCTCTACGGCGCATTTCTTCAGGATGAGATCACGGTTGTTCCCGAGCGGCTTCGAGTAACGGTAGGTGCAAAGCTTGAGCACAACGTGTACAGCGGATTCGCATTGCAACCCAACGTCCGTGTGTTCTGGACACCACAGCAGCACCTCGGGATATGGGCGGCGATTTCCCGGGCAGTAGAAAGCTCGTCGCGCTTGGACGCGAACTCTCGGGTCAACAAGGACGCTTTCGTGGGCCAGGATGGCACGCTTAATCTAGTATCCGCGTTTGGCGCCCCGCGCCTTCCCGCCGAGGGTACCTTGACCTACGAAATGGGTCAGCGCATGCAAGTAGGCAAAAGGCTTTCTCTCGATCTCGCCGCGTTCTACAGCGAGTACGGAAACCGCCACACCAAGGAGCCGGGCGTCCCGTTTTTCGAAGACACTCCGCCGCCGCGCCACCAGGTCCTGCCACTGATGACCTTCAGCAAGATTCATGGGGAAACGCACGGGATCGAGGTCTCCACGCGCGTTAGAGTCGTGAGTTTCTGGAGCTTGAGTGTCGGCTATACGCTGTTCCGGATTCACTTGCACGCGGATCCCACCAGTTTGGATTCCACCACTGCACCAGACACCGAGGGCAGCAGCCCACGTCAGCAATTCCAGTTCCGCTCCCAGCTCGACCTGCACCATAACCTGGAGTTCGATACTGCGCTGTATTACGTCGGTAGCGTCCCCGGTCCCCAGATTCCCAGTTATACGCGGATGGACGTCAGGTTGGGATGGCGGCCCACCGAGTCTCTGGAGATCAGCGCTGGGCTGCGAAACCTGCTGGACCCCAGGCACTTCGAGTTTGGTTCCGGTGACTTTGTGAGCGCGGCGCAGGTCCAACGGAGCGCCTATGGGAAGCTCACATGGAGGTTCTGAAACCCAGCGCGCCCAGGACGGGCATCGGCGAGGCCAACGGCCCGGTGAACAGGCCCGGCACGATCTTCTCGCCGTCAGGCAGGGGGCTCCGGCGGCTTCTATTTGCCGCGTGTGCCTTGCTTTTGAGTGTAATTCAGGTGCAAGCGCAGTCCGAGCCCTTCGGCGAATATCAGGTCAAAGCGGCGTTCCTGTACACCTTCACGAAGTTCGTGGAGTGGCCCCCGGAAGTCTTCTCCGATTCGAGTGCTCCCATCGTGCTGGGGATTGTCGGCCAGGACCCCTTCGGCAGCATGCTGACGGAGATCGTCGCCGGCAAGACCGTGAACGGCAGAAAAGTCATCATCAAACGCTTCAAGGAAGGGCAAGACCTCCGAAGCTGCCAGATCCTCTTTGTCAGCTCGTCGGAAAAAAGACACCTGCCTCAGATTCTCGGGGATCTGAAGGAATCGGGTGTGCTGACCGTCAGTGAGATGGAAGGGTTTGCCCAGTCCGGCGGGATGATCGGTTTTGTCCTCGAGAAAAACAAAGTGAAGCTTGAAATCAACCTGGAAGCCTCCAC
>JBGQHF010000074.1:0-17371 GCA_041497835.1 Terriglobia bacterium
ACGCCCAGGCAACGAGCGCGCGCGCCGCTGAAAATGGCCACCGCGCCCGGGTACCCCGGGTTCTCGAGAATCACCGAATCGCCCGGGCGCACAAACGCCTTGCAGATGAGGTCCAGCGACTGCTGGCATCCGTCGGTGATGAGAAGGTTTTCGTCCTTCGCCGCCATCCCTTCCCGCCGCAGAAGATCGAGCAGCGCTTCCTTGAGCGGCGGGTATCCGTCCGATGGGCCCAGCTTCAGGACGTCCGTTGCTTCGCGGCGCAGGACCGCATTCACGCAGGCCTGCAATTCCTCAACGGGAAAAAATTCCTCCGCGGGACGCGCCATCACGAACGAGAGCGAATTCTCCGGTGCCGAGGCCGTCAGCCGCGCCAGCGCCTCTTCGCCGCGCTCGTCCGCAAACAGCAACTCCCAGCGAATGCCCCCGCTGCCGTTCAGAACCGGCGGCGCGGGCGGCGTAATCTTCAGCCCGTTGCCGTTGCCGCGGATATACGTTCCGCGCCCCACGTGGCCCTGGATCAGGCCTTCGGATTCGAGCTCGGCATAGGCGTTGGCGACCGTCGTGCGGTGAACGCCGAGCTGCACAGCCAGCTCCCGGCTGGCCGGGATGCGATCCCCCGGCCGCAGGTCGCCGGCATGGACCAGCGCGCGAAGCTGGTCGCGCAATTGGATGTACAGGGGGACGTGACTCTCGGGTTGCAGTTGCAGGGGCAGCATTGTCTCTCCCTTTCGGCCAATTCTACACGAGATTGGACGGTTGCAAGAGCCAATTTGTCTTCTCGCGCCGCACTCCGAAAGCAGTTTTTGATGCGAACGTTCGGTGAACAGGGCGGAGCGAGCAGACGGAGGGAGTCTAAAGGTCGCGCTGGGGGAAATGGTAGACGGAAACGGAAAGGGCGGCGAGGGAGAAGAAAGCCGATCGAAAGAATTCCCGCCCTTTCCGACAAATGGCGCCGGCGCTGGATGAATTCTATTACTTAGTCGCTACAGCGTCGTTAGGAAGACATCGTATGCGGTCCGACCCACTTCTGAAGTGTCGTGGCGGTTCACGGGATTGACTTTGGCCCGATAACGAAACAAGTTGCCGAACTGATCCCGCCGCATGGAAGCGTGGTAATTCAGGCTGATGGAAGTCACGCCCAGGGAGGGGAGAGTATGGAGCTCCTCGAGCTGGCAGATGCCATCGTGATTGGCGTCAATCCAGAGGCGCAGGGAGGAAAAGATTTTGTCGCGGGAATCGATAATGCCGTCGCCGTTGCCGCCGTTTTCCGGCTTATCGTATACCGCAAGCGCAAGGAAGCCGTTGGGGTTCGGCGAGTTGGGCTGAGGCGTAAAATTGCCGAAGAGCTCCGCGCCGTTGTCAATGATACCGTTTCCATTGCGGTCCAGGGCGAGGAAGGCGTTGTCCCCACCTGAGGCGGTCCAAGCGATCTGCACTGGCTTGCCGGAACCGGAAATGTCAAAGAGGACCCCGTGAGCCGCGTCGGTCAGTGAGAAACCGTTTCCGCTCAGGTCAAGAATGACCGGGCTACAAACCGGGGCGGGACCACTGCCCCCTCCACTGGTGAAACCAGGATCGGGTGCGCCTCCGCCAAGGCAGGGATCACCCGGGGGCGGAGAGCCGCATTGCAGAAAGAAACTTATGCTGGCCATCGTGCAAGGCGCGCTCATCGTCAGAGAGTTGGCGCCATGGGGCAAAAGCGTCGAGAATCCTCGCAAGGATTGCGAATGAACGGCGCAAACGCCACAAAACAGCATCAAGGAGAGGATCGCAAGACTCCAGTAACTTTTCTTCATCGTTTGCTCCAAATCGCGGCTCCAAAGTCTCGATAACTTGGGAGCCAACACGTCTCTCTCATTGCGACCAGAACACCCAGTGTATTTCCGGGACATCTTCATCTTTCACGACAACCGTGGGATCCCGAAGCTGATCGCCCACGATTTTGGCTTGATAGATTGTGTCGTTGATCCGATAGAGGACGATATCCCCTTCCACGCGCAGGATTTCACTGTCTTCCTGGCCCGTTTCGATGCGGATTTTCCGACCGTCTGCAAGGTTTTGGAGAACGAGCACTCCAGGCCGCCAGGACCATTTTCCTACGAAGATGGCATACTGATTCTGAACATTTGGAAGACGGTCCGTTTCCTGGTTTCGCTCGTTATCCCGCCCGGGGCTAGGCTTATGGTCTGGGTTCCACATTCCGACAATCGTCGCGAGCCAAGGGCCGAAGAGTCTGCGAGCTGAAGTGTTGCCTTCGATTCGAATTGTCTTCCAGCGGCCTCGCGCCCGATCGTGTACGAACATTTCTGTCGAATTGGGCAACTTCCCAGAGGACCAGTCCTCCGCTGGAGGCTGAACTACCAGCAAATTGTATTCTGGATTCACCGCCACGATGAAGGGCGTGATTTTCGCTGTCGCTCCGCGAAGAGACGGAGGAAGCGTATCAATAACGATGGAATGACCAAAAACAGAGACTGCCACGTTGTCACCCGCTGTCGAGCCGACAAGATAAGGAACTATGTTTGTTGGGCCGCCAGGTTCTCCTTCCCTTCGCAACGCGGCATATTCGTCCCATGCATCAGACCGCACTCGCGAGGCTGTCCCAGTCGGATTACTCGATATGCTTGCAACGGTCCCCTTAATATGAGTTGGTTGGCTGGCATCTGTAATCAAGGGGACTAGCTCATCCACAGATGATGCCGACGGCGCGGCCACGGCCACCCAAGCATCAGCTAGAATCAAACCGCGGGGGTTGAAGACCACGTCATCAGCGAGCATCGGCTCGCCCGTATGAACGATGGTGACTGCCGTTGATATAACGTGCGGATGGATTACAAAAATCGCGTCTCCCCAAGCCTGCACGAAACGGACCCCATCCGCCTGCGGAACCACTTCCCGGACGACTTTCAACCTCTTATCGGCACTCAGCCGATAAAGAACGACCGGGTACGTCTTATTGGTATGCTCCGTCGGCGTGGCGGAGAGTAAATAGAGCTGCCGTGGAGCGGCGGTTTCTTGTCCGGAAACAAGAACGGCGCAGAGCACAGTGAAACCTACGACCGTAAAGAATCTGCTACTGCGGCGCCGAATTACAAACTCTCTGGACGTATCCATTTGTATCGATGTCCCAACGATTTGGACCAAAAGTATCAGCCGGATGAAAAAAGATAAAATAATTTCCATTGTAATAATGTATCCAGTCCCCGTCAGCGTAGCTGTCTCCACCAGGTTGCGGATACTGGAAGGCACAGTAAGTATAGAAAGTGGGCGGCGGGTACACGGGATTTCCGCCAGTGGTGGTTTGCATTTGACTGAACTCGCTATTCCAAGAAGCATAAGCGGCCGCCTGCTTTCCGTTTAACAGGAACAGGCCATCTGCCACGTTGGAGGACCAAGCCCAGTAATCCGCGTCCCTGGGCGGGGGGTCAAGCTGCATCAGACCAATACCACGGGGTGGCCCGAACGTCGGATAGCCAAAAACATCATATTGGCGGTAACTCGATTCCGCGCTTATCAAATTGCGGATGAACCACGGCCCGCTGGAAGCATACGCATCAATTGCAACTGCCGAAGGATTGTTCCCATTGATGAAAAACCCAAAGCTCTGCTGGTTGACGCCATTAAACTGCCAGGTGATTGTGGCGTTGCCCCCCTCCAATATTCCGAACCAATTGATTGCCACGGATTGATCGGCCAGATAGCCCTGTGCGGCATATTGCGCGCCGGTTGACAGTCCTGATTGAGCCACGTAAGAGACGTCAACGGCGTACGACACCGTGTCACACGAGCTGCCCCCGCTCACGCTGAGGGTCAGCGCAGGCATGTTAGGAATCGTATTGATGGAGAGCGTGTCCCCTTGATTCACCGTCCGCCCGGCGCTCGTGACCACCAGCGTCTGCCCATGTGCAAGTCCGGCAACTCCAACAAGGAGGAGCATTAGCGCGAGGCATCTGCCTCCTGGGCAACGGGCGTGCACACAAACGCAATCGGAATCGGCTTCGCCACAGGAAGCTGAAAGTGCAGTCAGGGTTCTAATGGATTGCCCCATATGATGATCCTCCTGTGCGTCCTTTCCGTGCGTCGAAACTCAAGGGTCGTGGTGCCTTTCCCGTGCACCTCGACATGAGCTCAGGGTTGCGAGACTCGCGAGATCTTTTCCCGAGGATGTTGCGTCAAGGTCCAGGCGCGTGTCATAAGAGCCTCCACGCCTCCCCGTCGATAGAGGGACAGAAGCGTTTGGGCCTGTTCCCCGCGATACAAAGCGTAGACCGAATCGCGGTCGCGGAGAGACGTGTTCGCAGCGAGCCCGGCCTGAGCGTCGCGCTCAAGAAGAGCAATGACGTCGCCGATCGGGGCTTTCGCGTCCAAAAGATGAAGCACGGCTTCCGCTAAGTCGCGTTCCGCGTCCCTGATGCAATGGTACCTCAGGAGAAGTTCGTGCCGATCCGTGCCAGCATACGTGCCATCCGCGAATATGACGGCATCCATCGAAGCAGTGAGGGATTGGGTGTTTGTCAGGGCGTATGGGGGTCGAGTGGAAAGCGTGGACATCAGTGTGGCGACCCAGTTTTGCTGGACCTTGTACTCACCCGGGCTTACATCAAAAACCGGGGAGACCAGGCGAAGCTCACCGGGTCCAAAAGCCCGGCGCTCAGTTGATAGAGCCGAATTGTGCTTTTGCACAAAATGGTTTACCGCTCGATGCACCGTACCGATCGAAGATCGCGTCTCCCACTCTACGGCATAGCCTTTTGCAAAGTGAGAAGTGTCGTTTCGCAAGAGAACCAGATATGGCCGGAAAATCGAATAGCCATCGAGCCTCTCCACTCCCGGGAAATTACCATTCAAGAGCGTCTCAAAATCCTGGTCGTCCGGATGGATCAGTGTTAATTGTCGAGAAGCCGGGGCCTGCGCGGAGGCGCTGATCGGGATGACGCAGAGCATGAACAAGAGGAGAATCGGAAAGATACGGGGCCAGCAACGCGGGCTTCCCTGTTTGCTTATCCTGGATAGGTCTTTTATCATTAGCCGCCTCCAAGATATACACTCGCTGGGTATCGTCAAGAACGGTAATCTCACAATTTGATTAAGTAAAGGTAAAAGTAATCAATAATGTAAAGACAAAAGAGTGTGAAGATTAGTCCACGCACTGAAAGTCTTGCCGTCCGCTTAGCACTGACCGAACCTGAAAGCGGCGAAAGTCCGCCCCGTCAACTTCACGCTCCACGACCGCTTCAGCGCGCCGCTTCAGGAAAGGCTAACTGGGCGACAAGGCGCACGATAGCGATCAGGCGATGCGAGCCTTAAAAAACTATTCCTCTAAACGCTTCTGAGCTTGAACCGTTGGATCTTTCCCGTCGGCGTCTTCGGCAGCTCCTCGAGGAACCGCACCTCGCGCGGCACCTTGTACGAAACCAGCCGCGCCTTAACGTGCTCGCGGAGTTCAGCAGCCAGTTCCTGAGACCCCTGCCCGTCCCCGCGCAGAACGACATGCGCCACTGCATGGGTCAGCCCCTCCGCGTTCACCCCGGCAACCACGGCCGCTTCGGCAACCAAAGGATGGCCCAGCAGCGCGTTCTCTACTTCCATCGGCGAAACCCACATCCCGGCGACCTTCAGCATGTCGTCCGCACGCCCGCAGAAGCGATAATGCCCTTCCGCGTCGCGGACAAATTTGTCGCCGGTCACAACCCATTTCCCGCCGCCGGAAGAAAATGCCGCATCGCGCTTTGTCCGCGCCGTCAGCTCCGGGATCCGCCAGTACTCCGCAAACGCGCTTTCGCCCCGCACCCACAAATTCCCGAGCTCGCCCTCCGCCACAGGTACTCCTGCATCATCCACAATCTGCGCCTCGCACCCCGGCACGGGAACGCCGCAGCTTCCCGGCTTGGCCTGCCCCACGCGGCTGGAGAGAAACATGTGCAGCATCTCCGTCGATCCGATGCCATCCAGGATTTCGAGGCCGAAGCGGCGGCGGAAGCGTTCAAAAACTTCCGCCGGTAACATTTCACCCGCGGAGACGGCCAATCGTACGGAAGAAAAATCCACGACGCTGTGAGTGCCTTCCGCTTCGCGAAGGATTGCGGCGTAAAACGTGGGCACCGCGAAGAAAATCGTGGGACGGTGCCGCCGCACCATGTGGAGGATGTCTTCGACCTTTGTGCGCGCTGGGTTCAGCAGCGTTTGCGCGCCCGCGGAGAACGGATAGTACATGCCGTTGCCCAGACCGTAGGCAAAAAACAGTTTGGAGACGGAAAACGTGATGTCATCCTCGCGAAGCCCGAGAACACCCTCCGCGTAATTGCGGTTCGTCACCAGCATGTCCTTGTGCTGATGAACCGCGGCTTTGGGCAAGCCGCCGCTCCCCGAGGTATAGAGAAAGAACGCCGTGTCGTGCGGTCGCGTCGCGGCCGGCGAAAGACGTTCGCTCGCCGCTCGAATCCAGTCCCGCCACTCGAAACAGCGCACGCCGCCGGTATCCGCAATTCCTTCCCCGGCGACGACGATAGGCATTTGCGCGCGCTCGCCGGAAGCCGGCAGGAATTCCGGGAGCGCCGCCTCGTGCACCAGCGCGACGCGCGGCTCGCAGTCCGCGACGTAATGCGAATAATCAGCCATTCGCGCAAACGGGTTCACCGGCACGGCAACGGCGCCGATCTTTGCGGCGCCAAAAAAGGCAGCCATGAATTCAGCGGAGTCTGGCAGGACGAGCAGGACGCGGTCTCCCCGCGCCACGCCAAGCTCGAGAAGCGCGTTCCCGGCGCGATTGGCGAGGGCTGCCACTTCTGCGTAGGTGAACGTGCGCGGTTCCCCGGCGATCGCGATCCGGTCCGGATGGCGATTCGCGGGCGCGTCCAGAAAATGCGACGTCAGATTGAATCGCTCGGGAAAGTCCATGCTGGAATCGCCCCTATCGAGATTTGGGCCGGCGCCATTGTACTCGCCTGGGGAGAAATCTCCAGCAGGGACACCCGTACTGTTCAGAATTGCGGTTCGCCCGGATTTCCAGGGGATTTATTTCGAGGCGTGTGTTTCGCCGAGTTTCTTCAGGCGGTCGCGCAGCCGCCGCTGCAGCGGCGTCGGCGTGTTTGGATTAAAGGCCACCAGGTACCACAGCGGCTGGCTGCGGTCTTTGCTCAGATAGGTGAGCGTCGGGGCATCCGCGTTCGGGTGGCGCGCGACGTTTTCTCGAATCGCGCCATACGGATGGTGCGCCAGCTTATTCAGCGTCTTGGCGTTGGCGCGAGGATGCTCGCTGATCAGGCGCAGTAAATAAAAGTCCGATTCCGGTGCCTGCTTGATCAGTTTCTCCAGCATCTCCGGCTTGGCGTCCGCGCTCAGCACCAGACCGATTTTCTCATCCCACGCGGTGTTGATCTGGTTCAGCTCGCGCGTCCGCGCGTGGATCAGCTCTTCCAGCAGCCGGCGCTCCTGCTGCAAGCGTCCGATCGAGAGATCCGTGCCCTCCAGCGAATCGAGCACGCGGAGCAGATGCTGGCGCTCCCCGAAAACGATCTGCGAGGTGCGCGCGATCGGCCCCTTCTCTTTTTCCTTGTGCTGCACCAGGTCTGAACGTCTCATAATTTGCGTGCTCCGGCAGCCCGCTACCTGATGAACCGTGAAGAAGGCTGGGTCATTGATCCCAAGATGTCAGCTTGCCGGCCTTTTTCCCGTGTTCATGCTGAACTCTGGATTCGTGCTTCTTGTGACACTGCAAATTATGTTCCCTGCACAGGATGCGGTAAAGTTGCCTCCAGCGGGCTTGTGCTTAGAGTGCAACAGGCGCCGGCGAATGCGCGAATCCACCAGGAAGGTTCCATGACCGCGTTTGAAGAACACCGTGAAGAACTGGAACGCTACGAACAAATGTTCGGCCGCGAGCGCGGGCGCCTGGCGGTCTCCCTCGACCGCGTGACCAACGCTCTTGTCCTCGTCGGCCAGCACGCCGTCTATTGCCGCCACCCGCGCAACACCTCGCAACCCGCCATGGACATTCGCATCATTTCGCAGGAGCTCGCTCACGCCAAGGAGCTGATTCAGTCGGTGATGGAAGAATTGCGGCGTACGCGGGGGGCCGGCACGGGGGAGTAGGAGGCTTTTCCGGAGCCATCGGGAGGCTGTCAAGAATAGAAAGATGGATTTGGTTTGAAAACTTTATTTTTCTATCAGGAAGGGGTTCGATTCGCGCTCCGCACCGATGGTGGTCACCTCCCCGTGGCCGGGATAGACGATGGTCTCATCGGGGAGGGCCAGAACCTTGCCGCGGAGAGACCGCATGATTGCATCAAACGAGCCGCCCCACAGATCGGTGCGGCCGATGCTCCCGGCAAAGAGCGTGTCACCCGCAAAGAGATGCGGCACCTTGAGGGCGATCTTCCCTGCCTCACGCGGAAGGTAGAGGCAGACACTGCCTCGCGTATGGCCTGGCGTATGCAAGATGTGGGCCTCGAACGGCCCCCATCTCACGTCGTCGCCTTCCTTGAGGAATTGGTGGACTTCGGTCAGTCCCGGCACGGGCATCCCGATCCAAGCGGCCTGCCTGGCGAGCGCCTGATAGAGTTCCAGGTCGTCGTGGTGCATCATGACCGGCGCACCGGTTAAATCGTGGAGCTTTTTCAGGCCGCCGACGTGATCAATGTGCGCGTGCGTGCTGACGATGGCTTTGACGGTGAGTTTGTGGCGCTGGAGAATGGCCTGGATTTTTTCGACTTCGTCCCCGGGGTCCAGCACCAGCGCTTCGCGCGTTGCGGGGTCGCCGAGGATCGAGCAGTTGCACTGCAGCCAGCCCACGGGAAGAACTTCGTGGATCAGCGCGCCGCCCGCAGCGTGCAACGTGGATGGAGAGCCGCTCATCCGGAAAAGTATAGCATCGCCGCCGCAGGGAAACGGGAGATGCCGGGGACCAGAATGTATTTGCTAGAATGCTCGTGAATCCACGGAGATGAGTCCGGAGACGGCACGCCAAACGATTACTACTCCGCTCGCGGCAGTTCACCGGGCCGCGGGCGCACACATGGGTGTGTGGTTCGGATGCGCGCTGCCGGACCATTTTGGCGATTGGGAAGCGGAATATCGATTTGCCCGCCAGACGCTCGCTCTGATTGACAAGAATTATCGGGCGTACTTGTCGTTCACCGGCGCGGACCGCGTGCGCTATCTGAACGCGGTCCTGACAAACGACATTCACGGCCTGCAGCCGGGACAGGCGATGATTTCTCTTCTGCTGAATCCGCAGGGGCACATTCTCGCCGAAATCGAAACGTACGCGCTAGCGGACCGGATTCTGGGCGTCTCCTACGCAATGATCCGCGAGCGGCTGATGGAGACGCTTGAGCGCTTCATCATCATGGACGACGTCGTTCTCTCGGACGAAACCGAAAAATACGGCACGCTGGCGCTGGAAGGGCCAAACGCGGCGGCCGTGGTGAAGGAATTCACCGCCGTGGATCTGGCCGAGCTTCCGGAACTGGGACACGTTGAGATCCTTCGCTCCGATTCTGTCGGCCCTCCGGACGGCAAGATGGAAAAAGTGGGTCCCTGCCGGATTGTCCGGCGGTCACCGGGCGGAGTGCCGGGCGCGGAATTCTTCGTGGAACGCAGCCAGCTTCCGGAGTTGTGGCGCGTCTTGCAAGAGGCTGCGCGGGCGCATGGTGGCGGACCAATGGGCTATACGGCGCTGAGCGCGCGGCGCCTGGAACTGGGCGTGCCGTGGTTCGGCTATGACTTCGACGACAAACAGATTCCGCACGAAGCAGGCTTGCAGGACAGCCACATCAGCTATGTGAAGGGCTGTTACACGGGACAGGAAATTGTGGAGCGCGTGCGCTCGCGCGGCCACGTCAACCGGCTGCGCGTCCTGCTCAAATTCGAGGGCGCGGAACCCCCGCCGGCCGGCGCTGTGCTTCTCGCGGAGGACAAGGAAGTTGGAAACGTCACGCGCACCGCGTACTCCCCTGCTCTCGGCTGTGCCATCGGCATGGGCTATGTCCGGCGCGAGCACAGCGCGCCGGGAACCAAGCTCGCCTGCGCGAATACTTCCGCTGAGGTGATTCTCCCGCCAGCTTGAATACTCCCTCGGAGTCCCGCCAACTCAGAGTGATGGAGCACAGGGCGGGTCCAGGGAAATTATCGTCTCCCATCCTGTCAGACACATAGAGTGAGAGACCGGCGGGGCGCGTCCAGTCAAAGGAAAGCAAGGGGATTTCGGGCGTGATGTGATATTGTGTAAAGGACGATGAAGGCGCGTGACCTTTCTGCCACCGTGCCGCGGTTTTCCGCACGCCTCGCCTGAAATCAGCACGTTTTCAGCGGCGCTGCTTAGGAAATGCAATCCAGACGGGCGCCACGACATCACGCACGCCGAAGAGTCAAAGGAAAGAGACAAGCCGAAGCGGATCAGGGAGAAGGAAATGAAGAGTTTGTTTGTGGGCAACATGAGTTTCCAGACGAGTGAGAGCGATTTGCGCGCATTGTTCGAGCCTTTCGGGCAGGTAACGCGCGTGCACATGGCAATGGACCGCGAGACGGGCCGCGCGCGCGGGTTTGCCTTTGTCGAGATGCCGCAGGACGAAGAGGCAGCCAAGGCGATTGCGGCGCTCGACGGAAAAGAATTCGGTGGGCGCAACCTGAAGGTGAACGAAGCGCGGCCGAAAACGGAAGGCCGAGGGCCGGGGGGCCCGGGCGGTCCGCGAGGATTCGGCGGGAAGGGCGGCGGCGGCGGACGCGGTGGCGGCAAATTTTCCAACGAGGATTACCGCGAATCGGCGCGCCAGCCGCGCGAGCCGCGCTGGTAGCGGCCGCGCAAGGCCTGCCCAGCCGCCTCGGGGTCCGCGGCCGATAACGAATTCAAGGAGAGTCGATGGCCACGAAGTCGAAATCCACGTTTCAAAAGCGGCAGAAGGAAATGAAGCGGCAAGAGAAACAGCGCATGAAAGCGGAGCGCCGTGCGCAGAAGAAACTCGCGAACCGGGCAGAGAGAGAGTTCGGAATCGAGACAGTAGCCTCGGACGTTACCGCCGAAGCGGAAACCTCGGACCTCCCCGCCGGCACGGAGCAGCAAAGCTAATCAGTCTCACCTTACGCCCTTCGCCCGCCTGGATGCGCTCGGGCTCCCATCCGCGCTACATCGTCACCGACAAAAACCTTCATTGATGCTTCGCGAGTTCTAGTCAAACTCCCGGCGGGGAGCAGTCTGCTCCGGGCCGACGCGGCCGGCCGCGATTTCGGCTTTGTAGAAGTTTTCGCCGCGAATGGGGCAGCCCGCCGCGCGGCGGAGCATGGCAATCTGGCCGATGTGATTGAGGGCATCGGCGACCGGACCCTGAAAAAGTTTTTCGAGCGGCGCCTGGAGCGGAGCGTCGGAGGCGAGGTAGTCGTCGAAGGCTCTGATCGCGGAGAAAAAGCGCGCGATATCGTCATTCCAGGGAAGCGGCTTCGAGTCGTTCCACGCCTGCTGGCCGCGGGCGGTGGATAGAGCCCAATCAAACAGATCGCCGAGATGGGCGAGGATGTGAGCTGGTGTGCGCACCCCGCCGCCGGCGGAGAAGCTGGCGAAAGATTCCGGCGCGCCTCGCAAGGCTTTCCCGCCGCGATAGGCGGCGGTGGCGACTGTGTGTCGGAGGAGCTCGCGGGCGGGGTCGGGAGTCATATCCAAATGTCCTAGGCGAAGTTCATCGCGCGCTTGAAGGAGCCGCGCTCGTTTTCGATTTTTTTCTGGAGCTGCATGATGGCGTAGAGAAGCGCTTCCGGGCGGGGCGGGCAGCCGGGCACGTACACGTCAACGGGAATGACCTGATTGCAGCCCTGGACGATGGCGTAGTTGTTGAAGACGCCGCCGGAGGTGGCGCAAGCGCCCATGGAGATGACCCACTTGGGTTCGGGCATCTGATCGTAAAGCTGGCGGATGATGGGCGCCATTTTCTGGGAAAGGCGGCCGGCAACGATCATCAAATCGGCTTGGCGGGGCGAGGGGCGAAACACTTCGGCGCCGAAGCGCGCGACATCGTAGCGTGCCGCGGCCATGGACATCATTTCAATGGCGCAGCAGGCCAGACCAAAGCCGAGCGGCCAAACCGAGCTTTTGCGCGCCCAGTTCACCACCTTGTCGAGCTGGGTGAAGAGGATGCCTTCATCCTCGAGCAGCTTGCCGAAATCGTCGGGCTTGGTGAGGGTGACGTTCTTGCCGAGTGAGACGCTCATGGGATTTCCGTCAAAGGTATTCTCGCACACCGCTTTGACGGAAACAAATCGTGATCGGTGATTTGTGGCTCGTGACTAAGACTAGGAGGTCGACGGATGCCGGTTGAACTTAAAAAGAAAGAAAAACCCATGCCTGGTACAAGCCCGGGCGCTATCCTATGATGGCGACGATGGCCGAAGAAAAAGAAAATGAGGATCAGCGGTACCCGGCTCCCCCGAGATTGTCTCCTGCCTTGAGGCAAATCATCTTTGGGCTCTTGGGTGCGATCGCTTACTTCGTATTGTTGGGAGTCACGCCTAAACCTATTCCTCGATCAATTCTGCAACCCAACCCAAGCGTGGAAGGCCCGCTCTTTCTATCATTGCTCTTCCGGCTCGAGGAATTCATTCGCAGCCCCTACGTGAATGTGCCTGTGTTCTTGGTATTTTTGTATTTGGCCGTCTACAGACGTGATCGACAGAACTCTTGGATATTTGCCTTCCTCACCGGCTATGCAGTTCCTGGAATCGTGTTCTACTGGATTCTTCGCTGGCTCTGATTTCCCGGTCAGTCGTCCCTACATCTGCAAAACGACTTTGCCGAATTGTCTGCCGTCTTCGAGATAGGGCGGGTGGGCTGATTAGATGACGGCGTTGGGCGGGTGGCCCCGAGAGTTCGCATCGTTTTTTTCCTTGACGGAAACGCACGGTGAGAGGATGCCACTACGGGACTTCACCGAGGCGTATAACAACACGGGGTGCCCCATTCTTGCGGAGCAAGAGTGGGGACTTTGGCGGGTGGGACAGGCTTTTGAATTGGGTGGCGCACCCTGTGGCATTTTGTTTTTCAAAGGAGCCTGTGGTGAGCATAGCCGAACCATGCGGCATTTGACTTCGTTTTGTTCCTGTTCGTCACGCCTGCTCAGCGCGCGCGGCGGAGAGGCCCCTTTGCCGCATGAATCAAGGTGCGCAAGGCCGCATTGACGGATTGCTCGTCAGGGAAATACGCAGCTACGTCCGGTGAGAGGAGTACGAGATTCGTTCCTGCTCGATAGCGCGCGATATATTTCCCGCGGACGCCGCCTTTCAATTTAGACAGGTCGTACTCTCGGCGTAGCTCGTCACGCGGTTCTCGTTTCTCAGTTTTTTTCTTCATAATGTTTTCGCTCGCGGGTGCCCCATTCTTGCGGAGCAAGAGTGGGGACTTTGGGCTTTCCCCTGCCGAAGGCATTGCATCACGCCAGCTTCCTGTGAACTCTGCTCCCTTCTTTTCTTGCTCTTACGCAAATCGCGCCTTAATTCTGTGCCCCATCGCTAAATACCAGTACTTATAAATGGACTTGAACATGTTCTACATCCGCGCTATCATTCACCGTGAACTGCCGATTCCATCCCCTCCCGTCCCGCCCCAGCGGCCCCTCCTTTCCTTCCCGTACCCCCTCAACCTCACCTATCTCTTTTCCTTCCTTTCATTTGCCGCCTCTTTGCGCGCTCGCAAAAGCTCAACTCCCGTCTTTGCAATCACTTGCCGCCTCTTTCACGAAAACAACCGGGGTGGGGGTATCCCACCCACTATCTCACTCCCTACAAGGACCTAAAATGAAAACCAAAACGAACGCTTCATTCTCCACTACGCACCGCTGCAACCATTTCACTTCCACCGGACGCCAATGCCTCTCCCTGGCAACCGGCCGCTCCGGCCTGTGCGCTCGTCACTCTGCCGCGCAAGCGAACCTGCAAGCCCGCGATTACGCCCGGCACCTCCTCCGCGGGTCCAAAGGCTTCCAGACCGCTGGCGGCATCAATTATTCTCTCGGCGATCTCTATTCCCTGCTCGCCCAGGGCCGCATCTCCCCTCGCCGCGCCGCCGTCCTCGCCTACATCAGCAGCCTGCTCCTCCGCACGCTTCCCGCCATCGACAAAGACCGCGCCCCGAACGCCAACCGCTTCATTGACCTCGGCCCGGAGGCGGGACTCGGCCCATTCGAGGCAGCGGCGGAAGCACCGAACGAGGAAACGGAGACCGGTTCCGACCTCTCCCCTTCCGATCCGGACGAGCCCGGCAAGAGCTCCAAGCCAAACTGATGACTCCCCAGCTCTTCACCGCTCGCGGCTTCCCCGGCGTCCGCCCTCTATCTCGGGCGGACGGGAGATTACACGGAGAGGACGACTTTGCCGAATTGTTGACCGGCTTCGAGATAGGCGTGGGCTTCGGCGCAGGCGGAAAGCGGCAGGACGCGGTCCACAACGGGCTTGAAGCGGCCCTGTGCGACGAGCTTCATGACCGTGTGCAACTCGCTCTTCCTGCCCATGTAGGAGCCCATCACCGAGAGCTGCCGGCTGAAGAGAAAGCGGAGATCAATTTTGGCGTCGAAGCCCGTGGTCGCGCCGCAGGTGATGAGGCGGCCGCCGGTGGCGAGGCTGGCGACGCTGTCGTCCCAGGTGGCGGTGCCGACGTGTTCAAACACGACGTCCACGCCGCGCTTATTCGTGATTCGGCGGACTTCCTCGCGGATTTTTTGCGTGCGGTGATTGATGACCTCGTCGGCGCCGAGGTCGCGGGCCTTGGCGAGTTTTTCATCGCTGCTGGCGGTGGCGATGACGCGCGCGCCGAAGAACTTCGCAATCTGGATCGCCGCGCTGCCGACACCGCTGCCTGCGCCGAGGACCAGAACTTCTTCTCCGGGCTGGAGCTGGGCGCGGGTGACGAGCATGTGCCAGGCCGTCTGGAAGACGAGGGGCACCGCGGCGGCCTCTTCGAAGGAAAGTCTTTGCGGATAGGGGATGCAATTGACCTCGGGGCAGCGCACAAACTCGGCGCAGCCGCCGTCGATCATATAGCCGAGATTGGTGAACTCGCGGCAGCGATTGTCGTGGCCGGAAAGACACGCGACGCATTTTCCGCAGGTGACACCCGGGGCGAGGACGACCTTTTCCCCGGCTTTCACGCGGGTGACGTCGCTGCCGACCTTTGCAATTTCTCCGGCGATGTCGCTACCCGGGATGTGCGGGAGCGGGATGGGAACGCCGGGGAGGCCCATGCGAACCCAAATGTCGAGATGGTTCAAGGCGCAGGCGCGCACACGGACGAGAACATCGTTGGCGCCGATGCCCGGTTCGGGGACGTCCGTGTAGCGGAGGACTTCCGGGCCACCGTGCTGCTGGAAAACGACTGCTTTCATGGAGACTCCTGTGAAGGGCGCGGCTAAACGTTAACATCGGGCCTCGGGAGGTGTCCAGAAAAGGGGCGCGTTGACAGCGGGGAGCGTGCGCCGTAGGCTGAATAGGCCGGCAATGCAGCGGGAGGCACAGCCGGGAGTGGCTGTGCCACGGAAGCGAGAATGGACCTGTTTGAAGAGATTGTGAAGATGAGGCGCGCGGGCCAGCGCGGCGCGCTGGCTACGATTGTGCACACCAACGGGTCGATTCCGAGCTACGAGAGCTCGCGGATGCTGGTGCGCGAGGACGGCTCGATTGCGGGGACGATCGGCGGCGGCTGCGTGGAGGCGGACGTCTGGGCGGCGGCGCGCGAGGTCATGCAGAAGGAAGCGCCGCGCAAGATGGTCTTCAACCTGAACCACGACGCAAATTACGACAACGGATTGATCTGCGGCGGCACGCTGGAGGTGTTTGTGGAGCCGATTCTGCCGCAACCGATGGTGTATCTCTTCGGGGGCGGGCACGTATCCATCGCCGTGGCGCAGGCGGCGCACGCGGCGGGATTCGGCATCGGCGTGGTGGATGATCGCGAACAGTTCGCGAACGCGCAACGGTTTCCGATGGCCCAGGAGATCTACACGAGCTTTGATGAGGCGTTCGCGCGGATCAAGCCCAATGCCTCGGCCTATGTGGTGATCGTGACGCGCGGGCACAAGGAAGACATGCGGTGCCTGGCGTGGGCGGCGCACACCGGCGCCCGCTACATCGGGATGATCGGCAGCCGGCGAAAGGTCCTGTCTGTCTATCAAGCGCTGGAAAAAGAGGGCTACCGGGCGGAGGAATTTGAGCGCGTGTTTGCGCCGATGGGCCTGGCGATCGGGGCGTTGTCGCCGGAAGAGATTGCCATCAGCATAACCGCAGAGTTGATCGCCGTCCGGCGAAACGCCGGAGAGGCTGCCCACAAGAAAGTGAGTTTGGGAACGAACAAGACTTTGACAGCGCGCTGAGGCGCGGTCATGTTAGCTGCCGTCATCCTCTCGGGCGGCGAATCCCGCCGCATGGGCTCGCCGAAGGCACTTCTTCCCTACCAGGGAAGGCCCTTCCTGCAACATCTGCTGGAAATTGCGCGCCATCCGAAGATCGGCGTGAGGCGCGTCGTGCTCGGCGCGGATACCGCGGCAATCACGAAACTGGTGCGGCTCGAGGCGGGAGAGGCCGTGGTCAATCCAGACTGGGAGAGGGGGCAATTGTCTTCCATCCAGGCGGGGCTGCGGAGCCTGCCGGAAGGAACGGACGGGATGCTGCTGTGTCTGGTGGATCACCCGCTGGTGAGCGCCGCCCTTGTCTCGCAGATGATAGAGGAGTTTTATGCGAGTCGCCCGGCGATTGTTCTCCCGACATATGCGGGTCGCCGCGGACACCCGGTGATATTTTCGGCGGCACTCTATGGGGAGTTGCTCGCGGCTCCGCCAGAAGTGGGCGCGCGATCCGTGGTGTGGGCGCACGTGAACGAGATTGTCGAAGTTCCTACCAGCGAAGAAGGTGTCATCCTCAACCTGAACGATCCGGAGGCAATGAAAAAACTCACCGGCGACACAGATTGACGCAGCATGGGAACGCAGCGGCGGATCCCAAACCCTAGCGGAGCTTGCCGAGGAGTTCCTGGAGTGCGTCAGCGGCGAGTTGCGCGGCGTGTGCGGAAGCAGCGGGAATGCCGCCTAATGCATCCGACAGTTGGCTTGGGGTAATGCCGCGACACTCGCCGACCTGCCGCCCCGTAATCCTCTCGGTCAGAAACGAGCCGCAGGCGATTGCCGTCGTGCAGCCGCGGCAGAGGAAGCGAACCTCGGCGAAGCGCGCGTCAACGATGCGGGCGGAAAGTTTGAGGATGTCGCCACAGACGGGATTGGTGACCTCGACGACGGCGGTGGCGTTGGAAAGTTCGCCCGCGTTGCGGGGATTGCGGAAGTGGTCGAGAACGGCGTCGCTGAACATCGCGGGAAGTATGGCAACGCGGTGGAGAAACTGCAATCGG
>JBGQHF010000075.1:0-17174 GCA_041497835.1 Terriglobia bacterium
CGCGAGTCGGCGCGTCACGACCTCATTCGTATCGCAGCGCCTCCATCGGATCCACTCGCGTTGCGCGCCGCGCGGGAACGTAGCAGGCAAGAAGCGCGACGCCAATGGCGACGAGCGCGGTGACCGCGAGGGTGAGCGGATCGTAAGGGGTCACGCCGAAGAGAAGGCTGCTGATCAGGCGCCCCGCAAAAACTGCCGCGACCAGGCCCGCAGCCAACCCGAAAACTACCGGTGCCATGCCCTGGCGAAGGACCATGCGGAGGAGGTCGCCCAAATCCGCCCCGAGCGCCATGCGAATGCCTAATTCCTGGCGCCGCTGCTCGACGGAATAACCGACGACGCCGAAGATGCCGAGGGACGCGAGCACCAGCGAGGAGAGAGCAAACGACATGGCCACAGACATCTGGAAGCGGCGCGCGTCCACGGATTGAGAAACGACTTGCGACATCGGCCGCACGGCGGTGATGGGCACTTCGGGGTCAATCTCGTGGATCAGCTCGCGGACCGCGCCAGCGGAACTGCGCGGGTCGGTCGAGGTGCGGAGGATGAAGGAGGCCGACGCAGGGACGGAGATGGTGTTGAACCAGTCGGGCACGTAAACCATCATCAGCGGAGGCGCGTCAAGCCGCACGGTGCGGATATCGCCGACGACGCCGATGACTTCACTGGGGACGTCGCCAGCCCATTGTGTGATGCAGATTTGGCCGACGGGATTTTTGCCGGGCCAGAAGCGGTCGGCGACGCTTTGGGAAACAACGACTACCTTGCGACCGCCGTCCCCTGCGCTGAATACCCTGCCTTGCAAGAGCGGAATGCCCATCGCCGAAAAATAATCCATGCTGACCGGGCGATAGTTGGCCATGGGCCTCTCGGCATTTGCCTGCGGCGTGCCGGGGAGGCGGATGCCGGTGACGCTGCCCTGGCCGGCAAGCGGAGGAATGCTCACCCAGCCGGCGGCGCGCACGCCGGGAAGCGACTGGAGTCCGGCAAGGACGCGCTCGTAGAAGCGCAAGCGAACGGAGGGTTGAGCGTAGCTTTGCGGAGGGAGATCGACGCCGGCGACGAGGACATTTTCAACGGCGAAGCCGGCGTGCACACGCAGGAGGTGCGCGAGGCTCGCCGTGAGCAGACCGGCAAGAACCAGAAGCCCGGTGGTAAGTCCCACTTCGAGGCCGACCAGGCTTTCGCGCAGGCGGCGCGTGCGGCGGCTTTCGGTCGTGGCCGCGGCGGCGGACTTCAGAACGTCGAGCGGCTGGGCGCGAGTGACACGCCAGGCGGGCAAACTCCCGAAGAGAACGCCCGTGGCTATCGAAACGACAAGCGCGAACACGAGTACCCGCGCGTCCATCTGCACTTCGTCGAGGCGAGGAATGTTGGCAGGCGCCATGCGCACCAGCCACTTCACCGCGAGACCCGCGATCCAGATGCCCAGAGCGCCGCCGGCAATGCTCAGCAAGAACGTTTCCGTGAGCATTTGGCGAACGATTCGCGCGCGCGATGCGCCCAGCGCGGTGCGGATGGCGGCTTCGCGCATGCGCCCGGGGACGCGCGCCAGGAGGAGGCTGGCGAGATTGGCGCAAACAATCAACAAAACGGCGCTCACCGCGGCGAGAAGAAAAATCAGGCCGCGACGCGCGGGCCCGATCACTTCCGCTTCGAGCGGCAGGAGAGCGGCGCGGAGATCGACGCCGACGTTTGCCTGTTTGGCGATCTGAGCCTGGACGACGTTCAGCTCCGCGAGCGCCTGCTCGGGGGTGACGCCCGGTTGGAGCCGCGCCACGGCGGCGAAGTCGAATTCGCCGATGAGGTCTTGCTCATAGGGCTTCGGGCCGTTCAGCGGCTCGAAGAAATCCTGCGAGTGGGATCTGCCGACGCCCCCCAGCTCGGGAGGAAATCGAAATGACGCGGGCAGGACGCCGACGATTTCGTGAGGGATGCCATCGAGCGTCAGGATTTTGCCGATCGCGGAGGGATTGGCGCGGAAGCGCCTGCGCCAGAATCCATCGGTGAGGATGACGACGTGGCCGCGGCCCGGCTCGTCTTCTTCCGGGAGGAATGCACGGCCGAGGGCAGGCCGCGCACCGAGCACCGCGAAAATGTTCGCGGAGGCGCGCACGCCACGGATGACTTCGGGTTCGCCCGCGCCGCTGAGGTCCGCGCCGGTCGGCTCGGCGATGGCGACATCCGCGAAGGAGTGAACCTGTTGCTGCCAGATGCGAAAATCCGGTAGGTTGGCCTCCAGCATGAACGTGGCGAACTGCGGCACGATTTCGCGCACGAGGTAGAGCTGCTGCGGATCGGGATAGGCGAGGGGGCGAAGCAGAGCGCTGTTCACGACCGAGAAGATGGCGGTGTTGGCGCCGATGCCGAGAGCGAGGATGAGAACGGCGACGGTGGTGAAGCCGGGGCTGCGGCGCAATTGCCGAAAGCCGTAGCGCAAATCCTGCAGGAGCGTTTCAAAAAAGCTCACGCCGCGGGCTTCGCGGCATTCTTCTTTGATTTGGTCAGAGCCGCCGAAGGTGAGGCGGGCGCGGCGGCGCGCTTCCGCGAGGGGCAAGCCGGACTGAACGAATTTCTCGACCTGCTGGTCGAAGTGAAAACGCAGCTCGTCGTCAAGTTCGCTTTCCACGGCGTTGCGCCGGAATAAGGCACGCAGACGAATCAAGAGGTCACTCAGCATCATCCACTCCCTGGGTCATTGAGCATGGAGAACTCTCTAGGCCGTCTTTAGCACCTGGGCGACGGCGGCCGCCAGCTTCTTCCATTCGCTCTCTTCCGCTTCGAGCTGTTTCCGCCCACTCCTGGTGAGTTCGTAATATTTCGCGCGGCGGTTGTTCTCCGATGCGCCCCAGTGCGCCTTGATCCAGCCGCGCCGCTCCAGGCGATGCAGCGCCGGATACAACGACCCTTGCTGGACCTGCAGAACCTTGCTGGAAACCTGATGGATGCGCTCGGAAATGGCCCAGCCGTGCTCGGGGCCAAGCGCCAGTGTTCGGAGGATCAAAAGATCGAGCGTGCCTTGCGGAAGATCGATGCTCTGTTCGGGCATTTGCTCCCCTTGTGCTTCTACAGGGGAAGTTACCGCTTCTCTTGTCGAAGTGCAAGAGGAAGACCCTCGCCCCTTGGCTGGCTGCAGACCCGTTGACGCGCCGGGAAATGCGCGGCAGCGGCTCTCGCTTCGTGAGTATGCCGCCGAGGAGAGGCACACCCCTAGATATGCCTGTACTCGGCATTTCGATTCGAGCCACCAAGCGATAACTCCTGAATGGTCGCGCACTCGAAAGTTATCGTCGGACACGATTTGCCCGGCGGTTATTTGGAATGCTGTTGGGTGATCCGCGTTCCGCCAGTTAACCGCTCCCTGGCAAGTCGGATTCCTCCCGACCAGCCAGCTTCAAAAAAGCGGAGCGCCGCACCTTCGCCGTTAAGAAGCGCGCCCTCTTCCGTTCTTCCCGAATCCCATTCCAACGCTCCGCTTGCTATCCCACAGAAGCCAAACCACTTATAAGATATTTATTGACAAATAGTACCTATATGCTATCATTGTGCGTTTATGCTGCTACGATTTTCCAGCCCATTGCCAGCCATCGGTTATTGCCCCCCTAACTCACGAACCTCCTTCCGGTGCCACTCTCGGATGACACTCTCCCTGTTTTTCTTCAATCGTTCATTGACCACTGATCACTACCCATTTTCCCCTAAGTCCTTTGCGCTGCTATGCTTGCGCACTCTTTGGCGCGACGGCAGACCGGTAAGCTCTTTCTTTGGTGCTGCTTACGCACTCTTTCAACAACAACGGGGGTGTATGGGGTATGGTCGACTCAGAATCCTAAACCAACACTTGAAGTTCGCGTCCGGTTCCCCGCCTCACAAGGGGGTCAGAGCGGAAATTGTCCCGACTTTGTCGGGAGCTCTGACATTGACGGCTGAACACGATTGCGCTTTAGCCCCTGAGGCATCCGATTCTGGCATGTGTAGCGCCGCCCGGAATTTATCCCGACCCCGTCGGGAGGGCGGCATCTCGCCGGGCAAATCTACTCGGGCGGAACTCCGTCGGCCGTCACCGCGCCGCTTGCTTGTCCATCCACTGCTTCATCCGCGCTTCCAGCACGTTCAGGGGCGCCGCCCCGTTTTCGAGCACCGCATCGTGAAATTTGCGCACATCGAACTTCGCTCCGAGTTTCGTCTCCGCCTGGCCGCGCAACTCGCGAATCTTGAGCTGCCCGAGCTTGTAGGCCAGCGCCTGTCCCGGCCACACGATGTACCGGTCCACCTCCACGGAGATGTCCTGGTCCGTCTTGCCGGTGTTCTCACGGAAAAATTCAATGGCTTGCTCGCGCGTCCACCCCATCGAATGCATGCCCGTATCCACCACCAGGCGCACGGCGCGCCACATTTCGTAGCTGAGCTGGCCGAATTTCGAGTACGGATCGCTGTAGAAGCCCATCTCCTCGCCGAGGCTTTCGGAATAGAGTCCCCAGCCTTCCACAAAGGCCGAGTAACCCACGTGTTTGCGAAACTCCGGCGCGTTTTCGAGTTCCTGCGCGAGCGAAATCTGCAGGTGATGGCCGGGCACGGATTCGTGCATCGAGAGGGCCTCCATCTCCCACTTGGGGCGGGCTTCGAGCTTGTAAGTGTTGACGAAAAACTGGCCCGGACGGCCCGCCGGCGGCGATCCGGGTTCGTAATAGGCGGTCGTCTGCGACGGCGCCTTGAAGTCCGGGATCGGCGTGACACCGTACGGCAGGCGCGGCAGCTTGCCGAAAAGATGCGCGAGCTGCGGATCGATCTTCTTCGCGATGATGCGGTAGCCGTTCACGAGATCTTCCGGCTTGTCGTAATAGAAGCGCGCATCGCTGCGGAGGAATTCCGTGAAGTCGTGGAAGGTGCCGTGGAAAGCGGTGGAGGCGATGACTTTGTCCATCTCCGCGCGGATGCGCTTCACTTCGGAAAGGCCGGTCTCGTGGATCTGTTGCGGTGTCAGATTCGTGGTGGTCTGCCAGCGAACGTGAAACGCGTAGTCGGCTGCGCCGTCCGGCAGCGCGGCCGCGGCAATGTTTTCGCGGCAACCGGGCAGATAGGTATTCACGAGATAGTCGTGGAGTTTGCGGAAAGCAGGCGCCGCGGCGCTGATGTAGAGCGCCCGGGCTCGCTCGGCCAACCGCGCCTGTTCCGCCTTCGGAATACCCTTCGGAAAATGCTGGAATGGTTGCAGGAGCGGGCTGGCCAGCGGGTCGGGCGGCGTCAGATCGACGATCTGCTGGGGCAGATTGCGCAGGGGCACGCGCGGCGGCGTGTAGCCGCGCTTCAGCCCTTCCCGCAGCAGAGCGAGAGTTTGCTCGACGGCGCGAGGCAGCGCTTCGAGCCGGGCGAGAATGTCTTCGTAATCCGCGACGGTCTGGCGCGGCATGATCGCCAGCGTGCTGGCTGCGCCTTGCTGGATGCCTTCCATCTGGTTGATGGGCATCCAGAGGTTTTTGGGAACCACGTTGCGGAAGGGCATGGAATCGTCGCCGTACTTCAATCCTTCTTCCGCGGTTTCCAGCAGCTCGCGATACAGGTCGTAATTCACCTGTTCGTTCGCCGGGAGGGACGCGAGAGAAAACGTTTTCAGTTTTGCGAGGCTCTCGCGGAGATGCTGCTTGCGGCGCGCAATGCCTTCCGGAGACTCATCCGTCCAGCGGCGGTTCTGGCCGGGGAAACCCACTCCCGTGGCCATTTCCGGGTAATCGGCCATCCAGCGCTTCCAATCGTTATCGAGATAGGCGCGAAATGGTTTCGCCGCGTCCGCCGGAGCGCTCTTCGCGCCGCCCGCGGGCTGCGCCACGGCGAGCAAGGGCATCACAAAAAGCCCGCCGCCGAACGCCAGTGTCATCATCAGAATCATTCGCATCACACTTCCCTCCCGGCGGCCTGCGCCAATTCCCTCTTGCGTTCTTCCGCCAGCATGACGATCAGCCGGGTATTCTCTTCGATATCCATCGCCGTGTTGTCCACCAGCACGGCATCTTCCGCGCGCACGAGCGGCGAGACCTTGCGCCCGCGGTCACGCCGGTCGCGCTCGTGTACTTCCTCGAGCACCTGTTCCAATGTCATCGCATCGCCCTTTTCCTGGCGTTCCTTCCAGCGACGCCCGGCGCGAATTTCCGGCGAAGCTTCGAGGAAAATTTTCAGCTCGGCGCGGGGAAAGACGACCGTGCCGATGTCGCGCCCCTCCATCACCACGCCTCCACCAGCGCCGGCGCGTTGCTGCTCGGCGACGAGGACCTTGCGGACGCCGGCAATCGCGGCCAGGCGCGAAGAGGCCTGCGCGACTTCGCCGGAGCGGATGACGGAGGTTACTTCACGGCCATCGAGAAAGACGCGGTTGTTCACGGCGTCGGCGCCCTGGGCCGGTGAGGGCGGCTGCAGCTCGATGTGCGTTTCGCGCGCCATCGCCGCCAGGCGCGGCTCATCATCGAGGGGCACGCCGAGTGCTAGCGCCTTGAGCGCAAGCGCGCGGTACATGGCGCCGCTATCGAGATAAAGATAACCGAGACGCTCGGCGACGCGGCGGGCCACGCTGCTTTTCCCCGAGCCGGCCGGGCCGTCAATGGCGATGGTGAGTTTGCGCATGAATCCGCGAGGCGAAATCGTTCGTCGCGTCAAAACCCCATGATGTTGTAGCCGCAGTCCACGTAAATGGTTTCGCCGGTAATCCCGGAACCCGCGCTGGAAAGGAGAAATGCCGCGGTAGAACCGACTTCGGCGGCATCCACGTTGCGCTTGAGCGGGGCGCGCTCCGCCTGCACCTTTAACATGTCGCCGAAACCGGCGATGCCGCGGGAGGCCAGCGTCTTCAGAGGGCCCGAGGAGATGGCGTTGACGCGAATGCCTTTGGGGCCGAGATCATAAGCGAGGTAGCGCACCGTGGCTTCGAGGGCGGCTTTGGCGACACCCATGACGTTATACTTCGGCACCACCTTTTCCGCGCCGTAGTAAGTCATGGTGATCATGCCGCCGCCCGCGGTCATCAGCGGGGCGGCGCCGCGCGCCACCGCAATCAGCGAATACACGCTGATGTCGTGCGCGATGCGGAAGCCGTCGCGCGTGGTATTCACGAAATCGCCCTTCAGATCGCTCTCCGGCGCGAACGCCACACTGTGCACGAGGCCATGGAGGACGCCGTAGCGCTGTTTCAATGTCTCGAAAAGTTTATGGATCTGTTCGTCGCTGGTGACGTCGCACATAAAGCCCGCCGCGCCGGGCAGGTCGGCGATCAGATCCTTGGCCTCCAGCTCGAGGCGCTCATTCTGGTAGGTAATCGCGAGCTGCCAGCCGTCCGCGTGGAGCTTTTGCGCGATGGCCCAGGCGATGCTGCGCTTGTTGGCCAAGCCGAAAATAACGGCTGTTTTCTGTGTCTCCATAGTTTGCGCCTCTCAGATGCGGTGAAATGCGCGCTCGATTTCTTTCAGCGAATAGCGCAGGACGACGGGCCGGCCGTGCGGGCAGCTCATGGGCGCGTCGGTCTTCGCCAGCTCGCCGAGAAGCCATTCCATCTTGGTCTGATCGAGCGGCATGTTGACCTTGATGGCCGCGTGGCAGGCGGTGGAGGCGGCGATCTTGGCCTGCAGCGTTTCGATGGAGATGGCCGCGTTTTCGCGCTCGATCCCGTCGAGAATTTCCGTGAGCAATTTTTCGGCGTCGCCTGCGGCGATTCCCGCCGGAACGGCTTGAATGGCCACGCTGCGGGGCCCCATCGGCTCGACCTCGAAACCGTTGGCATTCAGCTCCTGGACGATTTTTTCGAAGATGACGACCTGGCGCGGCGAAAGCTCGGCGACGATGGGCAGGAGCATCCGCTGGCCTTCGACCCTGCCGGCGCGGCGCGCTTCGAGGTGCTGCTCGAAAAGCACGCGCTCGTGCGCGACGTGCTGGTCAATGATCCAAAGTCCCTGGCCATTCACCGCGACGATGAAACTCGAGCTGACCTGGCCGAGCGGTTTGAGGCCGGCGATTTCGTCGGGCCGCGGCAGCGAGGCGGGAACGTCGCTGTAGACCGCGCCGTGCGTGCCGGGCCAATCGGCGACCGCGGGGAGAGCGGCGGCCGCGGCGCCTGCGCCAAAGGTTTTGCCCGGCTCGAAGGAAAAGCGCTGCTCGACCGGCCGCAACGGAGCGGCGGTCAGATCGAAGGCTCCATAACCACCGCCGTCCGAGCCGACGCCGGAGCCCACTCCCATTTCTTCAATCGGCGCGATCGGGGGCCCGATCGGGGGAATGACGGCGCGCGGCGGGCCGGTCAGCGGGCCTTGGGGCGCCGAGGCGCCTGATGCCGCGGCCGCGGCGAAGCTGGCAATGGAGCGCGCATTGGTCAGCGCATGGCGAATCGCGTCGCGCGCGAAGTCGTGGACGAACTGCGGATGCCGGAAGCGCACCTCGACCTTTGCGGGATGGACGTTGACGTCCACTTCGTCGTAGGGCATTTCTAGAAACAGCAGGACGGCGGGAAAGACGGCGGGTGGGAGGATGTTGCGATAGGCCTCGTGGATGGCGTGGAGGATCAAACGGTCCCGCACCAGGCGGCGGTTCACGAAGACGTAGATGCCGTTGCGATTGGGCCGCTGCACTTCGGGGCGGGAAGTGAAGCCGGTGACGGTGAGCGTAGCTTGCTCTTCGCCCGCTTCCAGATCGGGCTCGGTGATGGAGGCGCGGAAGGGGCCCGCGGACGCGGGAATCTCCACCAGTTCGTCGAGCGATTGCCGGCCGAAAAGCTGATAGACGCGGTCGGAAAGCTGCTCGGCGGGCGGGCAATTGATGATTTCCTGCGACGGCGTTTTTAGAACGAATTGCCTCGCGGGATTGGCGAGCGCATAGTGCGTGACGAGCGAGGCGATGTGGCCGAGTTCGGTCGTGTCTGATTTCAGGAATTTGCGGCGCGCGGGAATGCAATAGAAAAGATCGGCGACGCTGACGGTTGTGCCCTCAGGAAGACCGGCGGGCTTCACGCCGACGAGCTTTCCGCCGGCGAATTCAATACGCGTGCCGTCGGCTTCTTCTTCGGCGCGCGTTTCGAGAAGCAGGCGGGAGACGGCCGCGATGGTCGGCAATGCCTCACCGCGAAAGCCGAGCGTGGCGATGGAGAGCAGATCGTCCACCGTGCGCAGCTTGCTGGTGGCATGGCGCTCGAAGGAAAGCAACGCGTCGTCGTGGGTCATGCCGTGTCCGTCGTCAATGACGCGGATCATGCGCTTACCGCCGGCTTCGACTTCGACGCGGATGGTCTTCGCACCGGCGTCGAGAGAGTTTTCGAGCAGCTCTTTGACGACGGAAGCGGGCCGCTCGACGACTTCGCCCGCGGCGATTTTGTTCGCCACCGCCTCCGGTAATATGCGTATTCGGCTCATTTCGTTCCCGAACGGTATTCTTGCTTCCCCGGTCGGTGCTTCGCGCCTCGTATCCATCGGACAATGTCTCGTGCAAAGAGCACCAGCGTGCAGAGTGTCAGGAGATACAAGGGCGGGGCGAGCCAGGCAACAACGTCGAACGGAAAGCCCGGGATTCTGAGAAAGGTCATCATAGCCAAGAAGGTGAGCGTTGTCATTACACCGAAAACTATGGCCTTGTCATCTCGATACTTGTGAGCAATCCGAACGAGCACAACTGTAGAAAAGGCAAGCATTGACAGTGCTCGGGCAACTGGACCGAAGCTCAGTCCGATTGCAATCACCTGTCTCTTCCTTTGATCGCGATACCAAGTTGGTCGAGCTGATCTTGGTCGACGGGCGACGGCGAATCGGCCATGAGGTCGACGGCGGCGGTGGTTTTCGCGAAAGCGATGACTTCGCGGATGGACTTTTCGCCGGCCAGGAGCATGACGACGCGGTCGATGCCCAAGGCGATGCCGCCGTGGGGCGGCGTGCCGTAGGTGAGCGCGTCGAGGAAAAAACCGAAGCGGCGGCGCGACTGTTCCTCGCTGAGACCGAGCGCGCGGAAAACGCGCTCCTGAATGTCCTGGCGGTGGATTCGGATGCTGCCGGAGCCGAGCTCGACGCCGTTGAGCACCAGGTCGTAACCCTTGGAGCGAATTTCTCCGCGGCGCTCCGGCTGCTCGAGCAGGTCGAGGTCTTCTTCGATGATGCCCGTAAAAGGATGCTGGGCGCTGGCCCAGGCTTTGTCCGCTTCGCTCCATTCGAAGAGCGGGAAGCCGGTGAGCCAGAGAAACTTCCACGCGGTCGGGACAAAGTCCCTAGTAAAGCCCTTCAGCCTGTCCCTCAGGATATCGAAGCAGCGATGAATCAGAAAATCGTCTCTTAACCTGGCCTCCCCGCGAATTGCGCCGAGGAAGAGTACATCACCGCTCTTGGCACCGACATCTCGCGCCAACTTCTCGGCAAGCCCTGGATTCCGCAGTAGAGCTTGATTTTGTCCGACTAAGCACCAATCGATAAACAGGCTTGCCTTCCCTAGCTCTTTGCTCTGCGCGCCAACCTCGGGAATTATCCTGTCAGCCTGCTCTATGACCGTCTGCACCAGGTTTTTTATCGCATTCCTGGAGAGCGGCTGGGCAATCCGAAGATTCTGCTGAGAGAAATGAAATCCAACAATCGGTCTACTAATACCGAATCCGGTTTCGGTGCCCGCTGGCACTGAATCATCGACTGCAAAGATGGTCGCTGGATACCTAAGGTCGGGTTTGTCCGTACCATACCGCAAGAGTGCTTCCCGGTAGCTCATTTGTGAAAAGGGAAAAATCACCTCAATTGGCAAATCGCCTTCCTCTTTTTTCCGGAACTGATTTGCGACGGCACAGGCGCGCACCATGACGTTTTCGATCACGCGGAAGACGTCTTCCTGCCGCGGGAAAGACATTTCAACGTCGAGTTGGGTGAACTCCGGCTGGCGGTCGGCGCGAAGGTCTTCGTCGCGGAAGCACTTGACGATCTGGAAGTAACGGTCGAGCCCGCTGATCATCAGGATCTGCTTGAAGATCTGCGGCGACTGCGGCAGCGCGTAGAATTGGCCGTGATGGACGCGGCTGGGAACGAGGTAGTCGCGCGCGCCTTCCGGCGTCGAGCGCGTGAGCATGGGCGTTTCAACCTCGAAAAAGCCCAACTCGTCCATGGCCTTGCGGATTTCGAGCACGATCTTGTGGCGCAGCGCGAGGTTGCGATGCGGCTTCGAGCGGCGCAGGTCGAGGTAGCGATAACGCAGGCGCGTCTCTTCGGCGGCGTTGATTTCGTCCTCGATCTGGAAGGGCGGCGTCTTGGCGGTGTTGAGGATGTGCAGAGCCGAAGCCATGATTTCGACTTCGCCGGTCGAGAGCTCGGGATTCGCTTTTTGGCGCCGGACGACTTTGCCCTCGACGGCGACGACAAATTCCGAGCGCGCCTGCTCGGCCTTGGCGTGAGCGGCGGGCTGCGTCTCCTTGTTGAAGACAACCTGGACGATGCCGGCGCGGTCGCGAACGTCGAGAAAGAGCAGGTTGCCGAGGTCGCGCCGCCGCGCCACCCAGCCCATGACGACGGCGTCGCGGCCGTCATCCGCGGCGCGCAGGGCGCCGCAGTAATGCGTGCGTTTCAGGTCGCCCAGAAAGTCCAACAAGTCTTTCTCTCCCTGTAGCACTGATTTCAGTCGGTGCGATTTGCCATTCTCAAAACTCTTGCATGCACTGGCTGAAGCCTGTGCTACTGACCCCGTTTCAGATACGCTAAAAGATCAGTCTCACTCAATTTTTGCTGTGTGCCGTCGGCCAGAGTCTTCAGTGTCCACTGGCCGGTGGTGATTTCGTCCTCGCCGAGAATCAGGGCGTAGCGCGCACCGAGTTTGTCCGCGTGGCCGAGGGCCTTGCCGAATTTTTGTTCAGTGGCGGGCACCTCGACGGAGAGGCCCGCGTCGCGCAAGATGCGCGCGGCGTGAAGGGCCGTTTTGCAGGCTTTTTCTCCCATCCACGCGATGTACACGTCCAGCGCGCGCGCGGCAGTTCCCTTCCCGCTTTCCTGAAGCGAGAGAATGAGGCGGTCTTCGCCGATGGCGAAGCCGATACCCTTGGTTGGCGGGCCACCCAATAATTCTACAAGCCCGTCGTAGCGGCCGCCGCCGCAGACGGCGTTCTGCGAGCCGAGGCCGGGCGCGGTGATTTCAAACGTTGTGCGCATGTAGTAGTCGAGGCCGCGGACGAGGCGCCAGTTTTCCTGATAGGCGACGCCGCGGAGGGTGAGTTGGCGTTTCACTTCGGCGTAATGCTTCGCGCAGTCTTCGCAGAGATGCGCCGTGATGCGTGGAAGCGCGGCGATGTTTTTTTGCTCGCTCTCGAGCTTCGAGTCGAGGACGCGGAGAGGATTGGTCTCGATGCGGCGCTGGCTGTCGGGGCCGAGCTGGTCCTTCACTTTTTCCAGCGAGGCTTTGAGCACCGCAACGTATTTCGGCCTGCACTCGCGGCAGCCGACGGAGTTGATGTCGAGTTGGGCACCTTCGAGGCCGACCTTTGCAAAAAAAACGATCAGCATTTCAATGAGTTCGGCGTCAATTGGGGGCGCGTCGCTGCCGCCAAGGACTTCGGCGCCAATCTGGTAGAACTGCCTGTAGCGGCCCTTTTGCGGGCGCTCGCGGCGGAACATCGGGCCCATGTAATACAGCTTCACCGGCTGCGGGAGCGAATGCATCCCGTGTTCGATGTAGGCGCGGCAGACGCTGGCGGTGGCTTCGGGGCGAAGGCTCACCGACGACTCGTCGCGATCCTGAAACGTGTACATCTCCTTCGAGACGACGTCCGTGTCCGAACCGATTGAGCGCGCGAACAGCTCCGTTGATTCAAAAACTGGCAGGCGAATTTCGCCGTAGCCGTAGGTGGCGAAGACTTCGTGCGCGGTTTGCTCGACGCGGTTCCAGAGGGCGGAATCGGGCGGCAGGATGTCGCGCGTGCCGCGAATGGCTTGAAATTTGCTCGGCTTTTCTTCCTTTTTTGCTGCGCCTTCGCTCACTCGATGCGCTCCTTGAAGATGCCGGCCTGAAGACCGGCGCTACATACCCTGCTGCAACCGACAGATGCCGGGCTAAAGCCCGGCGCTACATGGACTCGCTGCGGTAAATCTCCGCATATTCGACGTAGCGCTGCGCGTAGCGATCAATCGATGCCATATCAATCTCGCTGAGGGCGCGCTTCACTTTACCGGGCTGGCCGATGACGAGGCTGCCGGGCGGGATCACCGTGCGCTCGGGGATGAGCGTCCCGGCGGCGATCATGCAGCCGGCGCCGATGGTTGCGCCATTGAGGATGATCGCGCCCATGCCGATGAGGCAGCGCGATTCGATGGTGCAGCCGTGCAGCGTGACGGAATGCCCGATGGTTACGTTGTCGCCGACGTGCAGCGGCCATTCTTCGCGCATGACGTGAAGGACCGCTCCGTCCTGGATGTTGGTGCGCGCTCCGATGCGGATGTAATTCACATCGCCGCGAATGACAGCGCAGGGCCAGACGCTGGCGTCTTCGCCGATGACGACGTCGCCGATGACCACCGCCGCCGGGTCAATGTAGGCCGACGCGGCGATCTCCGGCCGCTTGCCGCAATACGCTCGAATGTCCGGTTGTTTTTTCAATCTTGTCCGCCGCCGCTGGATGATCTCGCTCCATCCCTCCAGCTTGCCGCTATGTTGTTGCAGGGGCACGATATGGTTCGGCTTCGCTCACCACAAGTATCGTGGCCCCACGTGGAATTTCAACCACACGGAATCGAGCCAAGATAACATCCGGCTCGGGAACTGACAAGGAAGGCGCGGCGGCCGACTTCAGTTCCAGTGCTTGAGTTTCGGCCAGAACTCGGGGAGCGTGCCCATCTTCGGCCGGCGCACCAAATAGACGTCGAAATGCCGGTAAGGCAGCGAGAGCGGGTGATAGACCGTGCCGACCTTCTCGACGCTCTCGAATTTCCGCGACAGAGTTTCGTAATTGTCGCCCATCACGATCATGCAGGAGCCCGTGTAGCCGCGCGGCCCCCAGTCGGAATAACTCTGGTGGCCGGAAAGGGCGTTCGGCAGACCCATCTTCGCGCCAAACAAATCGATCGAGCCTGCCTCCCCGTAGTTCTGGCCAAAGATGGCGCAGTCTTTCCGCTCCTCCGGCGGCAGCTTGAAATAAGCGCCGGCCACGACCTGAGCCATCTCCTTCCAGCCAAACTGATCGGCATAAAGCTGCGGCAGCGGCCCCTCCCTTTGATTTTCAATTTTGGGCGGCGCGAGATGCATGAATTTCGAGTACGCGATGTATTGGTCCACCGTGAGCATCGGGAAGTAAGCGAAGGGAGCGAAGATCGCGCCGGTGACGAGCAACACGACGATGTAGGCCGGCTTCAGCAAGTTCCAGGAGCGCCGCTCGACCCAGTTCTGGAATACGACGGCGCCCGCGGCGAAGAGCATGGCATAGGCCGGGGCGAGGTAGTAGATGCGGCCTTGCAGCACGAGCATGCAGAACAGAATGACGAGGTAGGTCCAACCGAGAACGCGGCCTCCCTCCCCCGCCCTGCCGCGCAGGAGAGAGACGAGGCCGGCGATCCACAGGGGAGCGGCAAGCGGGTGCATCAAAAAGATCTGCGTGAGGAGGAAACCGAGCCAGGAAATCGCGGTATTGCGGCCACTGGCCTGAACATTTCGCAGGAGCTCGAGCGTCGGAAAGTGACGGTGAATCTCCCAGACGAGATTGGGCAAAAAGATGAGGAAGGCGAGCAAGCCGCCGAGCCAGATCCAGGGCTGGGCGAAGTGACGGCGCTCGCGCGTGAGGAGCATGCCGACGACCAGGGCGAAACCGAAGAACAGCGTGGAATGTTTGTTTTGAAGCCCCAGGCCGGCGAGCAGGCCGAAGAGCAGCCAGAGCTTCGGGGTGGCTCCGTGGAAGATTTTCAGCGCGATGAGCGCGCAGCCCATCCAGAAGAGCGGCTCGAAGACGTTCATGGTGAGGAGATTGTCCATGCCGAGATAGAGAGGCGCGACGATGACGGCGATACAGGCGAGCGCGACGGCGTAGCGGCGCGCCCCAAGCTCCCGCGCGATGAGCCCCGCGAGCAGAACTTTCAAGCCCGCAGCAACGGCGGGAAGAAAGCGCAAGGAGTGAAGCGAATCGCCGAGGGTGACCCGTTCGAGCCAAGTGATGACGGCGATGAGCGGCGCCTGGTCCACATAGCCCCAATCGAGATGGTGGCTGCAGGCGAGGTAGTAGAGCTCGTCCACGAAATAGCCGTAGCGGCCGTTAAAGAGCATGTGCAGGAAAAAGAGCGCGAACGAAAGCCCGCCGAGGAGCGTCCAATCGCCCGGGCGGGATTCAGGGGTAGATGGCGGAGTGTCCACAGTGGCCTCGCAGCTAGAAACGCGGGCGGATTGAGAAATGTTCCGCTGTGCGGCTGACAGAATTCCAGCCAGGTTTTGCAGCCAACCGTCAGTCGATGTGAATCGCAGGGCCGGAGGCAGACGCGGCGGTCTCTTTCAGGCGCGCGGTGACGGCGCGGGCCATGGCATAGAGGCTCTTCGCGCCGGGACCGGATTCGCCCGCCGCGGCGACGGGCAGGCCGGTGTCGCCGCCGATGCGAATGCGCGGATCAATTTCGATTTCGCCGAGGACGGGCACGCCGTATTCGAGGGCGGTGCGCGCGCCCTCGCCGTGGCCGAAAATGTCCACGGGCTTGCCGCAGTGCGGGCAAGAGAACGTGCTCATGTTTTCGACGACGCCGAGGACTTCGACATTGACCTGGCGAAACATCTCGATGGCTTTGCGCACATCGGCGATGGCCACGGTGGAGGGAGTGGTGACGACGACGGCGCCCGTCACCGGAACGGTTTGGATCAGGGTGAGCTGCACGTCGCCGGTACCTGGCGGAAGATCCACGATGAGGTAGTCCAGTTCGCCCCACTGCACGCTGCGTAGGAATTGCAGGATTACGCTGTGAAGCATCGGCCCGCGCCAGATCATCGGGCGGTCACCGGGGTTCAGAAGGCCCATGGAGATCATCTTCACACCCATCGCGTCGACAGGATAAATCTTGCGGTCTTCGGTGGCGCGCGGCTCCGCCGTGGTGCCGAGCATCAGAGGGACGTTGGGGCCGTACACGTCGGCGTCGAGAAGGCCGACCTTGTGGCCGAGCTTCGCCAGCGCCAGAGAGAGATTGACGGCGACGGTTGTCTTGCCAACGCCGCCCTTGCCGCTGGCGACGGCGACGAGATTCTTCACGCCCGGGATGGGCATTTTTTCCGGCTGCTGCATCGGTGCTGGGGGCATGTTCGTTTCTCTCCTTAGCGAACGAAAAGAGATTCCTCACTCCGTTCGGAATGACGGAATTAGAAAACGCAGCAAATCATGCGTTTGCGCCGTGGCACTTCTTGTACTTTTTCCCTGAACCGCAGGGACAGGGATCGTTGCGGCCGACCTTCGCGCCGGCGCGGACCGGTTTGGGCGCTTCGGCCTGGGCCGGGCCGGTCTGATACTGCAGGTCGCGCTGCTGGCGCTGCTGGCGCCGCTCGATTTCGCGCGCGACGGCCGGAAGATGCTCCGGCTCACCGGCCCGCGCGCTGGCGGCAGCGGAGGCGGCTTGCGGACGCGGAGAAGTAGGCCCGCCGCGGCGCGGCTCAGCCACACTTGACGGCGGCTGCTCGCCCTGCTGCATCTGCACGTGGAAGAGGTAACGCACCGTTTCATCGTCGATGCGCGTCATCATGTCTTCGAAGAGCGTGAACGCTTCCTTCTTGAATTCGACGAGCGGGTCTTTCTGGCCGTAGCCGCGCAGGCCGATGCCTTCTTTCAAGTGGTCGAGCGAAAGGAGGTGATCCTTCCATTGCGAATCCACGACGTCGAGGATGATGCGGCGTTCGAGCCAGCGGAGAAGCTGGGGCGTGAATTGCAGCTCTTTTTCCTCGTAGCGTTTCAGGACGGCGGCGGCAAGCGTTTCGGCGAGCTCGTCATGATTTTTCTCGGCGGGGTTCGCGCCGGCGACCTTCGCGTCAACGCCAAACTGCGCGTTCACCTCGGCGAGAAATTGCACGGTGTTCCACTGGTCCGGGTGCAGTTCGCGGGCGCAGTAGGTGTCCACCAGTTCGCGGGCGACGTCTTCGGCGATGCCCAGGATGTAATCGCGCTGGTCCTTGCCTTCGAGCGCGGAGCGGCGAATCGCGTAAATCGTTTCGCGCTGCTTGTTCATCACGTCGTCGTATTCGAG